>NZ_JBMDIO010000054.1:0-24209 GCF_057808725.1 Novosphingobium sp. FG90
CTCGCCCTCGCCCTCGCCCTCGCCCTCGCCCTCGCCCTCGCCCTCGCCCTCGCCCGAGAAATGCATCAAGGTTAGCTAGGTCAACCGAAACCGACCTGAGATTGACCTGCAAGGATTCAGACCGCTGACGGGGTAGCATCCAACCGCCAAGTCGAACTTGGCATCGGAACTGTTATTACCAAAACGCCGGACGACATCCCGGTGCGCCGTATCTGCGCCGGCAGGTGTGCCGAGAGGCAGCGAAAAAAGGCAGGCGCGCGGAGGGCAGGGCAGGGCAGGGGCGGTCAAGTGCCAGGCAGTATGGTCCTCACCGTTCGTCCCAAACGGGTTCATCGCACGGACCGCCGGGCCGACCGCAAGCGTCCCCAGCAAGGAACGGCAGCATCGCAGCCCGTACAAGATGGCACACTCGCGTTCCCAATATACCGTGCACCGCCAACCTTGGACGTTTTATTGGTGGGCAGAAGCCGTCTGGCTGCGGAGGAAGGCGCTGGCCTGCGTTCTTAAAGTACCGAACAGAGCACGAGATTTCGCATTTTTTCCGGTTCGACGTCGTCTGCCGACATGCAAGACCATGTCCCTCCGGCTCCCGAGACGTCCTGACAGAGCAGCTGTGGCGGGGTCTTCAAGGTGCGTTCCTGAAGTCCCGAACCCCATGAGAGCGCTCGGCAGGCCAATGTGCAGTCGCGATGTGCCTCGGGACGGATGCATGGGACGAGGATTCCACCACCTCGGGCGGCGAAAAACAGCCGAGATTGCGAGGTTCAGGAGCTGGATTTCGGCTCGTAAAAGATATTTTACGAGCCTCTGGGCGCCACTCGAGAGATAGTCACACACGGTACAACGGGAACGCGAGATCAGGCTGGTCATTCGGCGAACCGCGGTACTTCGGGAACGCCAGCTCGGTACTTCAGGAACCGAAACACGGGAGATCGGGAACGCTCGATTGGGTACTTCAGGAACGATTCAACGGTATTTCAGGAACAGGGGGATCGCCGCGACTCAGGGTGAAATCGCGAGTCGCAGGGAGAGCGAGCGCCCGGTAACTTTCTATCCTTATTTCTAAAGGAACTAACGGTGCCTTCGGCACAATCCTCTCCTTTTGAATGAATGGGATATAGTAGCAGGACTGCAGCCCATCGGATGCCAATTCCCCAGAGCTTCTTTCCATTACCCTCAAGGCTAACTACTCCATGACCGCAAAACACGCTGCCCGCGAGATTACAGCTTTCCTTGCCGGTGACAGGGCCGAGACCCTTTGTGTGATGGGTCCGTTGGGTGTCGGCAAAACGTTTGCGTGGAAGCAGTACCTTGCAGAGACCGCGCTGAAATCACCTATCACCCGCAACTACGCCTACGCCTCCCTCTTCGGGCTCAATTCCCTGGATGAGCTCAGGCACGCCATCTATGAGAACACGGTGCCTGCGAGCAACGCTGGCGCTACAGCCACCTGGGATACGCTCGCGTCTGTGTGGGCGAATGCGAAAACTGGCGTGCGCAAGGTTCGGAGTGCATTGGGCGTTGCCTCTGGCATGCTGACGATCGCTGGGGTGAACTTCGGAGCAGTTGGCGACCTCATTGCCCGATCATCGTTTCTGCTCGTTCGCGATCAGATAATCTGTCTTGATGATCTGGAGAGGGCAGGGGAGGGCCTTGCGGCGAAGGATGTCCTCGGGCTGATTTCCTTCCTAAAGGAAGAGCGAAACTGCAGTGTGGCTCTCCTCCTCAACGACGGGGCACTGAAGCCTTGCGAGCGTGAGGATATGCAACGGCTCCTGAAAAAAGGTTATCGATGTCGCGTTGGCATTTGTCCCGACGCCGGCCGAGGCCGCCCGGATAGCCTTGAAGGACGGCGCCGATGGCGTTGCCCAGCTGCGCTATCACGTGGAAGCCCTCGAGATCACGAACATCCGCGTGATCCGCAAGATCGGCGTACTGACCGGGAACGTTCTCGAGATACTGGCCGGCAAGCCGAAGGAGATTGTCGACAGGGCCATCACCTCGGTCGCACTGGCGGGATGGTCGGTATTCGAACCCGATCGAGCGCCGTCGCCAGAAAATCTAAAATCCTTCGACCCGCTTGTGGACGAGCTCGTACGCGAGCCAGGCGATGGCGGCGCAGGTGCAGCGCAGAAAACATCACCTGGCGCCGGCAGCTGGCTCGCCTGGGGTTCTCCTACCAGGACGAACTGGACGGCATCATCTTTGATGGTGCCGCTCGGGGGTACTTCGATGAAGATGCTATCCTCACGCTCGTCGGTGAACTGGAAGGCGAGCTCAAGGGACATGTCGCGAGCCGAGAGCTATTCTCGGGCTTGGGATGACTACTGGGGGTCCTTTGCTGGCGACGAGGCCAAGGTGGTCGAGCGTATCCTTGAAGCAGCGCGGGAGAACCTCGACGCAATCGACCCGCCCAGTCTCAATGCAGCGGTGAGACTGCTGCGGGATGTAGAACGGGGCGAGGATGCTTCGATCCTTATCGCGGACTACGCAGCGAAAAGGCAGGGCAATCATCTTGATTTCACCGTCGGTCCGACATCGGAATTCGCGAAGGGCAATGTGGACCCGGAGTTGGGAAATGCTTTCGAGCAGATACTCGCCATGCCCGTCGATAGGCGGTCGGCTCTGGAGGTGTTTCAGACGATTGCGCGCGAGAACCGTTGGACGTCGACCAATATGACTTTGCTGTCTCGTCAGACGCCGATCGAACTCGAGCAGATCATCGAGGCGGCCAGTGGCCCGGATTTGAAGAAGATCGTTCAGGTTACCTTGAGCATGATGTCGTCAACCGACGATGAGCATGCCGAACTGCGAAGCAAGCTGCGAACAGCCCTGTAAGCAACTTTTGCACGATCGACATTGCGGGCAAGGCGGCTGCGCGTATGGGGCTTTACGCCAGCCAGCTCGAGTGCGCCGACTGACGAACAACACCTGCCGCTTTGGTCGATGACAGGGCCTCCTGACGTTGGGGTGGTGGAACAAATAGAGAAACAGCTCTATTTTGCCCTCAGGAGCCCTCTGAGTGCCTTGCGGTGTAACGGGTAACTCGGGGCCATCAAGTCACCCAAATGGCCGCCAGGGGGCTTCACAGGGAAGGTGCGGGTTAGGCAAAAAGGTGCCAAAATCGTGTCGGAACCCGGACAAGATCCAAGATCACCCGAATAGCAGATTTCCTTCGCGCGCGCCCTTTGAACGGGAGAGCAAATGCATGCATTGCTCGGGCCTCAGCCATGGAGGATAAAGGCCAACCGCAACGGTCAGACTTCGGAACGAATGATTTGGCTCTGATGCTCACGGGATCCGACTGAAGTTCATCGGGGGGTACCGCTTATCCCATTCGAACTGCTCTCTAGAGCCCGCACAGCAGCCTGATGTTGGTTCCGGCATTCTAAGCCTGCAGCGGGCGTAACGGTCGAGCATCCTGCGCAACAGGTAAAACCCTTCCGTGTTGCGCCAGAGGTTTCATGCGTGGGGCGGGCAATGGCCGAAACGATGCCTGCGTGATCACGCCGCGCTGTGCCTCGCCCAATGTAGTCCCGAGCTAACGCAGATCTTTCATGGGACGGGTCGTGGCGCGACGTTCAGCTTCTGCCAAAGCTGCGCCTTCGTGCAGCGGGGGCCGGCGCCATACTCGGGCCAGTGGGGAAGCCAGGCCGACAGGAATTACCATCTTTTGGGACGATAGCCGACAGTGCTGCGCACTTAGCCAATTCCATCTGCGAGGAACCACCCGGGATTGACGCTGTCGCGCACCTATGAGGGGAAGGGTGGGGATGACAGCCGCACACGGTTCGCTTGCACCCCAGAAGCGCGCCATTTCATAGCTTGATGATAACTGAACGTCAAATAGCTATACATCTGCCTGCACTACTTTCTAACGAACCTGCGATAATTGCAGTTATCATATAAGCGGATTTGACGCCTTTCTATAAGGTGGGTATGTGCATCCCGGCGGAGGGCAGGGCATTTGGACACTGAAAAGACGATATTCTGGTCATGGCAGAGCGATTTTGATGGGCGCGTGACGCGTGAGGCTATCTATGGGGTCGAACCGCACAGCTTCGACCAGATTGTCGCGCTGTCCAGATGAGCCTCCCAGCGCCCATCAGCAGCCGGCGAGGCCGACAGGCCGTCGACCTCGCCTGGGAGGTGACCAAGCTGAACTGTCGATCGCCAATCACGATCAACGCCGAGCTGATCGCCGCCTATCAGGCGGCATCCTCGCCGCATTCCCTGCGCGCGCTTGCCAGCGACATCGAGGCGTTCGACCATTGGTGCCGCCGAAACGGGCGCGTGACCTCGCCGGCGACTCCCGAGACGGTCGCCGACTATCTCGATGCCCGGGCAGGGCAGGGGGCGAAACCCGCCTCGCTCGGTCGCTACAAGGCGTCGATCGCCAAGATCCACCAGCTGCTCGACATCAAGGATCCCACCCAGGCCGAGCTGGTCAAGCTGCGGCTCCGCGCGATCCGCCGGGAGAAGGGCAGCACGCAAGCCCAGGCGCGGCCGCTGCGGTTCAAGGGGCCGGTGCGCAATGTCGAGCGGGACGCACCCCGGGGGCTTAATGTGCGGGGGCTGCTTGAGGCCTGCGCGGATGATTTGCCGGGGCTCAGGGATCGGGCTTTGCTGTCGGTCGCCTACGACACGGGCTTGCGCGCCTCCGAGCTGGTCGCGGTCGAGGTCGAGCACATTGTGGACGCCATCGATCCCGAGGCGCGGCTGCTGACGATTTCGCGCAGCAAGGGCGATCAGGAGGGAAAGGGCGCGACCGCGTTCCTCAGCCCGCGCTCGGTGCGGGCGATCGCCGCCTGGACTGCGGCTGCCGACATCGAGGAGGGACCGCTGTTTCGCCGGGTGCAGGTGCGCCGCTACAAGGCGCGGGCCGCGGTCAAGGGGCGGCGGATCGAGACGATTTCTGGCCGCGAAAGCTGGGATCTGCGCAAGACATTGCCGAAGTCGGTGGTGCCGGCGCGCACCGAATATGATGTGGGAGAGGGGGCGTTGCACCCGGGTTCGATCGGGCCGATCTGGCGGGCAATGATCCGGCGCGCCTTCGACAAGGGCGCGCTGAGCGACCTCACCGCCGATGATCTGGCGCAGTTGCTCAAGGGCGTGAGCGCGCATTCGACGCGGGTGGGCTTGAACCAGGATCTGTTTGCGAGCGGCGAGGATCTGGCGGGGATCATGGATGCGCTACGCTGGAAGAGTCCCCGGATGCCGCTCGCCTATAATCGCAATCTGGCGGCAGAGCAGGGTGCCGCCGGCCGCTTGATCGCGAAAATCGGGTGATTAGATCTTGAGCTGCGCACAATTAGGTATTTGTGACGGTGTTTGAAAATTCCGAGTGCGCCAGATCACGCGGATTAGCGTTCCAGCGAATGTCCTACGGAATCGGAAAAGAAAACCCGCCCGTCTTTTGACGGGCGGGCAAGGAAAGGTGTCTACGTCTTACCGAGACTCCTTCGGGTCGCTGGCTGATGCTATGCCTTCGTGTTTCGGATTCAAGGCTAAACTAGCGGGGCTGAGCAGTTTCTCAGGCTGTGTACATCGCCGCGACCGACGACCTGGAAATATGCGCTAGCCTTGCGTTTATGCGCAATCATGATCGATGTATTATATATACATGATTGGAGCGCGAGTCGTGGACGGTGTCTCGAAAATCAGAGAAGAAGAGCTGACTCCTTTGGTGGAGGAATTTTACGCGCGGGTCCGCGCCGATCCCGCGCTTGGGCCGATTTTCAACGATGCGATCGATGACTGGCCGGAGCATCTTGGGAAGCTGACTGCGTTCTGGTCCTCCGTCATGCTCACCAGTGGCCGATACAAGGGGCAACCGGTGCCGGCCCATTTGAAGCATAAGGCCAGGATAACGCCCGCGCTGTTCGAGCGCTGGCTCGCACTCTGGGTTCAAACGACCAATGACAGGATGACGCCCGAAGCGGCAGCGGCGCTACAAGCGAAGGCGCGGCGCATCGCCGAGAGCCTGCAACTGGCGATGTTCTTCCAACTGGAGGAACGGAGTGCTGCATCGGTCGCCAACGCGGAACGTAAGGATGCCATCGAGCGACCAGGGCAAACCCATGGCTGAAATCTTGCCTTACCGTTCCACGCCGGTGTTCAACCAGGACACTCTGCCGGCTGCCTTGCGCGCGCGACATGACACGAAGGCTGGTGTTTGGGGCGTGATCCGGGTTTTGGAGGGCGAACTCCGGCTAACCTACCTCGAGCCACCTTCGGAGATCGTCCTGACGCCTGACCAGCCTGGCTTGATTCTCCCTCAGCAACCGCATTTCGTAACGCCGACAGGGCCGATGAAGATGCAGGTGGATTTTTACGATCACATTCCCAAGCTCTGACATTCCGGGATTTTCAACGCATTCAAAAAGGAGAAGTTGATGACGCAGCCCCTCAGCGATCAGACCATTGCGCTCGTCAAGGCGACCGTCCCCGCGCTCGAAGCGCATGGCCTCGACATCGTGAACGAGATGTATTCCCGGATGTTCCAGAACCCGAACATTCGCGACCTTTTCAACCAATCGCACCATGGTGATGCCGGTTCGCAGCCGCGGGCGCTGACCGGCGCCATTCTCGCCTATGCGAGCAACATCGAAAATCTCGGTGCGCTTGCCCCGGCGGTCGAGCGGATCGCGCAGAAGCATGTTGGCCTGCAAATTCTGCCCGAACATTATCCGCACGTTGCCGAGGCGCTCCTGGGGGCGATCAAGGCGGTGCTGGGGGATGCGGCCACCGATGAGATTCTCGCTGCCTGGGGCGAAGCCTACTGGTTCCTGGCCAACATCCTGATCGCCCGCGAGCAGCGAGTCTACTCAGAACAGAAGGATGCGACCGGCGGATGGAATGGCTGGCGCGATTTTCGCGTCGAGGACGTCGTGCGTGAGAGCAGCGTCATCAATTCCTTCGTTCTGCGCCCCGTTGATGGCGGGGCCGTCATGCGGCACAAGCCCGGGCAATATCTGACCTTCTGGCTTGAAATTCCGGGACATCCGCCAGTCAAGCGCAACTATTCGATTTCAGCAGCCCCCAACGGCGAAACCTATCGCATTTCGGTCAAGCGTGAGCCGCTTGGTCTTGCGTCAGGCTGGCTTCATGATGAAGCCAAGCCGGGCACGGTGCTCAAAGTTGCCGCGCCTGCAGGCGAATTCTTCCTGGCAGCGCATGTCGAACGCCCGGTGATCCTCCTGTCGGGCGGCGTGGGGCTGACCCCGATGGTGGCCATGCTCGAAACGCTTGCTGAGGGCGAGGCGGGAGTCCCCGTGCACTATGTCCACGGAACTCATGACCGCGATACCCACGCAATGCGTGATCATGTTCGCGCTGTCGCTGGGCGGGGCAAGTCAATCACCGTCACCGATTTTCATCAGACCCCGCTCGAAGATGAAGTCGCAGGACGGGATTATGACGTCGCCGGCATCATTACCGATGAATGGCTGGTCGCCAACACGCCTGTAGGTGAGGCCGATTACTATATCTGCGGACCACGCCCGTTTCTGCGGCACGCCGTCTCGACCTTGTCGCTGGCTGGCGTCCCATCCGACCGCATTCATTACGAATTCTTCGGTCCGGCGGACGAATTGCTCGCCGCCTGACTGAGCGCGGAGAAGGGCGACATCGCCCTTCTCCGCGTCTACTCAAACCGCCATGTCGGGGGCGTCACATAAAACGGGCACAGATATACGCTCTCATGACTGCCATCCGAGACGCTGGCCGAGTTTACTCCTTCGCTGGCCTCGAGACCAGCGGTCGCATTGACCTTGGCGGGTGTGCCGCGGGCGCCTGATCGACGACGATTGATCATGCTCTCATCCGCGGGTTGATTACCGCACTACCCGTATCCGTCGCTGGGCCTATCCTCCGTCTAAGTTCGGGCGTCGGACGAACCTGCCCCACCGTACACCGTGGATTGCCCATCACAGTCGGGTGCCCGCGGCACGCCGGCCAAGGCTATGCAGTTGGCGCGCTGGCGCCTCCTCTCGTTAATGTCGTGGGTGGATCAGCCGGCTATCGCCGGCGACACCCGACGGGCGATGTCCCAGGCATAGCCGACCAGTTCACGCGCGATCGCGGTGGTCACCTTGGGCTGAGGCTTGCCCGTGGCCGCCAGGCGACGGTAGCGCTGGCAATGGTTCCGTTCAGCGAGCCCGAGCTGATCGCCCAGGAGATCATGCGTCTCGTCGATCGATCCCGCGCCGAAGCAAGGACAAGCCTATGACGGATATCCAGCGGCTCCCGCTTCTTCGTCTCTGCGGTATCGCGGGCGTGATCGGCGCGATCCTCTGGACGCTTGGCGACGCGCTGATCATCGGGGCTAGGGCAAGTCCCGACGACTATCCGCTGATCCTGAAGACCTATGCCGATCGCATCCAGTTCGACGGTGTCGCGCTGATGCTTCCATCCTCCGAGGCGCGGCTCGCCGCGGGCGCGCTGGTGGCCGATGCCGGCATCGTCTTCTATCTCGCGGGCTGCTGGCATCTGCTCGAAGGGCTGCGTCCGGCGATGGGCTGGTGGCGCTGGCTGACCTTCGTCCTGCTGGTCGCCGGCAACGCCTGGTCTCCGCTCGGCCATGCGGGCTTCTACTATGTCGGCATGGCCTACAAGACGATCCTCGAAACGCCGGCCGCGGCCCATGGCGCGCTGCTCGATCTCGGCCAGCACTTCTACCATGTCCTGCTCATCGCCTGGTTGATGCCGATCGTGACGCTGGGCCTGGCGCTGCTGCTCCTCGGGATCGTCATCGCGCTGGGCCGCACCGCCTGGCCACGCTGGTTCGCAGCGCTGGCCAATCCCGTCTCGCTGGTCGCGATCGGCATGCTGATCGCGCGCATCCTGCCCGAGCCGGCGCACACCTGGCTTGACGGCGCCGCGTTCAACCTCGGCTGGCTCGTTGTCTATGCCGTCTCGACGGCGCTGCTCTGGAATGGTGGCCGTTCGCCGGTCGCATCACGGGACGAAGCAGCATGACCGAAGCTGCGACAGCGACAGGCGACGAACAAGTGGGGGAGGAAGCATCAGGCGCTTTCAGCATGAAGCCACTGATGTTCGAGACCTTCGTCTGCTCGATGGCGATGATGTCGTTCGTGGCGCTCGCGGGCCCCATCGCGCGCGTGCTTGGCCTCGAGCCATGGCAGGTCGGCGGGGCGATGACCGCGTCGGGCATCGCCTGGATGATCATGGCGCGGTTCTGGGGCGGCCTTAGCGATCGGCGCGGCGCTCGTCGCTTGACGGCTTGATTGGATCGGGGGCGCCGCGATCAAGCGTTACCGCTCGGTTAGAGAATGGGATGACCAAATTATCGCTGCAACTTTGCCATCGCTTCCACTTCGATGGTTGTAAGCTCGTCGATTGTCAGGTCGAGCGCAGAGCGCTGCGTCTTCAAGTCGACCAACCTTTCCCGGATGCGGGCAATCAATCGCTCCATTTGCTCCTTATGCTCGGGATCGGCATCGTAGAGATCGAGAAACTCCTTGATTTCCTTGATGGAGAAGCCAAGGCGTTTGCCGCGCAAAATCAGCTGTATGCGTCCGATCTCACGCCTGGAATATGCCCGGGTACTGCCTACCCGTTGAGGGGCGATAAGCCCCTCCTTTTCGTAGAAGCGTAGCGTGCGAAGTGTCAGTCCGAGTTCCTGAGCGACATCCTGGATGCCGTACACTTGTAAATCCGCATCCTTTGCGCGGGTTCTCCCCTTGTGCGTGGGGTTGTCGCGATCCGCGTCCTTAAGCGTTTCATCGTCCTCGGCGAGGTGGAGCGAGTTCCCCATGCCATCCACTCCCTGTCCTCCAATCACGGCTACCCTACCACTCAAGCGCATAAGCCTCGTAGCTTGACAGGGGATAGAGGCTCAGGCGAGCTTTTTGTTCTCCTCCTCGATCAAATCCTTCTTCGAAAGTTTGCCGATCAACGTCTTGGGCAGGCTGTCCCGGAATGCGAAGGCCTTGGGCATCTCGATCTTGCTGAGGCGATCCTGCAAAAAGACCTTGAGTTCATCGACGGTCAGGTTCGATCCCTCGTGCAGCGCGATGAACAACTTGGGAGATTGACCTCTGTAGGCGTCAGGAATCGCGATTGCGATCGCCTCCTTTACCGCCGGGTGCTGGTAGGCCGCATCCTCGATGATCCGGGGATATACATTATATCCGCCACAGAAGATGATGTCCTTGATGCGGTCGACGAGGAAGAGATAGCCATCCTCATCAAAATAGCCGATATCGCCGGTTCGTAGCGCGCCATCGACGAAGACAGCACTGGTTTCTGCAGGGCGCTGCCAATAGCCCTTCATCACCTGAGGGCCGCGGGCGCACACTTCTCCGCGTTCTCCCTGGGGAAGAACCCGCGAGGGATTCTCCGGATCTCGGATCTCGATGATGGTGCCGGGGAAACTTGGGCCGCAGCTATTGTCCTTCACCGTCCCAAACAACGGGTTGCAGGCGATGATCGGGGCGGTTTCGGAGAGCCCATATCCTTCCACGACCCTGGCACGCGTGCGTGCCTCGAACTCCTCGCGTACCTCGAGCGGGAGCGGTGCGCCGCCGGATATACAGGCGCGCACGGCCGAGAGATCGGGTATCTCGTCGTCCGGAAGCGCGTTCAGGGCAACATAGATCGTAGGCACGCCGAAGAACTGTGTCGGCGGCTTGCGCTTCATCGTGTTGAGAACCTGCTTCATCTCAAACCGTGGCAGCAGGACGATTTCGGCGCCGATTTCGACTGAGAAGTTGAGCACCGTCGTGAGTGCGAAGACGTGAAACATGGGCAGGACGCCGAGAGTTCTCTCCTGCTGCGGGCGAAGTCCTCCCACATGCACCACCATCTGGGCGCTGTTCGCCGTGAGGTTGGCGTGGGTCAGCATTGCGCCCTTGGGCACGCCGGTTGTGCCTCCGGTATATTGAAGGACCGCGACATCATCAGGGTGACGTTCTACCGCGTCAGGTTCGGCATCATGGGCGAGAAGCGCCTTGAGCCGGACATGAAGGCCTTCGTCGAGTATCCGCGCGTGGTCTTTTCGCTTGAATAGCGCAAAGCCCAGGCCTTGCAGCCAGGGCAGCATATCCCTCATGCCGCACAACACGATCTTGTCCAGCCCGGCACGTGGCGCGACGGCTTGCACTTTCTCGTGGATTATCCGGACGTCCGGTACCGCCATCATGCGCGTTCCCGAGTCCCGGATCTGATGCTCCAGTTCGCGCTCCGTGTAGAGCGGGTTGAAGTTGACCACGATCGCACCCACGCGCAGCGCCGCGAAGTACAATATCGCGAAATAGGGGCAGTTCGGCAGGCACAGGCCGAACCGATCGCCCTTGCGCAGCCCCTGATCCTGCAATCCACGTGCTGCACGGCGAACGAGTTGCCCCACCTGCGCATAAGTCCAGGTTCGCCCGAGAAAGTCGATGGCGACGCGTTCGGGATAAAGGTTCAACGCATTGTCGAGGAGGTCGGTCAGGAGCCGTGGCGGAATTGCCGGTTCCGGTATCGACGGGAAGGCGCTGATGGCGGGCTGGGGCATGGCGATCTCCAGCATCAGAAGTGGAAACGTCCGCCGAGTGACAGCACGACGGCGTGCGCGTCCTCGAGCTTGCCGTCCATCAGGATCGGCGTCTGCACGGCCGTGCCGGCATAGGCCGCTGTCGTGCGATCAATAGTCGTATCCTTGAACGTAATATACGCTGCGCCCGCATCGAGCGTGAACCGGGAAGACACGGCATAGCTTGTGCCGGCAGCGAAATTCCAACGGTTGCTGTCAGGCACTCGAGCGTCCCGATTGCCGTTGCGCGTCGGGGTCTGGGCGTGTTGAACGCCGGCACGAACGGTCCAGGCTGGTGTGACCGCGTAATCGATGCCGCCTGCGAAGCTCCAAGTGTCCCGGTAATTTTCCGGGATTGAAACGTTGAGCGGCGCGCCGAGCCGGATAGCGTCGAATTTCGACCAACCCATGCGGGTCACCTGACCGTTGAGGGTGACCTTGGGCGACACCGCCACGCGCGCTCCGAAGATCGCCTGCCAGGGGGTCTCGAACGTGGCGTTTGCATTCACTACGCTGTTTTGCCCGGCGAGCGGACCAAGAAGACCGGTCGTCGTCACCGAACCGTCGAGATTATGCTTCACGCTCGACTTGTAGCTGGCGCCCAGTTGCATGGGGCCGGCGCGATATTGCAGCCCGGCCGACCAGCCAAGATCCCAACCATTGCCTTTCAGCTCCTGGTGGCCGTCGGCGAGAAGAGGCGATAGGTTCGGCAGATAGTTGGACAATGATGCGTCGGCATATTCGATATTAAGCGCGGCGCCGATGCTGAGATTTGGCGTAACGAGGTAGGCGATCGATGGCTGGATGTCGTATGTTCGCAGCTTGGTCTTGTCGGCGCTATACCGTGCCCAGCTGTCGGCATCATAATTGGTTGTGAAGCTATAAGGGGAGGCGACGGTCAGCCCCAAAGCGAGCCGTGATGTCAGGCCGACGGCTATCGCGCCGGAGGGTAGTACGCCATTATTGATCGGATCACGAGAGCGTTGGCTCCCGCCTACAGCCGCAGCCGACTGCCCGGGACGGACAATGAGCGTGTTGACATTGTCAACCGACCCTTTGGGAAGGATTACGCTTACGGCCTGGTGGGCATCGACTCCTTCCATGCCTGCGATCGCAGCCGGATTCCACCAGAGGGACTGTACGCCCTGGTCGGCGACCTCGCCCGAAAAGGCTCGTCCGGCACCTCTGGACGATTGTTCCTGAAGGTAAAAGGCCTGCGCGCTCGCGGCTTGCGGCGCGAGCAATCCAGCCGCCACGGCCGATGTTGCGATCCCAACTTTCCAATTTTTGCCTGCCACGCCCATCTCCCCTTTCGTGATTGTCAAATTCCTCGTGCTTATCGGAGGCGCGTCCATGTCTGCGTCTTGCACAGGGGCCAGACGATGCAGCCCTTGAGGCGCAAATGATCCCGATCGGCTAACGTGACCGTCGCGCTGTATGTACCGCCATCCTCAGCGTTGTAGATGGAACCACCCGACCAACTGCCCGACTTCCACGTAAAACCCTGCAGAATCTGCAATCCACGAAGCGGACGACCGCGCAACGCAGCGGTCTTGTTCTTTTCGTCACGTAGTTCGGGGTTGGCTTTGATCCCGTCGGAACTGATCAAGGCACCGCAGATCGATTGCCCGCAGCGGGTGATTTCCACGACGCCATGACGGCTCTCGGTTTGCCAGCGACCGACAACGGTGTCGGCGGGCAATGCAGTGCTCGAAGCCAGTAGTGTCAGAATGATCGACATTGTTCCTCTCCGCGCGCCTTCAGGCGACCGTCTGTTTCACGTCTGGAGCCAATATGCGGCAAATCAGCGTCCCATAACCATCTCAATGACGTATAGGTAAGTCAATAGCTCAATGCGTCATCAAAATGCCTATTAGGTTGTGTGCGAATTGGAGGGGTCAGGCGCTGCTGGCCCCGTCGTCAGGGTTCGGGCGTGTTCGTGTGTGACGCCGTCAAGCTATTGATCTGTGCGTGCCTTCAAGCAAGGAAAGATTGCGATAATTGCCCAGTTCCTGAATGCGCTGGATGGAACGCGACACTTCGCCGTCAGCCGCCCCGTTCGCGGCAACGACCAGGCGCCCGTAGCCGCCGGCGTGAATGCGAAAGTCGCTCCAGATCCGGACGCTATCCCCGATGATGCAGGAGACGAGATGGCCCGGATGGAAGTCGGCCCGATCGACAACCGGCTCGGCGTAGCTATCGTTCGCCACAACGACGATGTGGGTTGCGCGGATGACCAGGCCCGGCAGCGTTTCCATCCACTGCAAGGTATCACTGAAGGGGCCGACGTCGGGAGCAGACCAGAACTGCGCGTCCGCGCTGACCGAGGTTGACGTTAGCGTCGTGGTGACCGCTTCACTGTGCCTTTCCCAGGCCAGCCGCCCGTTGGCGGACCACTCCGTTTCCAGGTGGCGCAGGTTGCGATCGAGTCCAGAGGCACATCGCTGCTGCAGGATCAGCCATTCCTTCTCCCGGTCATTCTCATCGACCAGGCGAACCGTCTGAAATGCCATGGCGGGCAATTCGAGTGCAGGAAAACGGCGCAGATGCATTTCGCCGACGATCTGACGCCGGAGGGGATGCTCAGAAAATCGCATGTGTGCGCCTTCGAAAACAGGTGCAGTGGCGCTTGGGGAGAGGCGCAGCCGTCGATAAGACGGGCGCGAGCATCATCGCCGGGATGAGAGTGCGCGGTTTTTCACTGGCGAGCATCCGTACGTTCCTCGGCCAAGACCTCCGATATCAAGCCTCCCGGGAACCGGTGCATGACGATTCCCTCGACGGCGTGAGAAGAGTGCCAAAGATTTTAGTTGACGTAAACGTCATTTCACGCACCATTAGGTAATCAGATGTCCGATTCCCTGGAGAGGCTATCATCGATGCGTAATGTGGTTGTTGCGGGCTATGCCCGGTCCCCCTTTCACCTGGCAGGCAAGGGCGCGCTGGCGCGCGTCCGCCCTGACGATCTGGCCGCTCAGGTCATTCGCGGACTGATTCAGCAGACCGGCGTGAAGGCCGAAGATATCGAGGATATCGTGCTGGGCTGCGCTTTTCCTGAAGGCGAGCAGGGCTTCAACATCGCGCGCCTTATCGGTCTTCTCGCCGACCTGCCGCTCTCTGTCGGCGGCATGACCGTTAATCGCTTCTGCGGATCGTCGATGAGCTCGGTCCACATCGCTGCGGGCCAGATTCAGCTTGGCGCCGGCGAGGCCTTCATCTGCGCGGGCGTGGAGTCGATGAGCCGCGTGCCGATGATGGGGTTCAATCCGCTGCCGAACCCCGAGCTCGCGAAGAAGAGCGCCGCCTATATGGGCATGGGCGACACGGCGGAGAATATCGCGACCAAATATCAGATCACCCGTGCCCAGCAGGAAGCCTTTGCGGTCGCCAGTCAGGACAAGGCGGCCGCGGCTATCGCGTCCGGCAAGCTCGAGGCCGAGATCGTGCCGATCACGACCAAGGCGGGCGTGGTCGACAAGGATGGCACGCCGCGTGCCGGCACGACGACGGAAACCCTCGCCGGGCTGAAGCCGGCCTTCAGCCAGGACGGCACGGTAACGGCGGGAACGTCCTCGCCGCTGACCGATGGCGCAAGCGCAATCCTGGTCACGAGCGAGGATTATGCGCGCGCGCATGGACTGCCGATCCTTGCCCGCATCAAGTCGGTTGCTGTCTCTGGCTGCCAGCCGGAGATCATGGGCATCGGACCGGTCGAGGCCTCGCGCAAGGCGCTGCAGCGGGCGGGGCTCAGTGTGGACCAGCTTGACGTTGTCGAGCTCAACGAAGCCTTTGCGAGCCAGTCACTGGCCTGCATCAGCGACCTGGGGCTTGACCAGTCGAAGGTCAATCTGGACGGCGGCGCCATCGCGATAGGCCACCCTCTGGGGGCGACCGGTGCGCGGATCGTGGGCAAGGCCGCGGCTCTGCTGAAGCGCGAAGGCGGCAGCTATGCGCTTGCCACCCAGTGCATCGGCGGCGGTCAGGGCATCGCCACCGTGCTGGAGGCGGCGGAATGAGCGAGCAGGCCATCAAGCCAGTCGGCGCCCCGCCGGAAACCATCAAAAAGGTCTGCGTGATCGGCGCAGGCGTCATGGGCGCCGGCATCGCAGCGCAGGTCGCCAATGCCGGCGTGCCGGTGCTGCTGCTCGATATCGTGCCCAAGGAGGGCGGCGATCGTGACGCCGTGGCGAAGGGTGCGGTCGCGAAGATGCTGAAGACCGATCCGGCGCCCTTCATGTCGAAGGCTGCGGCGAAGCTCGTTGAAACGGGCAATATCGACGACCATCTCGAGCGGGTGGCCGAATGCGACTGGATCGTCGAGGCGATCGTCGAACGGCTCGACATCAAACAGGCGCTCTACGCCAAGCTCGAGCAGCTCAAGCGTCCGGGCACGGCGGTATCGTCCAATACCTCGACGATTCCGCTTGGCCATCTGGTCGAGGGGCGGGACGATCAGTTCAAACAGGACTTCCTGATCACCCATTTCTTCAATCCGCCGCGCTACATGCGGCTCATCGAAATCGTGACCGGCCCCGACACTGATACGGCTGTGGCGAGGCGCGTCTCGGATTTCGTCGATCGAAAGCTCGGCAAGCGCATCGTGCCGGCGCGGGACACGCCGGGCTTCATCGCCAATCGCATCGGTACCTACTGGCTGGCCGTCGCGATCAATGCCGCGATGGACCAGGGGCTGACGGTGGAGGAAGCCGACCAGATCGGCGGAAAGCCGATGGGCGTGCCCAAGACCGGCATTTTCGGCCTTGTCGATCTCGTTGGCGTCGACCTCATGCCGCTGCTCACGAAGAGCCTGTCCTCGACGCTGCCGGCAGGTGACGCCTATTTCGACACGGTGAGGCCGATGCCGCTCGTCGACAGGATGATCGCGGAAGGCTTTACCGGGCGGAAGGGCAAGGGCGGTTTCTACGCGTTCGACAAGGCGACGAAGACCAAGAAAGCGCTCGATCTCGCGACCGGCGAATATCGCGTATCGGTGAAGCCGGCTTCCTTGCCGGGCCGGGCCGAGAAGGACCTGGCAGCATTGGTTGCTGCGCCCGGCAAGGTCGGCGCCTATGCCTGGGAAATTCTCGGCAAGGTTCTTTCCTATGCCGCGAGTCTGGTCGGTGAAGCTGCGGACAACATCGTCGGCATCGATGACGCGATGAAGCTCGGCTACAACTGGAAGTTCGGGCCGTTCGAACTGATCGATCGCCTTGGGCCGGGCAAGCTCGCCGAACGGCTGGCCGCCGAGGGGCGGGATGTTCCCGCGATCCTCAAGGTAGCCGGAGATCGGCCTTTCTACCGGGTGCAGGACGGCCGTCGGCAATATCTCGATGCCGCCGGCGACTATCATGATGTCGTGCGGCCCGAGGGCGTGCTGCTGCTGGAAGACATCAAGCTCCATAGCCAGCCGATCCTCAAAAATGGTTCGGCGGCACTCTGGGATGTCGGCGACGGCGTTGCCTGCCTTGAGTTCACCGGCAAGATGAACGCGCTCGACGGCGATGTGATGAAGCTGATCGGTCAGGCGATCCCGGTCGTGCAGGACAAGTTCAAGGCGCTCGTCGTCTATAATGAGGGCAGCAATTTCTCCGCCGGCGCCAATCTCGGTCTTGCTCTGTTCGCACTGAACATCGCGGCATGGGGCGAGATCGAAAAGCTCGTCGCGGGCGGGCAGCAGGCCTACAAGGCGCTCAAATATGCGCTGTTCCCGGTCGTGAGCGCTCCGGCCGGCATGGCATTGGGCGGCGGTTGCGAGATCCTGCTCAACAGTGATGCCGTGCAGGCCCATGCCGAAAGCTATGTGGGTCTGGTCGAGTGCGGCGTGGGTCTGATCCCTGGCTGGGGCGGATGCGGTGAAATGATCGATCGCTGGCGCTCCAGTCCCGGCATGCCCAAGGGGCCGATGCCGGCCGTAGCCAAGGTCTTCGAGACGGTATCGACAGCCACTGTGGCAAAGTCGGCCGCCGAGGCGAAGGAGCATGGCTTCCTGCGTCCCTCGGACGGCATTACGATGAACCGGGACCGTCTGCTGGCGGACGCCAAGGCGAAGGCACTGGAACTGGCCGACGGTTACAAACCGCCTGTGGCTCCGGAATTCCGCTTGCCTGGCGCGGGAGGCAAGTCCGCTCTTTCGATGGCTGTCGAAGGCTTCCAGGCCCGTGGCCTCGCCACATCTTACGATGGTGTCGTATCCGGCGCGCTCGCCGACGTCCTGACGGGCGGCGAGAAGGATCTCATCGACATCGTGACCGAAGAGGATCTGCTGGCGCTCGAGCGCAAGGCCTTCATGCAACTGGTGCGCGACCCGCGGACCCAGGCGCGCGTCGAGCAGATGCTCGTCACCGGCAAGCCGCTGCGTAACTGATTGGCGGCCGGCGGCCGGATGGCCGACCGGTCAGGAGATATAAATATGCAAGTCTATGACGCCCCGTTGCGCGACATGCGCTTCGTGCTCAACGAACTCCATGCCGATGACGGCTTCGGGGATATTCCCGCGCTGTCGGAGTTCACACCGGATCTGACCGATGCCATCCTCGAGGAGGCGGCGCGCTTCTGTCGCGACGTCCTGTTGCCGATCAACCGGTCGGGCGACGAGGAGGGGTGTCATCTGGAAAACGGCGTTGTGCGGACGCCGGCGGGGTTCGCGCAAGCCTATAAGCAGTTCGCCGAAGGTGGCTGGACCGCGCTCGCATCCGATCCGGAATGGGGTGGGCAGGGGCTGCCGGAAGCGGTCAACAAGCTGGTCGAGGAGATGATCTGCTCGTCCAACCTCTCCTTCGGCCTCTACCCGGGCCTCACCCATGGTGCCACCACTGCGATCGAGGGCCATGGCAGTGACGCGCTCAAGCAGGCCTACCTGCCCAAGATGGTGAGCGGCCAGTGGTCCGGCACGATGTGCCTGACCGAGCCTCATTGCGGTACCGATCTCGGGCTCCTGCGCAGCCGCGCGGTCCCGCAGGGCGATGGCAGCTACAAGGTCACCGGCTCCAAGATCTTCATCTCCGCCGGTGAGCATGACCTGACCGAGAATATCATCCATCTCGTGCTCGCCCGCCTGCCCGACGCCCCCAAGGGCGTGAAGGGCATCAGCTTGTTTCTCGTCCCCAAATATCTGCCCAGGGAGGACGGTACTCCCGGTCAATCGAACGGCGTCGCCTGCGCCGCGATCGAGCACAAGATGGGTCTCAAGGCGTCGGCGACGTGCCAGATGAACTTCGATGATTCGATCGGCTGGATCGTCGGTGAGCCTGGCAAGGGCATGGCCGCCATGTTCACGATGATGAACACGGAGCGTGTCTCCGTCGGCATCCAGGGCCTGGGTGTGGGCGAGGCGGCGTATCAGGCGGCGGCCTGGTATGCGAAAGATCGTATTCAGGGTCGGGCGCTCTCGGGACCCAAATATCCCGATCAGGCAGCCGATCCGATCATCGTTCACCCCGATGTTCGCCGCATGTTGATGACGATGCGGGCTTATAATGAGGGATGCCGGGCGCTCTCGGCCTGGGTCTCGCGCGCCCTGGACGCGGAAAAACATTCTCCCGAACCCGAAGTGCGCCAGCGTGCGAGTGACTTCATTGCGCTCATGACCCCCGTCGTCAAAGCGCTCTTCACCGACCTTGCGTTCGACAGCGCGAACCTTGCGGTCCAATGCTATGGTGGCCACGGCTACATCCGCGAAAGCGGCGTCGAGCAATATGCCCGTGATGCCCGGATCACCATGATCTATGAGGGGACGAACGGCGTTCAGGCGCTCGATCTCGTCGGCCGCAAGCTCGGCGCCCATATGGGCCGCTATCTGCGCAGCTTCTTCCATCCGGTGTCGGCTTTCATCGAGGAAAACAACGTCGACGGACCGATGAAGCCGATGATCGAGGCGCTCGCCAAGGCGTTCGGGGCGCTGCAGCTTTCGACGGCCACGGTCGCGCAGCGGGCGCTCAAGGATCCCGAAGAGGCGGGCGCGGCGTCGGCGGACTATCTGCGTCTGATGGGCCTGGTGGCCATGGGCTATTGCTTTGCCAAGGCGACCAAGATCGCAGGCTTGCAGCTCTTCTTCGGCAGCGAGGACAAGCGCTTCTACGATGCCAAGATCAAGACGGCGACGTTCTTCTTCGAGCGTATCCTGCCTCAGGCGACCGCCAGCTTCCTGGCGATCAAGGCGGGCAAGAAGTCGCTGATGGCGCTGGAAGACGACGTGTTTTGACGCTTCCGGCAAGCCTCGAAAAGCGGCTGGCCATTCCAGCCATCGTTGCGCCGATGTTCCTTGTGTCGGGACCGGACCTTGTCGTCAGTTGCTGCGAGGCGGGACTGCTTGGTACTTTCCCGGCGCTCAACCAGCGCACCAGTCAAGGTTTCGGTGAATGGCTGGATGAAATCGAGGAGCGGCTGGCTCCCATGCCGGGAGCGGCGCCCTTCGGCGTCAACCTCATCGTCCATAAGAGCAATCCGAGGCTCGACGCCGATCTGGAACTGATCGTTCGGCACCATGTGCCATTGGTCATCACCTCGCTCGGCGCCATCGCGGATCTTGTCCAGGTGGTTCAGGGCTATGGCGGGCTGGTCTTTCACGACGTGACGAACGTGCGTCATGCGGAAAAGGCGCTCGAAGCTGGCGTCGACGGTCTGATCGCGGTCGCTGCCGGCGCGGGGGGACATGCCGGCACGATGAGCCCGTTCGCACTGGTTGACGAGATACGGCGCTTCTTCCAGGGGCCGCTGGCGCTTTCCGGCGCCATCACGCGCGGCCACCAGATCGCGGCCGCGCAGATGATGGGGGCCGATCTTGCCTATATCGGATCCCACTTCATCGCGTCGGAAGAGAGTCTCGCCTCGCCGGCACAGAAAGACATGGTGATCGGGGCCGGACCAGCGGATATCGTCTATACGGACCGGGTCACCGGCGTCGGGGCCAATTTTCTCCGGCCCTCGCTGGAAGCCGCGACTCTCCCTGAGCCACATGGCGCGCTTTCGGTTTCGGAGGAGGCCAAGGCCTGGAAGACGATCTGGTCGGCAGGCCACGGTGTCGGCGCTACCACTGCCGTCCAACCGGCCCGATCCATCTGTGAGAGACTCATTGCCGAATATCAGGCGGCATTACAATCAGAGTAGGATTGATCCATGAAGGTGCTTGTGCCCGTCAAGCGGGTTATCGATTATAATGTGAAACCGCGCGTGAAGGCGGATGGGACGGGCGTCGATTTGGCGAACGTGAAGATGTCGATGAACCCGTTCGACGAGATCGCCGTCGAAGAGGCTATCCGCCTCAAGGAAAAGGGAGTCGCGACCGAAATCGTGGTGGTGTCGATCGGCGTCGCCAAGGCGCAGGAAACGCTGCGCACCGCGCTCGCCATGGGGGCCGACCGCGCGATCCTCGTCCAGACTGACGATGAGGTCGAGCCGCTCGCCGTCGCCAAGATCCTGAAGGCCATCGCCACCGAGGAGGCTCCGGGCCTGGTGATCCTCGGCAAGCAGGCCATCGACGATGATGCCAATCAGACCGGCCAGATGCTGGCAGCCCTTCTCGGTTGGGGGCAGGGCACATTCGCCAGCAAGGTCGAAGTATCGGGCGAGACTGTCGCGGTGACCCGTGAGGTGGATGGCGGTCTGGAGACCGTAAGCCTCAAACTGCCGGCGATCGTGACGACCGATCTGCGTCTCAACGAACCGCGCTATGCGAGCCTGCCCAATATCATGAAGGCCAAATCCAAGCCGCTGGCGACGAAGACGCCGGCCGATCTCGGTGTTGAGATCGCCTCGCGCCTCAAGACGCTCAAGGTGACCGAACCCCCCAAGCGCTCGGCGGGCATCAAGGTGGCCGACGTCGATGAATTGGTCGCCAGGCTCAAGGAAATGGCGATTTGATAAACTTTCAAACGCGCCGAACTTGCCGAACCTCTCCCATGCAAGTGACGGCGCACCCCGCTTCATCCTGTGCGCACAGAGATGAAGCGGGGGCGGATTTCTCGGAGAATAAGTTATGAATACGCTCGTCTGGGTTGAACATGACAATGCGTCGGTCAAGGATGCGACGCTATCGGCCGTCACCGCCGCTGCCAAACTTGGTGAGGTCCATCTGCTGGTTGCCGGTGCGGGCATCGGCGGCGTGGCCGAGGCTGCTGCGAAGGTCGCGGGTGTCGCCAAAGTCGTAACGTTCGACGATGCGGCGTTCAAACACGCTTTGCCCGAGAATGTCGCGCCGGCCGTCGCGGACCTGATGCGCGGCTATGACGCGTTCGTGGCGCCTTCCACTTCGAATGGCAAGAACATCGCGCCGCGCGTGGCGGCCTTGCTTGATGTGATGCAGGTCAGCGACATCCTGTCGGTGGAAAGCGCTGACACGTTCACGCGTCCCATCTACGCGGGAAATGCGATCGCGACGGTCCAGTCGTCTGATGCAAAGAAGGTTATCACGGTGCGTGGCACAGCCTTCGAGAAGGCGGCCCGCGAGGGTGGCTCGGCCAGTATCGAGGCTGCGACGGGCACGGATGCGGGACTTTCCAGCTTCGTGGGTGCCGAGATCGCCCAGTCCGAGCGCCCGGAACTCACCTCGGCCAAAATCATCGTCTCGGGCGGGCGAGCGCTGGGCTCGGCCGGGCAGTTTCATGGCGTGATCGATCCGCTGGCCGACAAGCTGGGCGCGGGTGTGGGCGCAAGCCGCGCGGCGGTCGATGCTGGCTATGCGCCCAACGATTTTCAGGTCGGCCAGACCGGCAAGATCGTGGCGCCGGAAGTCTATGTCGCCGTCGGCATATCGGGTGCGATTCAGCACCTTGCTGGCATGAAGGATAGCAAGACCATCATCGCGATCAACAAGGATGAGGACGCGCCCATCTTCCAGGTCGCCGATATCGGCCTGGTCGGCGACCTCTTCAAGATCGTTCCTGAACTGACCGAAAAGCTTTGAGGTAAGCGATGACCGGTCTGGAAGAGATCGAACAGTTTATGGCGGCCGGCACCCGGCCGCCCATGATGGACCTGTTCGACATCGATCTGCTTGAGGCGGAGGAGGGGAAGGTCGTCTTTGTCGCGACGCCCACCTCGCAGACCTACAATTTCATGGGCATCGCCCATGGTGGCTATGCCGCGACGCTGCTGGATTCGGCCTGCGGCATCGCGGCGAACTCCGCGGCCCAAGTGCCCATCAACTGCGTCACGCTCGAACTCAAGGTCGCCTATCATGCGCCCTTGACCGACAGGGTCGGGATGGTCCGTGCAATCGGCCAGGTGGTGTCGATGGGCAAGAGGGTGGCGCATACCGAGGCGCGTCTGATCGACATGGCCGGCAAACTCTATGCCTCCGCGACATCGACCTTGCTGCTCGTCGATCGGACGGCCTGAACAGGAAAGAAGATATGGAAGTCGTTATCCCGCACAGCCTTGGTAAAATCGAAGCGAAGAGCAGGATCGAGGCCGGCCTGCCCAAGCTGGCAGCGCATATCCCGGGAGGCGGTTCGCTCAGTTCCGAGTGGGTATCGGACTACGCACTACACTTGGTCATCGGGGCGATGGGGCAGAATATCCCGGTGCAACTCGACATTGAGGATAGCGAGATTCGCGGCGACGTCAGCGTACCGCTGTTCCTCAAAATGATGTCAGGACAGATTTCGGATTTTGTGAAAACGAGCGCCGAGAAAATGCTCAGCAAGGCATGATGAATTTACTGGCCGCAGGACAATATCGTTGCTCTGCGATGATTGAGTTTACGAGAATCTGCCCTGTTTCCTAGCCGATAGTGTCCGCGCGAGGGCTTTGTGATGGAAGAAATCGCTCCCCGAGTTTTCAGGATCATTAGCCGTCAGCTCGGCGTCTATCCGGATCAGATTGCCCTTGCTTCGTCTTTCTACGATGACATCGGCGTGGATAGTCTCGATGTGCTGGAAGTTGTGATGGCGCTTGAAGACGAATTCGGACTCACTATCCCGGATGAAGCCGCCGGTGAGGTCAAAACAGTAGAGGATGCGGTCAAGCTGGTCGAAGCATGGATAGCCAAGTGAGATAAAACCCACGATCCTCTGAAACCGCAATTCACGACGACAATGAAATCTAGACAGCTCTTTGGTCGCCTGACGTATCACTTCCATGATCAAGGCTACCGTGATCGCGCATAGCCGCCATATGCTTTGCGCCAGAAACGGGATTTCATCTATCGCTTTGCCCACTCGATGACGGAATGGTGTTTCCGAAAAGAATATAGCGAACCATGTTATCTAATGACGAATCGCTGTCTTCTCACATTTGACGAACTGGCTGGTAACGTCGGAGCGGGAAGATGCATGAAAGAGGTAGATCATGCGATACCGTTCATTAGGCCTGGCTACAGTCTTGATTGTCACGAGCACCGCTTGGGCGCAGACGCCGTCGGATAACCAACATGCGCTGATCGGACCGCCCCAACTCCACGCCCTTCCCGTCACCGCTCCGACGCTCGTCGAGGCCTATGGTCCTGATCCTCTGCAGATCGGTGAACTGCGCTTGCCTGCAGGTCCTGGCCCGTTTCCCGTCGTCATGGTCATTCACGGTGGCTGCTGGACCAAAGGCTATGAGACACTGGCAGGCACGGCGCCGTTGGCGAGCGCCTTGACGGACAAGGGCGTGGCGACATGGAATATAGAGTATCGAGTCGTCTGTGAAAAGCGCTGAAGCCCGCAGGGAGGCGTGGGTTTTGGTGGATATG
>NZ_JBMDIO010000055.1:0-23634 GCF_057808725.1 Novosphingobium sp. FG90
GGGCCCCCCCCCCCCCCCCCCCCCCCCGCAAACCGGTGGTGATCCGATCCCGGAGGCCCTCGCCCACTTTAACGGTGGACGGGGGCCTCACTTTTATGCGGACCGGGGTGGTCGAGCGCCTTCAATCATCGCCCAAATTTCGTAGACCGGGATTGTTCCGCGATGCTTGCGGGAATGCGGCGATATTTTTCGTTTCATCGCCGATTTCTCTCACCTCCGCTGCGGATTGTTCGATTTTCAAGGTTTTCGGGAACCAATTTCGCCGCATTGCCGTTAGCTACCCGACTGGTTTTCTCAGAGGAGGGTAACGCAATGTCGACCATGGTCGAAGCAGGCGTCGAAGGGGTCCAGCCCGAGAAGGTCGCGCTCAGCGATCGTGATTTCCGCCGCGCGCTGGCAGAAGTAGCGCCGCACCTGCGTGCTTTCGCGCGTGGTCTGTGCGGTTGCCGCGACCGCGCCGACGATCTGGCGCAGGAAGCCATGCTGCGTGCCTGGGCGGCGCGTGAGCGCTATGCCGCCGGCACCAATTTCAAGGCGTGGACCTTCACCATCCTGCGCAATCACTTCTATTCCGAAGCTCGCCGCGCCCGCTTCCATGGCGAGTACGACGAACTGGCTGCCGAGCGCATCCTGCGCGCCGAGGCCAGTCAGGAAAGCGCCGTCGAACTGGCCGACGTGCTCCGCGCGCTCACCGCCATTCCGGAAACGTATCGCGAAGCGCTGGTGCTCGTGGCCGCAGGCAACCTCTCCTACGAGGAGATTGCCGAGATTTGCGGTATCGCGCTCGGCACCGTGAAGAGCCGCATTTGCCGCGCTCGCGCGATGCTCTCCAAGATCATCGAATCCGGCCAGCTGCCGGACTTCCGTCACAACTTCGTGCTCGGCGGCGAGGCGATCGATGCCTTCTTCGGCGAACTGGCCAAGATCGCCAACGTCGATACCGGCGCCGGCCGCCAGCTCGTCGCCGCCTGACAGACAAAGAGCGCATGCCTTGAGTACGACGATTTCCCACGCTGGAAAAATCCTCATCGTCGAGGATGAATTCCTGGTGGCGCTGCAGCTGGAAGACATACTTGCCGACGGCGGCCATGCGGTCGTCGGCACCGTTCCCGACATGGCCTCACTGGGCTCGCTTGGGGAAGTTCCCGATGTAGCGCTCGTCGATCTCAACTTGCGTGACGGGCTGACCGGCCCTGCCATCGCCCGCGACCTTTCGGGACGATACGGCGCGCGAGTAATCTACGTTACCGCCAATCCCGGGCAGATCGATACTCCGGCCCCCACAGCCATAGGGGTGGTCCAGAAACCCTTTACGCGGCAAGCGATCCTTGCCGCGATATCCTATGCCCTGGCGGGATGCCCCGACAGCGCGAGACCGCAGGAGCTTGAGCCGCTTCAGCGGCGGGCCTGAGCTTTCAGGTCAGAGGATTTACTGCATCGATTTACGATTAGGAGAGGGGCCGCAAGAGCCCGGGCCTGATACAACCACAACAGGGCCTGAGAAGAAGGCGAGAGGATGAACCAAGTCGTCCTGCAATGCCTGCAATACTATGGCGCCGCTGCGGGAACCGTGGCGGCGCTTATCGTTTCTCTCAACCTCGGCCGTCATTGGACGGGCTGGGGCTTCGTGATTTTCGTGACGAGTTCGATCGCGCTGGTCGCCTGGGGGTTCCTGGACGACAAGGCGCAAGGGATCGGACTGCAGAATGTCGCGCTGTTCGCGATCAATTGCGTGGGGGTGTGGCGGTATCTGCTGCAGCGAAAGCAATGATCGTCGCCTTGCGCATTGCTGCAGGGGATTCGACAGCCAAGGCGAAGGGCGTGGCAGCCGAAACCGCCACGCCCCCGCTGCTCAAGCGCTGGTCCTAGAGGGTCTCAGACCGCGCCGAGCGCGTGTTCGCCGGCTTCTCCCTGCCGTATGGGCTTGCCGGTCAGCAGCTTGAAGGCGCCCTTGAGGCCCATCTCTGAGGTCCACACTTCGGCATCCTCGATCTCGAAGCGCAGCATGACGACCGAAGCATCGGCCTTGCCGTCGGGAAACCAGGCTTCGACAGCGTTGTTCCAGTGCTTGTCGCGCACGGCCGGGTCGGTCTCCTCGACCAGCGTGCCATCGAGACAGGCGAAGACCTCGTGGCCGCGCGTCATGACCTGCCCCATCGCCTTGCCGCCGCCGCCGATGCGGTTGTCGCGCTTGGTGAAGAACCAGATGGCGTGGTGCGCATCCTTGTCGAGCTGCGCGGTCATCGGCTCGGCGTGGTCATGACCGCCCTGCAGGCTCATCATGATGAAGGGGCTGGCCTGGAACGCCTTCCAGAAGTGTTCGCGGATGTCCTTGTCCATTGTCCTTCTCCGTTATGGCTGTTCGGGAAGGCAACGCGCCGTCGCCCTCGGACGTTCCCCCGCGTCGATCGCAGGGGAAGCCCGAACCGGCTTATTCCCGGGCGTCGCCGGGAAGTTCCTTCTCGGCAGTCGCCAGTTCCCTGGGCTTACGCTTCTCGAAGACCTCGGCGAGTTTCCTTTCGGTTTCCGGCGAAAGCTTCTCCGCCGCTTCGGGAAACATCTCCTCTTCCTCCTCATCGATGTGGTGGAGGTAGCGGTGGCGCATTTCCTTGAATTTGGTCAGCCAGGCCGAAGAACTCATGTCGATCTCGAACAGTTCGCCCAGGAAGTCGTCGATTTCCTTGTGCTCCGAAACCGAATGGCGGGCCTCGTCGCGCAAGTCCGGGTTGGCGAGCATCGTCGCGTAGAGCGATTCCTCCTCGGCCGCGGCGTGGGCCTGCAGTTCCTTGCGCAGGGTTTCGAACAGGTCCTTGCGCTCGTCGCTGGCGCCTTGGGTCTCGCCCAGTTGCTTGAGGAGCTTGCGGTGCTTGTCGTGGTCGGCCTTGAGGTCGCGGAAGATCCTTGCGTCTGCCATGGGTGTCTCCTGTGAGTTGTCTTTGCAGGAAGGAACGGCGGGAGCGCGTTCCGGTTTCCGACAACCCGTTTGCGCCTCGCGCGTTCTTGTCAGGGAGAACCCTCGGGACAGATCGCATGCTGATGACGCGCCAGCCCCTTACGCGCCTGAAATTCGCCGACGACACCGCGCCCGGCATCACCCGCAAGCCGATACGCGGCAACAAGTGGGCCTACTTCGATGCGGAGGGTGCGCGCATCACTGACCGCGAGGAGATCGACCGCCTCAACGCCATCGCCATGCCGCCTGCCTACGAGCGATGCTGGTTCTCGGCCGATCCCCACGTGCATCTGCTGGCTACCGGCTACGATGCGCGGGGGCGCAAGCAATACCGCTATCACCCCGACTGGCGGCAATCGCGCGAGGACATGAAGTTCGACCGCTGCGCCCTGTTCGGCGAGGTGCTGCCGGTGCTGCGGGCGCGGGTGGAGGCGGACATCGCCTCACGCAAGCTGACGCGCGAGCGGGCGATCGCCTCGGTCGTGGCATTGCTCGATACCGGCGCGATCCGGGTCGGCAACGAGTGCTACGCCAAGGTGAACAAGAGCTTCGGCGCCACCACCCTGCGCACGCGCCACGCCAGGATCGAAGGCGGCGCACTGGTGCTGCGCTTCAAGGGAAAGTCGGGCAAGTTGCAGGAGATCGCCTGCGACGACCCCGGCCTCGTGCGGTGCGTTCGCAAGATGCAGGACCTGCCGGGGCAGCATTTGTTCCAATACGTCGACGAGGACGGCGAAGCGGTTCCCGTCCACAGTCACGACGTCAACGAATACCTGGCAGAAACGATGGGAGAAGGCTTCACCGCCAAGCACTTCCGGACATGGACGGCCAGCACGATGGCTTTCGCGATGCTGGTCGGTAACCCGGGCCTGTCGCTGCGCGCGATGCTGGAGGAGGTGTCGCAGTGCCTTGGCAATACGCCGGCGATCGCGCGCAAGTCCTACGTCCACCCGGCGGTGATCGCTGCCGCCAAGGGGGAGGGGGCCGCGCCGGATGTGCCGCAGGCGCTGCCGCGCAAGACCCGCTGGATGACCCGCGAGGAACGCGGGCTGCTTGCCTTCCTCAAAGCCGCCTGAGGTCAGGTACGCCGGTACGGCCCGAGCGTCGCGATCAGGACCAGCACGCCGACGAGCGCCAGTCCCGAGCAGACGAGGGCAAGGTTGGAGTTGCCGGTCGCGTCCACCATCCATCCGAACAGCGGCGGGCCGAATGCGGCGCCGAGGCTGAACAGGCCGAGGATCGCGCCGTATGTCGCACCGTAGTTCTCCAGCGCGGCGTAGCGGCTGGTAAAGTAGGCGAGCATGTCCACCTCTGCCCCGGCCGCGAGGCCCAGCAGCAGTGCGGCGGGAATTGCCGGGCCGTCGAGCCACAGGATCACGCAGGCGATCACCGGCGAGGTCAGGAACAGCACCGCCACGCGCGGGGCGTGGAAGCGGTCGAACAGCCAGCCGACGAAAGCACGGGCGAAAACCACCGCGATGCCGATGAAGGCGGCCACTCCGGCGGCCTGTGCGGGCGGCACGCCCCGATCGACCAGCATCGGCACGAGATGAACGATCAGCGCGGCGACGATGACGCCCAGCAGAAAGCCGATCAGCGCGATCTGCAGCGTCTTGCGGGTGATCTCGATGCTGCCGCGCTCGCGCTTGTCGGTGGCGACGTGCTCCCCGCGCCCGGTCAGGAGGCTGACCGGGATGCCGATCACGGCGATGACGATGGCGATGGCATGGAGGCCGGTGCGCCAGCCCTGCACGGCGATCACCGGGCCGAGCAAGGCGGGCGCCAGGATCGCGGCCATACCGGAACCCGTCAGCATCAGCCCCAGCGCGAACCCGCGCCCGGCATCGAAGCGCAGCGAGACGACGCGCGCCCAGATCGCCGGGGTGGTCCCGCAGCCCGCCAGCGAGACGAGCAGCCACAGGCCGTACCACGCGGTCAGCGACGGCCCCGTCTCGGCCAGCGCCACCAGGGCAAGCGGCGTCGCGAGATAGCTGGCGATGGCGATGGTCCGGTTGCCGAAGCGGTCGGCGAGGCGCCCGACGATCGGGGCCGAGAGGAAGATGCCGAGCTGCTGGAACGTCGCCGCGCCGGAGACTTCCGCGCGAGTCCAGCCGAATTCGGCCTGCAGCGGCGTCACGAACAGGCCGAGCGAGTAGAATCCCACGCCCATCATCCCGACCCCGATGGCCAGCGCGGCGGCCAGGACGGTGGGCCATCCGGCGGCCAGTTCGCTGCGGGCGGTAAGCGAGGGTGACGCAAGGGTGCTCATGATCGCAGTGGTGCCATGGATCGGCGCGGCTGTGCAGATGCGAGATGGGGGGAAGTCGCAGGGCGAATATCTTGGCGCGGCGGGGGCTTCGACAAGCTCAGCCTGAGCGGGATTTAAAGACCACCTCCAAAACCGCTCAGGCTGAGCTTGTCGAAGCCCCATCGTGCACCACGAAGCAATTGGAAACCCGCCCGTCCCGCAGTAAGGAACGCCCATGAACCAGGCACCCATTCTCGTCATCACCACCGGCGGCACCATCGACAAGCAGTATTTCGACGCGCTCAGCGAATATCAGATCGTCGAGAGCGTCATCGGCAAGCTGCTGGCGACCGCGCGCGTGGCGCATCCGTTCCGCGTCGTCGAACTGCTCCGCAAGGACAGCCTCGAACTCACCGACGAGGACCGCGCGCTGATCGCCGCGACCGTGGCCGGTGCGCCGGAAAGTCACGTCGTGATCACGCATGGCACGGATACAATGACCGACACCGCCGCCGTGCTCGCGCCGATCGAGGGCAAGACCGTGGTGATGTGCGGCGCCATGCAGCCCGCCCGCTTCGCCGAGAGCGACGCGGCGTTCAACCTGGGCATGGCGTTCGGCTGCTGCCAGTCGGCCGGGCCGGGCGTCTGGATCACCATGAGCGGCACCGTGTTCGACGCGCTCAAGGTCCGCAAGGACCGCGAGGCGGGCAAGTTCGTCGCGCGCTGAGGCGTCGGCGCCCCGCCCTTACACAACTTTAACCACTGCAATCGTTGCGAGAGGCCGGGTCTAGGGACAGCTCCCTAGGCCCGGCTTCGCAGGTCGATAACCGCCTCCCCTGTACGCATCGTCAGGCATGGGGCCGCAGCGCGGTTTCCGGCACTCCACCCGGAGATCGCGCCGCAACGAAGCGTCGCGCGTGTCTCCCGTAGGACAGGACACGCGATGCTGGCGACGCCGATGACGACAACCGACATCCACGCGCCGCTGGTCCATGCTCCGATCGCCGCGCTGATCGTCGATGCGGCGGGCGTGGTGGCCTTCGGCAATGCCGCCGCCGCCTCGCTGCTGGCCGAGCCCGATGCCGAGGCGCTGCGCAACAGCCTGTTCTTCATGTGGTTCGGCGAGGACGACGGTGAGACGCTGCGCCAGATGTTCGACGTCTTCTTCAAGGTGCCGATGGAGACGCGCGGCTCGTGGTCGCGCCAGATGGTGCTCCACGGCGCCGACGGTTCGCGCCCCACCGTGACGATGACGCTGGCCCCCGTGGCGGGCGAGGAGGGCGACCGTGCGGTCGTCTACTTGCGCAACATGACGCGCGAGATCACCGCCGAGCGCCGCTTCACCCAGATGTTCGAAAGCATGCCGCTGGGCGTGGTGGTGGTCGATGGCAAGGGCCGGATCGCGCAGGCCAACGCGATGCTCTCCAGCCAGTTCGGCTGGAAGGTGGAGCAGCTGATCGGCCAGCCGCTCGACGTCCTCTTGCCCGAGCGTTACCGCGCGAAACATGGCGACCACATCGCCGCCTATGCCGCCGCGCCCTCGACGCGCATTCTCGGCACCGACCGCGACCTCAACGGGCTGCATCGCCACGGGCGCGAGTTTCCCGTCGAGATCGCGCTCACCAAGTTCGAGAGCAGCGCCCAGCCGCTCTACATGGCGATCGTCAGCGACATATCACACCGCAAGCGCTCCGAACGCGCGCTGCAGCAGACCAATGCGCAGCTTGAGGAGTTCACGTATGTCGCCAGCCACGATCTGCGCTCGCCGCTGCGGGGGATCGCCGATCTGGTAACGTGGATTCGCGAGGACCTCGAAGGCACCGAACTGCCCGAGGACGTGGTGCACAATTTCGACCGCATCACCCAGCGCATCGAGCGCTCGGAACAGATGATCGACGACCTGCTCAGCTACGCCCGCGCAGGGGTCCGCGATTCCCGGATGCAGCGGATCGATCCGCACGAACTGGTCGAGGAGGCGCTGGAACTGACCGCGATCCCCGAAGGCTTCGAGGTCGACGTGGACGTGCAGGGCGCCGACATCGTCGCGCCGCGCGCGCCTCTCTCCACGTCGCTGCGCAACCTGCTGTCCAATGCGGTCAAGCATCATGGCGGCAGGCAAGGCCACATCCGCATCGCCGTGCGCGAGGAAGGGCGCTTCACCGTCTTCACGGTGGAGGACGACGGCCAGGGCATCCCGGCCGGCAACGAGGACCGCATCTTCAAGCTGTTCCACCGCGCCTCGCCGGGGACCGACGGTGACGGGGTGGGCCTCGCCTTCACCCGCCGCATGATCAACGCCCACGGGGGCATGGTGACCGTCCAGGGCCGCGGCCCCCTCGGCGGCGCCAGGTTCGAAGTCCACTGGCCGCGCATACTTCTGCGAGAGAACGAAGATGATGACTGATCTGGTCGCACCCCGATCCGCACAAAAGAAGACTGCCAACCTCACCGACGTGACCGTGTTGCTGGTGGATGACGACGACGTCGCGCGCGAAGGCGTGCTGCGCTCGTTCCGCAAGCACGAGGTGCCCTGCCGCACCGTCACGGCGGGGGACGGCGGGGAGGCGCTGGCGATCCTCACCGGGCGCCACCCCGACAAGCAGGTCGAGACGCCGGTGATCGTCCTGCTCGACCTCAACATGCCGGGGATGGACGGTTTCCAGTTCCTCGACGCCCTGCGCGCCGATCCGGACCTGCGCCGCACGGTGGTCTTCGTGCTCTCCACTTCGGCCCGCGATCAGGACCGCAGCCGTGCCTACGACGGGCATGTCGCGGGCTACATGGTCAAGTCCGCGGTGGGTCCGCAGTTCGCTCGCCTCGCCGATTTCATCGGCAAGTATGCCCGCACGCAGGAGCTGCCCTGACGGCTCCTCCTCCCCCAGACACACCACGCAAGGAATCCTTTCTCCCATGGACCACCTGCACAACGGTACTCAGGACATTCACGCGCTGATCGTCGATGACGACGACGTCGACCGCGAAAAGCTGCTGCGCCTGCTGCGCCGCGTTCCCCGCAATATCACGGTGGAGCAGGCCGCCTCGCAGGCCGAGGCGCTGGACATGATCCGCGATCCGGAGGCGCATTTCGACATCGTCTTCCTCGACTTCGGCCTGAAGGACGGCGACGGGCGCGACCTGCTGCCCGAGATCCGCGCCGAGATCGACCCCGACGTGCCGATCATCGCCGTCACCGGCCACACCGACGAGCAGATCGCGGCGGACTCGATCAAGTCGGGCATGACCGAGTTCCTGTCCAAGCGCTCGCTCTCGCCCGAGCGGGTCGCGGCCTCGGTCGAGGAGGGGATCGCCTGGCGCAAGTACCGGCAGGACATGCGCCGCGCCGAGGAGGAGCTGACGCACCGCTCGCTCCACGATCCGCTGACCGACCTGCCCAACCGCACGCTGTTCGCCGATCGTCTCTCGCAGGCCTGCGCGCGGGCCAAGCGCAGCGGCGATCCGTTCGGGCTGGTGATGATCGACCTCGACCGCTTCAAGGAGATCAACGACAGCCTCGGCCATGCGGCGGGCGACGCGGTGCTGATCACGCTGGGCCGCCGCATGTGCGAGCACTTGCGCGAGGTGGACACGGTCGCGCGGCTGGGCGGGGACGAGTTCGCGGTGCTGCTGCAGAACGTCGATGGCGACGAATCCGCGCTCGCCGTCGCCACCAAGCTGACCGAGCTGATCGAGCAGCCGATCGTCCATGACGGGCGCCTGCTCTACGTCGGCGCCTCGCTGGGCATTTCGCTGTGCCCGCAGCTGGGCTTCTCGCCCGAGGGGCTGATGGAGGCCGCCGACGAGGCGATGTACGAGGCGAAGCGCGGGGCCGAAAAGGCGGTGATCGCGCGCGGCGAACAGCGCCGCCCGGTCCGCGCCGACGAGCGTACACTGCTTCACGACATCGAGGACGCGATGGGCGCGCGGGCGTTCAACTGGCACTGGCAGCCCAAGGTGGACATGCGTTCGGGGCAGGTGCTCGGCTTCGAGGCGCTGGTGCGCTGGACGCATCCGGACAACGGCCCGGTGCCCGCCGATGCGCTGATCGAGACGGTTGAGCAGTCGCACCTGCTGGAAGATTTCACCTACCTGACGCTCGACACGGTGCTGGGCCAGTACGCGCGGCTGGAGCCGGGGCTCGACGGTGCGGGTATCTCGATCAACGTCTCGGCACGGATGCTGGAGCGGCCGGGCTTCGTCGGACATGTGGTGGAATCGATCCGCAGGCATGGTGTCGATCCGGCGCATGTGGTGCTGGAACTGACCGAAACCGCGCTGATCGCTCACCCCTCGCAGGCCAAGCGGGTGATCGAGCAGTTGCAGGACCACGGCGTCTCGCTCTCGATCGACGATTTCGGCGCGGGGTTCACCTCGTTCGGCTACTTGCGCGAGTTCGCGGTGCGCGAGATCAAGATAGACCGCTCCTACATCGCGCGCTTCACCGAGAACCGCTTCGACCAGTCGCTTGTGACCTCGCTGGTGGTGCTGTGCGACTGCCTCGGCATCCCGCTGGTGGCCGAGGGGGTGGAGAACCCGGAGACGCAGGCGATGCTGGTTGCGATGGGCTGCACGTGCGGGCAGGGCTACGGCATCTGCCGTCCGATGCCCTACGAGGACGTGCGCGGCTGGGTCGATGGCTGGAACGCCACGCACGGGGAGCAGCGGCTGCGGGCGTGAGGGGTTACTCGCAATGAAGGGGCAAACTCAGCGCCCCTTGATCACCCGCCCGATCGCCGAGCGCACATCGCGTTCGCCGTAGGGCTTGGTCACCACTGGCACGGTCTTGAACGCGCCGGACTGCAGCGAGCGTTCGCCGTAGCCGCTGGCGAAGATGAACGGGATGCCGCGCGCTTCGAGTTCGTGGGCGACCGGCTCGCTGGTGTCCTTGCCGAGATTCACGTCGAGCATCGCGAAGCTGACGTCGGAGCCTTCCAGAATGCCGAGCGCGGCGTTGACCGAGCCGGCGATGCGGCAGTCGTTGAAGCCGAAGCCGCGCAGCACGTCTTCCGCCTCCATGGCGATGATCACGTTGTCCTCGACGATCAGCGCCGCGCCGGAGGCCAGTTCCTGCGCGAAGTCGGCGGCCTGCGGCGGTTCGGCGACAGGCTCGCGCAGCACCGCGCCGGGGGTCTCGAAGCCGGAGATATGGTCGGAGGGGATCAGGAACAGCGCGTGCAAGCCATCCACCGGGTAGATCACCGAGGCCGAGCCGCCCAGTTCGTGCGGAATGGTGCGCTCGATGATGGTCGAGCCGAAGCCGCGCCGAGTGGGCTCCTTCACCGGCGGGCCGCCTTCCTCGCGCCAGTCGATCTCCAGCGCGCCGTCGTCGCTGCGGTTCAGCGTCACGGTGACCTGCCCGTGCGAGTCCGACAGGGCGCCGTACTTGCACGAATTGGTCATCAGTTCGTGGATCACCAGCGCCAGGGTGGTGAAGGCGGCGGGGGCGATCAGTGCGTCCGGCCCGTCGATCACCACCCGGTCGAGCGAGTGGCTGGCATAGGCGTCGGTCTCGGTGCGGATGAGGTCGTATAGCGAGGAGGGCGACCAGTCCTTGCGCGTTACCTGATCGTGCGCGCGGGCAAGGGCGTGGATGCGGCTGCCGACGATCTCGGCGAATTCGTCGATCGTGCGCGCGCCCTCCTTGCTCTGCGCGACGAGGCCGCGGATGAGGTTGAGGATGTTGCGCACGCGGTGGTTGAGTTCCGCGATCAGCATGTCCTGCTGCTGGCTGGCCTGCTCGCGCTCGACGTTGGCGGCGTCCGACAGGCGCAGCACGACTTCGAGCAGGGTGACGCGCAGGGCCTCGGCCGAGGAGACTTCCTCGTCGGTCCAGGGACGCGAATAGCCGCGCCGCTCCTCGCGCCAGATCTCGAAGCTCTTGCGCGGGGTCAGGCGCGCGCCGTTGGGGCCGAGTTCGATGGCCTTTTCGGGATTGCCCGCCCACTTCACCTCGCGCACCGCCTCGCCCCGGAACAGGACGATGTAGTCGCGTGGGGACCGGCTGACCGGCAGGGCGAGGAGGCCCGAGGCCTTGTCCGCCCATTCCGCCGCCGCCGGATAGACCGAGGCGATGTTGTCCGAGGCCCAGACCGTGCTGGCCCCGGCAGTATTGAGGAACCGCGCGAGGCTGGCGAACTGCGTCTGGTCCGGCACCGGCCCGTGGCCGACGAAGCGCCCGTCCACCCAGCCGACGACGCCGTCGAAGGGGATCACCTGCCGGATCGAATCGGTGAAGTCGTCGAAGGCTTCGAGCAGCGAGCCGCCACCGGCGACGCGCGCCATGATCTCGTCATGGAGGCGCACCGATTCCGCGCGTTTCTCCATCGAGAAATCGGTCTCCTTCTGCTCCAGCAGGTAGGAGAAGAATTCGCCGAACAGCTCGCTGGCGGTGCGTACCGAATAGGACAGCGTCAGCGGCGAATAGTGGTGGCAGGCCATCAGCCCCCACAGCTTGCCGCGCCGCATGATCGACACCGACATAGACGCCTTCACGCCCATGTTGCGCAAGTATTCGATGTGGATCGGCGAGACCGCGCGCAGGCCCGACATCGACAGGTCCAGCGGGTCGCCGTTGGGATTGGTCGCCGGGATAATCGGCACCGTCGGATCGTCGACGTCGCTGATGATGCGCAGCAGGTTGCGGGTGTAGAGCTTGCGTGCCTGCGCCGGGATGTCGGACGAGGGGAAGTGCTGGCCCTTGAAGCTGTCCACCATGCCGTTCAGGCTTTCGGCGATCACTTCGCCCGCGCCGTCGCCCTCGAAGCGGTAGACCATCACCCGGTCGAATCCGGTCAGACCGCGGAGGTGCCGCGCGGCGCTGGAACACAACTGCTCGATCGTCGGCGACTGGCGCAGCCGCTCGATCATCGGGCGCACGTAGGATACGAAATCGCGGCGCTTGCCGCCTTCGTGGGGCTCGATCTCCAGCACGAAGGAGCGGCCGGAATTGTGCACGGCGACGTCGAAGACGCGGCCGTCGCCGATCAGGTCCACCTCGAACATGCGCTCGACGGTGTTGGCGCTGCCCAGGATCTGCAGGCGCGTGCGGATGTCGTGCAGGGCTTCCTGCGACAGGAACTCGGTGGCGGAGAGGCCGACGAGATCGCGCGCCTCGCGCCCGAACAGGTCGGTGCAGTTCACCGAGACGTGGTTGATGATCCAGTCACTTGAGAATGAAAGCAGCCAGCCGAAGCTCTGGATGCGGCCGATGATGTGGATCGGCTCGAGGTCGCAGGTGGACAGATCAACCTGATGCATGGCGTCAGCCATCGACTCGTGCCTTTAGGCCCGCACTGGCGGCGAAGGCGCGCGAGAACGTCTCGAAGGCGGCGAGGGCCGCGGTGCGCAGCGCCTCGGCCTGCTCGGGCGAATAGGTGCGAGTCCGTAGCACGGGGACGAGGGCCTTCCATGCGTCGTGGCCGCGCCCGTCGCTCATGTAGGCGGAACGGAAGCCTTTCGCCTCGCCCCAGTAGCCGCGCTGGCGGATGACCACGAGGCCGAGGCGCGAGCCCGAGACGACATAGGCGACGCCCGCCTCGCCGCCTGCCACGTCGAGTCCTGCGGGCACCTCGATCGTCGGCACGGCATCGACGCCCAGCGCATTGAGGTCGGCGCGCAGCATTGCCGGATAGTCCGGGCATTCGAGACCGAGTTCGCTTTCGAGGAACGTGCGGAAAGCCGGGAACATGGGTTCGAGCCCGGCGGCGTGCGCGGCCAGGAACCGGCCGAGCCCTTCGCGCGTCATCAGGTCGAGCGCGCCGAACGAGGCATCCAGCCGCTCATGCGAGGGGCCGGTCGCTTCGCGCAGGACGGTGAGCATGTCGGGCATTGCGGGCGATCCGAAGGCGTCTTTCATGGGCATCCGATTAAGGCCCCGGAGGGCGTTTGCAAGCGAACCGACAGGGAGCGCCTGACTGCCGGAACATACGATGCCCCGGAATGTTCCTGAGTAACACATAGCATGCCCGGATCGTCCGGTCTGTTCACTTATGACCGCTTCTTGGAACCGTAGCCCTTTGGCGGGGTTGTCGTTTCCGGACGGCGTCGGATCGCGACTTTCTGCGCTCGTCCTTCCGGTCGCCACGCCGCAGCGCCCGACGAGCCGCCCAAGGAGCACGAATGAGCACGATCCCGCAGACCAGCCCGGTTTCCGCCGCCGCGATCGCCGGCAGCGACCTGCTCACGGCGCTGAAGCAGGACGACTTCGCGCTGATCGAGCCCAAGCTCGGGGAGTGCCGCCTGAAGTCGGGAGAGATCATTTACCAGCCCGGCGACAACGTCGATTACTGCTATTTCCCGACCGGCGGCGCCATGTGCTCCTACTTCGTCGAGATGGAGGACGGCACGGCGGTCGAGACCATCCTAGTCGGGCGCGAAGGGGCGCTGGGCGGGATCGTCAGCCATGGCTCGCTGCCCGCCTATGCCCGCGCCAACGTGCTGCACGAGGGGGTGTTCCTGCGCATCGCCTCGCGCGACATCGAGGCGGCGAAGGAGCGCTCGCCCGCGATCGCGCACCTGTTTGCGCGCTATGCCGACTGCGTGATGGCGCAGGTCTTCCAGTCGATCGCCTGCAATGCCGTCCACACCATCGAGCAGCGCGCCGCCAAGTGGCTCTCCGCCGCCGTCGACCGCATCGGGCGCAACGACGTGACGATGACGCAGGAGCAGCTCGCCTCGATGATGGGGATCGGCCGCAGCTACGCCAGCCGCGTGCTGCAGCGCTTCAAGCGCGACGGCATGGTGCGCACCCGGCGCGGCGGCATCGAAGTGCTCGACCGCGACGGCCTGAAGAACCGCGCCTGCGCCTGCAACGATCAGGTCGAGGGGCATTTCCACCGGGTGCTGGGGGACGTCTACCCGAAGGAAGGTTGAGCACCTTGCGGCGGGCCGTTTCGGGCTGTCGTCGCAATATGGTCAGAATAACGCCATCGATATGCCATCGAACTTGCACTTTCACGTCATGAATGGCTCCTAGCACTCGCCCTCGCGACCAATAAGGGGGCATTATCCATGACCGAGATGAATCCGGTCACCGCCTATACGGACGGTGACGTCGATACCAATGAATCCACGCAGCGCTCGCTCGAGAGCATGGCCGCGGAGCGCTATTCGCGCCGCTCGGCGATGTTCCGCGGCGCCGGTGCCACCACGATGGCCTTCATGGGCACCAGCCTCCTCGCTGCCTGCGGTGACGACGGCGAAGGCGGCAGCATCGGGGGCGCCGTTTCCGTCTCGGCGGGCAGCAGCGTCGCCACCAGCGCGGGCCGCGTCGTCACGCTGACCGGCACCGTCTCGGGTAACGGCAAGGATGCCGGCTGGAACCAGCGCACCGGTCCCGAAGTCACGCTGACCGGCAGCGGCGCCACCGTGAGCTTCATCGCCCCGGCCGTCGCGGCCGCCACCGACCTCGTCTTCCAGTTCAGCGCCAAGCCGCTGATCGGCGAGGCCGTGACCGCGACCACCACCGTGCGCGTCTCGCCCGCGGTGCTCGGCTTCACCGCCGTCGCTCACTCGCTGGCCGACGTCGCGATGGTCCCGGAAGGCTACTCGGTCACGATCATGACCCGCCTCGGCGACCCGATCGCCGCCGGTGTCTCGGCCTATGCCAACGACGGCAGCGACGCCGATTTCGACAAGCGCATCGGCGATCACCACGACGCGCTGCACTACTTCGGCCTCTCGGCCACGGGCGCGCCCGACCGCAACAGCTCGACGCGCGGCCTGATGGTCCAGAACCACGAGAACATCACCGAGACCTACCTGCACCCGGCCGGCCCCAGCGCCGCGCCGCGTCCGCTGGCCGAAGCGCTCAAGGAGATCGAGTGCCACGGCGTTTCGATCGTCGAGTATGTCGACGGCGGCAACCGCAAGTGGACCTACAAGCAGGACAGCACCTTCAACCGCCGCATCACCCCCAACACGCCGATGTCGTTCCACGGCCCGGCGGCGGGTTCGGCGTTCCTCGTCACCGCGTACTCGAAGGATGGCACTGCCGGTCGCGGCACCATCAACAACTGCGCCAACGGCGTGACGGGCTGGAACACCAACCTCACCTGCGAAGAGAACTACGCGGGCTACTTCCGCCGCGATGCGGCTGACGATGCCAAGCGCACCCCGGCCGAACTGGCCTCGCTGCGCCGCAACGGCATCACCAGCCGCTCGGGCAACTACAGCTGGTCGACCGCGTCGAGCACCGACGATCGTTTCACCCGCTGGAACGCGACGATCACCGGCGCCGCCGCTACCGACGACTTCCGCTACGAGCCGAACCAGTACGGCTGGGTGGTCGAGATCGACCCGTACAACCCCACCTCGACCCCGCGCAAGCGCACCGCGCTGGGCCGTTTCGGCCACGAAGGCGCCTTCGTGCGTATCGCCGCCGGCCAGAAGCTCGGCGCCTACATGGGCGACGATTCGCGCGGCGAATACCTCTACAAGTTCGTCTCGAACGAAACCTGGGCCGCTGCCGATGTCGACGCCACCGACCGCCTCGCGGTGGGTGACAAGTACCTCGACGCCGGTACGCTCTACGTCGCCCGCTTCAACGCGGACGGCACCGGCACCTGGCTGCCGCTGGTCTACAGCCCGACCTTCCCGAAGCGTCCGGCAAGCGGCACCTACCCCGAGTACACCTTCACCAGCCAGGCCGACATCTGCGTCAACACCCGCTTCGCCGCCGACGCGGTGGGCGCGACGCCGATGGACCGCCCGGAATGGACCGTGGGCAACCCGGTCACCGGTGAAATCTACCTGACGCTGACCAACTCGAACAATGCGTTCCGCCCGGTCACCGGCACCAACGCCGCCAACCCGCGCTCGTACAACGACCCCAAGGGTCCGTCGAACTCGTCGCAGACCGGCAACCCGAACGGCCACATCGTGCGCCTGCGCGAAGACGGCGACACTACCAGCGCCACGACGTTCAAGTGGGACATCTACCTCTTCGGTGCCGACTCCACCGATGCGGACCCCACCAACGTCAACATCTCGGGCCTCACCACCGCGAACGACTTCTCGAGCCCGGACGGCGCGTACTTCTCGCGTTCGACCAACCCGTCGGGCCAGATCAATCCGCTGATGTGGATCGAGACCGACGACGGCGCGATGACCGACCGCACCAACTGCATGCTGCTCGCCGCGATCCCCGGCCACGTCGGTGACGGCGGCGCCTACACGGTGAACAATTCGGGCAACACGCAGAACACGTTCGTCGGCGCCAAGGCGACCGCGGCCAACCTGCGGCGCTTCCTCGTCGGCCCGGTCGAGTGCGAGATCACCGGCATCGACCAGACGCCGGACGGCCGCACCCTGTTCGTGGGCATCCAGCACCCGGGCGAGGGCGGTTCCTACTCGGCACCGAGCAGCCACTGGCCGTACTCGCAGGACGGCAGCACGCCGGCCGCCAGCGTGCGTCCGCGTTCGGCGCTGATCGCGATCACCAAGAACGACGGTGGCGTGATCGGTCTCTGATCGAAGCTCCTTCGGGAGAATGCCCTGACGGAGAATGCAGGGGAGGGGGCGCCGGCGGGCGCCTCCTCCCTTGGCGTTTGTGGACGATAATTCCTCCCCGAAACGGGGAGGGGGACCACCCGCAGGGTGGTGGAGGGGCACGCGCGGGATCACCGACCCTAACCGCACGCGCGATCGAGACGCGCTGCCCTTCGAGGTTCGGCGATCCCGCCTGTGCCCCTCCACCATGCTTCGCATGGTCCCCCTCCCCCGGTGGGGGAGGAATTTTCAGAAGCGGTCGGCGTTCATCACTTTCGCCCAGGCCGCGACGAAGTCATCCACGAACTTCTGCTTCGCATCGTCCGAGGCATAGACCTCCGACACCGCCCGCAGTTCGGAGTTCGACCCAAACGCCAGGTCCACCGGGCTCGCCGTCCAGCGCAGCTTGCCGGTCTTGCGGTCCTTGCCGTCATAGAGCCCCGGCGTCGCACTCTTCGACCAGACCGTGTCCATCGACAGCAGGTTGACGAAGAAGGCATTGTCGAGGCTTCCCGGCGTCGTGGTGAAGACCCCCGCGCTAGACTTGCCCGCATTGGCGCCCAGCGCGCGCATGCCGCCCACCAGCACGGTCATCTCCGGCACCGTCAGGTCGAGGGCATCGGCCTTGTCGACCAGCGCCGCAGCGGGATCGAGCCGGTAATCCGCCATGTAGTAATTGCGGAAACCGTCGGCCTTGGGCTCAAGATACGCGAACGATGCCACGTCGGTCTGGTCTTGCGCTGCATCGACGCGGCCCGGGGTGAAGGGCACCGTCACCGGATAACCGGCCTTGCTCGCGGCCTGCTCGACACCGGCATTGCCCGCCAGCACGATGAGGTCGGCCATCGACACCGCTTTTCCGGACTTGGCGAAGTCCGTCTGCACTGCCGTCAGCTTCGCCAGCACTTTGGCCAGTTCCGCCGGATCGTTGACCGCCCAGCCGCGCTGCGGGTCGAGCCGGAGGCGCCCGCCATTGGCGCCGCCGCGCATGTCGGTGCCACGGAAGGTCGAGGCCGAGGCCCAGGCCGTGCGTACCAGTTCGGGCGTCGTCAGGCCGGAGGCGAGCACCTTGGCTTTCAGCGCGCTCTGGTCCGCCTCGCTGACGGGGGCGAAGCTCGACTGCGGCAGCGGGTCCTGCCACGAGAACGTCTGGTTCGGAATGTCCTTGCCCAGATAGCGCGCCTGCGGGCCGAGGTCGCGGTGCGTCAGCTTGAACCATGCCCGCGCGAAAGCCTGTGCGAATTCCTCGGGATTCTCGTGCCAGCGCTGCGCGATCTTGAGGAATTCGGGGTCCTGCTTGATAGCGATGTCGGTGGTGAACATGATCGGCGCGTGGGTCTTGCCCTTGATATGCGCGTCGGGCACCATGTTGGCGGCCGCCGGGTCGGTGGGAATCCACTGCGTCGCGCCCGCCGGGCTCTTGGTCTTCACCCACTCCATGCCCAGCAGGTTGTCGAGGTACTGCGAGGTGAACTTGATCGGGTTCGCCGACCATGCGCCTTCGAGGCCGCTGGTGATGGCATCCTCGGCATTGCCCTTGCCGCACTTGTTCTCCCAGCCGAGGCCCTGCTTCTCGGTCCCGGCGGCGGAGGGATCGGCGCCCATGCATTTGTTCGGGTCATGCGCGCCGTGCGCCTTGCCGAAGGTGTGGCCGCCCGCGATCAGCGCCAGCGTCTCCTCGTCGTTCATCGCCATGTTGCCGAAGGCGCGGCGGATGTCGGCGGCGGCGGAGATCGGATCGTGGTTGCCGTTCGGGCCTTCCGGGTTGACGTAGATGAGGCCCATCTGCGTCGCGGCGAGCGGGCCTTTGAGGTTGCCCTTCGCGTCGCGGCGCTTGTCGGTCATCATCTTGGTTTCCGGCCCCCAGAACACGAGGTCCGGCTGCCAGGCGTCGATGCGGCCGCCCGCGAAGCCGATGGTCTTGAAGCCCATGTCCTCCAGCGCGACGTTGCCGGTCAGCACCATGAGGTCGCCCCACGACAGCTTGCGGCCGTACTTCTGCTTGATCGGCCAGACGAGGCGGCGGGCCTTGTCGAGACTGACGTTGTCGGGCCACGAATTCAGCGGCTCGAAGCGCTGCTCGCCGCCGTCCGAACCGCCGCGTCCGTCGCCGACGCGGTAGGTGCCTGCGCTGTGCCAGGCCATGCGGATGAAGAACGGGCCGTAATGGCCATAGTCGGCAGGCCACCACGATTGCGAGGTGGTCAGCACCTTGCGGATGTCCGCCTTGACCGCGTCGAGGTCGAGCGTGGCGAACTCCTTCGCATAGTCGTAGTCGGCGCCGTAGGGGTTGGACTGCGCCTCGTGCTGGCGCAGCGCGGTGAGGTCGAGGGTGCTGGGCCACCAGTCCTTGTTGGACATGCCGCCGGGCTTGGTGCCGGCGGGAGGGGCGGGCTGTTCGGTGACCGTCTCCGCCTCGGTCGCGGCCTTGTTCGGCTTGGCCTGTTCGGCGGCCGACGCGGGCGCTGCGAGCGCGCAGCACGCGGCGCCGAGCATCAGCGCGAGCATGCGGTTTCCAGGGGTGTTCATGGCCTCTCTCCTCCTGTTGCTTTGGCCCTTGCGAGGGCGGGCAGAGGGTACGCCCCGAGGGACGGGACCGTTAGTGTGCTTCGTCGATGAGAGTGATCGGGCAGGGCGATCAAAATCGAAAGGTTAAGCGAGCCGCGCGATTTGTTGCCGCTCCATCGCCGGGGCGTTGCGCGCGGGCGGCTCTGGAAACGGGAGGCGAGCTGGCCTAATAGACAATCCTGTTGAATAGCGCGCATGGGAGAGACCGCGTGACCGAACCGGAGGCCTACGAGCCCAGCCGTCTGACCGCAGCGGACATGGACGCCGAAGTGCTCGCGACTTACCCGACCGAGGCGTTTCTCTCGAAGGACTACCTCGCGGCGGAGAAGCGGCTGCTGTGGCCCAAAGTCTGGCAGATGGTCGAGCGCGAGAGCGACCTGCCGAACCCCGGCGACTGGCTGACTTACGACGTCGCCGACGAATCCGTGATCGTGCTGCGCAAGGACGACGGTTCGCTCAAGGCCTTCCACAACGTCTGCCCGCACCGGGGCCGCCAGCTCGTTTCGGTGCCGGACATGCTGCCGGGGAAGGTGCATGATGTCCGGGGCTCGAACCGTCGCAACTTCATCTGCGGCTTCCACGGCTGGACCTTCGATCTGGACGGGCAGAACACCTACATCCTCGACCCGCAGGACTGGCAGAACAAGCTGACGGCAGAGATGACCTGCCTGTCCGAAGTCCAGGTCGATACCTGGGGCGGCTACATCTACATCACGATGGACCCCGACGCCGTGCCGCTGGCCGAGTGGATGGGCCGTGCGGGGGAGATCCTCGGCCACTTCCAGCTGGAGAAGATGCACTACAAGTGGCGCCAGTGGGCGATCTACGACTGCAACTGGAAGACCGCGATCGAGGCGTTCCTCGAACCCTACCACGTCGCGGGCACGCATACGCAGCTGCTGGCTTATGGCGATTACTACGCGCTGAGCCGCCAGTACGGGCTGCACTCGGTCTCCAGCTACGACACGCGCGATTCCAAGTTCCAGATGAGCGAGAGCGCCGGCACCACCCGCGCCGGCAAGGGCGACGACCCGCGCGTCTCCACCTACGAGTTGATCCGCGAGAACTACGAGACGGTGAACTACTCCGCCTCCACCGAGACGCTGGTGAACGCCGCCGCTCGCCTCCAGATCGAGCTTCCGGAGGACGCTACCCCGCAGGAATGCATCGCCCACTGGCTGAAATCCGCCAAGGCCGACGACGCCGCGCGCGGGGTGATCTGGCCCGAGGTTCCGCCCGAGATCAAGAAGGAAGGCGGCCTCGCCTGGGGCCTGTTCCCCAACCAGAACATCCTCCACGGCGAGACCTTCGCGCTGTGCTACCGCGTGCGCCCCTACAAGGACGACCCGGACAAGTGCGTGTTCGAAAGCTACGCCCTCGAACGCTTCCCGGAAGGCGAGGCGCCGCAGACCGAGTGGACCTATGCCGACCCCATCGGCGAGAACTGGGGATCGGTGCTGGCGCAGGACTTTTCCAACATGCAGTTCGTGCAGAAGGGCATGAAGTCCAGCGGCTTTCGCGGACCCTTGCCCAACCCGCACCAGGAGCAGAAGGTCATCAACCTCCACCGCAACCTGGCGAACTTCATGGGCGGGCGAGGGGCTCCGACCAAGCTGGACGTCTGGCCCCGGAACTGAGCTGCATACTCGGGAGTTTTACGAGGGCTAACGGGCGCGCCGTCCATTTCTGACGCGCCTCCTCGAAAGGCTCGTCCATGAACACGAAGATCCTCGCCCTGGCCCTTGCCGGTTCCACCGTGGCGCTCAGCGCCTGCGCCACGGACGGCTATGGCGGCGGCTATGGCTACAGCTCGGTCGGCTGGGGCACGCCTTATGCCTACGACGGCTATTACGACGGGTACTACGGCCCGATCCACGACGGCTACTGGGGCAGCGACGACTACTTCTACTACCGAAACAACGACCGCGACCACCGCTACCGCCGGGGCGACCGCAACCACATCATGCGCGCGCCCCCTCAGGGCCAGCACAACTACCAGCCATTCCGGGGCGAGATGCGCCCGCAGCAGGGCATGAAGATGCCGATGTGGCGCGGCGGCGGCGATCATGATGGCGGCGGACGCGGCGACGGCCGCCGACCGGGCCGCGGCCGCCGCTGAGGCGGCTCAGCCGTCCTCTTCCCGCGTGCGCCGTGCCTCGATGGTGCGGCGTAGCTGCTCCAGCTTGGCGTCGATCACCGCGCGCGTCTCAGCCACGGTGGGCATCTGCGCCTCGATATCGCGCCGCACCCGCTCGTAGAGCGCCGAGCCCGGCCGCGCGTCCTGCGCAGGCGGCGAGGCGTAGCGCTCCGGCATGCGCTGGCGCAGCAGGAACAGCATGAGCGCGGTGTCGTGGCGGGTATAAGTGGCGACCACCTTGCCCTGGCTCGCCACCGGGCGTTCCTCGCCCAGGATCGCGCGTTCGAGCGCGCAGTCCTGCAGCCGCAGCATGCCCCGGTCGACCGCCTTGTCCCACGCGGCCGAGAACCCTTCGGCGCCCTTCATCAGCCGCAGCTTGTAGAGCGCCTCGAGGCTCGCCCCGATCGCGCGGGCCGCCTGCGTGACGATCCCGCTGGCGGCGAGCGCGGCGATGAACATGCGCTGCCGGTCGGGCGTGATCGAGTTGCGGCGCGGACGGCTGTGCAGATAGGGCGCGAAGCCGAGCAGCGGATCGTCCGCCTCGGGCAAGTCCTCGAAGAAGGCCATGGCCGAAGTGCGCCGCGAAGGCCGCACCGACCGGCACCCCACGCGTTCCTCCCCGAGCTTGTCTCGGGGAGGGGGACCGCCGACGCAGTCGGTGGTGGAGGGGCACGCGGGGGATCGCCCGGCCTCACCGCCGGGCGCGGGATCGTCAGAAGGTTTCACGCGAAGCCGCGAAGCCGCAAAGGATTTATCGCCGCGCCGGCGCTCGGGATGTGCCGGGGGCGTGGAGGATCGGTCCGTCATAAGGCGTGGAACTCCATGGGGTGTTGGAGTGGATGCCCCTCATGGCGGACCTATGTATCGCGGGCCGGGGTGTGTAGGAAAATGGTTTGTGGCGGTAGGCCGAGATAGCAGCCTTTCGCCAATCAATAGAGTGAGCGTTCGTTAATAATCGGCGCCGGAGATTCGAAATTGCACTAGGGCAGATCCGCTGGGTATCTAATCTCAAAGATCGGCTTGCCAGAGTTTTCTTCTCGGCAGATGGCGTGCACTAAGCTGCTGGCCGGCTGCGCCTCGATGAATTTCTGGACGAAATTCTGCGTCATTTCCGTGGCCATCTTCCGGGTGACCTTAGTGCCAGGCATGTTGATGTTTGTGCGACCCTGCTTGTGTTCGTCGCCATCGTCGTCAACATACGTATAGTCGATTTTTAGCACGATTATCGCTCCTGACTTCCGAGCCTCCGCAAAATGCCGCGCCTCAAGCTCCTCTGCAAACATCGGGCCAGAATACTTATCTGAAAGGTTGAGGCAAATCATGGCGCATAGCCATGATAGTTCGCGGGCTTCATCTTGCTTATCTGGGCTCCATGCCCCTGGCTTTCGCCTGTTGCTATGGAAATAATGGCCTCTTCGTTCGATTAAATGTTCGACGATCTTCTCGGGTGTCGGCGATCCCCTCAAAAAAGTCCCGGTAGGGGTGGCGGGGCGCGTCCGATCTTCCCGGAAATCAGCCTTTGCAGATTTGATCGCGTCGATGAGTACCGCATAGCCTTTGAATGCTTTTTCGAGGCCCGCCTTCTTGAATTGCCCATCGCTGAAAAATGCATCGAAAATCAGAAAATAGTAGCGGAAAGCATCTATGTATCTCGCTTCTTTCGATGCTTCGCGTGCATAGCCCGTCAAGGTGGCAAATAAACGATATTGTTCATCATACTGCTTCTCGGCAGCCATCATGGCTCGGGTAAAGAAATCGTAAGTTAGAGCGATGGGGCGTTCATCAGCCTCGCCGTAAGTGAAACGACTAATCGCAATCGCTTTGGACTCTTCCTGTGTTTCCCCTTCGTATTCCGCTTCAGTCCGATCGAAAGCAACTTGAACAGGGAATAGTGCCTGAATGAAGCTAAAGCCATTCCGCACCTGCTGGCGAAGCATCGAATGCAGCGGATCATTGATCGCAATTGTAGGAGGCTGGCCCGGACTGTCTGGTTGAGCTAAACTGGGCGCTAGAGTTGCGAGTTGCCCGGTGAAAGCGAACTTTAATGCGCTTACCATGTCGCCGTCTGCCACCAACGTCATCCGGGCGCCGAGCACATCAATAGGCCAATGATCTAGCATCCGAATGGGTTGTTTCAAATGAACCGTATAGCGTGCAATCATCGTGAAAGACTACGGCGTCAGTGTCTGATACCAAGACTCTCTGATCATGACCCATGCGCCCACTGGCGCAAGCCGATGGACA
>NZ_JBMDIO010000056.1:0-18043 GCF_057808725.1 Novosphingobium sp. FG90
CGAAACCGGGGCCAATGGCGGGCTCTGCCAAGCCTTTTTCCGCAGCCTGTTAAATTATTGCATGATCATCAGATAACGCCCATTCGCAGCTCTGGATGCGCTAAATCGATCGCCGGACCTACGATGCGGCGCTTAGGACACCCCGCTGACAGATTAGCCGCAGGCGACTTCAACCGCACCAGCCTCGCGGAAAGCCTGGGTGACCGCATCGCCTTCATCCTCGTTCATATCCACCGAGACGACAAGCTGACCTTCGTATGCCGCGCCAGAGGCATCGGGCGTTTCCCGGTTTTGTCCGCTCGCGACGTCCGCCCCGGCAGGCTGATCGCCAGCGCTGTTTTTGCTCCCCGCGGGCTCGATGAAGATGTCGGTCCGTTCTATGCCATATTCCTGAACGAGGTGCTCGACTGCAAGCTCGACTTCCCGGCGGCCAGGAAACAGTGCCTTGATGGTGGTGGACATGCATCTACTCCATTTACAGGTATTGAGAGCGCAAGGGCACTGACATAGTTCCCGCGGCACGCCGTAATCGAACTCGCTGATTCCTTCGCTGTCACCTGGGCGAGGACATCTACCCGCGCATCGGCAACGCGCTGTTCCTGATTCGATGAGCTAGGGCGGAACCGGCCCCGGCCTGCCGGTCTAAACCGGGGCCGGCGCCGGTTGTATGGCGTAATGGATCGGCTTGAACGACCCGCCGTTCGATGCATAGGCCGAGCAGGCGGTCAGCCCGATCACGCAGTCCTCGGCGGCGCGCAGGCGGATCAGGTCGCCCGCGACGCTGGTGGGCGGGATCACCGAGATGCGCCCCGTATCCTGCTCCACCGGCACGTTCATGAAAAGGTTGAACGCGGTGGGGATTGCGTCCTCCTCGATCCCGTAGGGCGAGAGCGCTGCGGCGAGGTTGCCGAAACATCCGCGATGGACCGGCTTGTCGGGATAAAAGTGGCGGAACGTCGCCTCGCTGCAGGGGGTCAGCAGGAAGTCGTGACGGCCGACGGTGTCCTCGACGATCTCCAGCAGCACCCGCGAGCGGTTGGACCAGAGCCGGTTGCCGGTGGTGAGCCTGATGGTCTCCTCATAGTCGAACGTGCGCCCGTTCGAGATGACCTCGCGAACATCGTGCGCCGCGAAGGCCAGCAGGTCGGCGACCTGGCAGCCCTGCGGGTCGGTTACGGTGAGTATCTCGCCCGCGCCGAGCAGGAAGGCGGCGCCACTGCGAGGACCGATCACTTCGGGCTCAATCCCTTTCGCATCGCTCATACACGCGGGTCCCTGAACGGGCAGCCCCAGTCCGGCTCGACCGCGCGGCCGCTGTACTGGCGCGCCTCGCTCGCCTCGCCGTGGCGCGCTAGCATGGGATTGAGCGAGCCCGCGATGGCGAGGTCACGGTCGAGGATGCGCTCGCGCATGCGCTCGTAGCGGCCTTCGGCGCGTAGTTTCTCGAACTGTTCGTGCAGGTTGAACACCAGCACCGGGCGCGTGAAACGTCGCGCGGGCCGCGAGGCATTGGGGTGCAGGCCGACGACGAAGAACGCGCTGCCACCGAAGCTGAGCGAGAAGTGCGGATCCTCGGGATCGGGGCTTACCGCATCGTCGTAGGGCTGGCCGAGCCAGGCGTCCTTGTCCGCGAAGGACTGGATGCGCTCCCACATCGCGTGTTCGAACGCGCGCTCGGTGAGGTCGTCGGGGCCTTCGAAGACGACAGCCAGGCTGCGCAGTCCTTCCGGGTCGCCCTGATAGTCCTGGCTCCACTGCAGCAGCTCCCGGTGGATCACCACGTCGTTCCAGGCGCTGGTCAGGTCGCGCGCCGCAACGACCTTGAGCGAACCCTTGGCCAGCGCCGACTTCGCCCCCACGCAAGGGAACGCGGGGTCGCGAATGAACGCTGTGAATTCTTCCTCCAGGTTCCGGAGCGAGGGGTCGGCCATCATGCATTTCTCTCCATCCCGGATGTAAACGAACGACGGCCGGAAAGGTGTCCACCCCTCGTCGCAAGATCGAAGAACCTGCGGTGTTCGCTGCTTGGGAAAGGGCATTGAAAAGGTGATGCCATGCACGTACTGATTATCGAGACGGCCCGCTGTTCGCCATGTTGATACAGAATGCTCTGGAGGACGCGGGCGCGACCAGCTTTCATACCGTCGAACATAAAACCGATGCGGTAATTTCGGCCCGGGACCACCGACCCGCATTCATCACCTCCGACATGGAATTGAAGGAAGGCACCGGCCCGCCGCCGTGCGCACCATCCACGATGAACTCGGCGACATACCAGTGGTCTTTGTCACGGCCACGCCGGACAAAGCATGCCCTGCGACCCGCCCGGTTCGGTGCTCGCCAAGCCCTTTGCCAACGACGAGCTGGAGCGGGCATTCCGCAAGGCGCTGACGGCGTGAAAAGGCCAGTCGGCCGCCGGCCTTCACGCTTGACTGAGAACACCTTCATGGTGGCCGCGCCCTGGACTGAACCAGGGAGGGCAACTGGGTTACGGTCCTGCACCCCATCGCGGCACGCGCCGCGATGAAATCTCTTCTTCCTTTGGCACCAGGAGCAGCGCTTCGCGTTCCTCGGTTCTATCCGACTAAGGAGTTGCCGCTTGGAAAACGTCGCCGGTTGGATCGCGCCCGCTGCCACGATGATCGCCGCCATGATGACCGGAGCCAATCTCGGTACGCGGGTCACAGGCTGGGGATTCGTCGTCTTCACTATAGGGTCAATCGCATGGTCGCTCGTCGGCCTGACGACGGAGCAGACCAATTTACTGGCTACCAATGGCTTTCTGACCCTTGTCAACCTGATCGGTATCTGGCGCTGGCTGGGCAAGCAGCGGGCGTACGAGGATGGCGGTAGGTCAGCCACCGAAGCAAGTCGGCGCTCCGCCTATCCCACACTGTTCACCGCGACAGGCATGGCCGGCATGCCTGTTACGACCAGCGATGGCGAGCCGATCGGCAAGGCGGTCGAAGCGCTCGTTACCTGTGAGGACGGCAGCGTTAGTTACGTCGTGGTGGCCGCCAACGGTGTCGGCGGTATCGGCGAGGAACTTCGTGCCGTTGACCGAACGCAGATCGACTTCGCTTGCGACCAGCTAAAGCTGCGGCGCTCTCGCGATTGGTTCGAAAGCCTGCCGCCTCTCGTTGACGGAGACTGGCCCGCCGCACCCGCGGAGATGGCCCAGGGCGACCGTCGCTGAACGCTTTTCATCGTTCAGGAGGGCCTGCCCTTGCGCGTGTACGGAGTAGGTCATCCGCCAAGCCATTTGAGAGTGATCCGCAACAGGAGCGAAAGTCTGGATCGCCGGTTATCTTTCGGCAGGCTACCTGCCGAAAGATAACAGCGAAGGAAAAACCATGACCAAGAAAGCGCAGGATGCGATCGCTTTGCTCAAGGCGGACCACCGTACTGTTGAAGAACTGTTCGAGAAATTTGAGAGCGCCAAGGCTCCGACCAAGCAGGCGACGCTTGCGAAGCAGATTTGCACCGAGTTGATTATTCACACAATCATCGAGGAAGAAATCTTCTATCCTGCCCTAAAGGGTAAGATCGAGGATGACATGTACGACGAGGCGCATGTCGAGCATGATGGTGCCAAGCTGCTGATTAGCCAGATCCTCGCCGGAGAGCCTGGCCAAGATTTCTGGGAAGCCAAGGTGACCGTTCTGTCCGAGGAAATCAAACATCACGTCCATGAAGAAGAAATGCCCAAGGAAGGCATGTTCGCGCAGGCGCGCGCGGCGGACGTGGATTTGGATGCACTCGGCGCTCAAATGGCCGAGCGAAAGGCCGAACTACAAGCCCAGTTCGAAGCCGAAGGTCTGCCCACGCCGACCACGCGGACACTCGGTCCTGTCGAGGTCGAGCTTGGGGCTCCCGTCGCCTGACACCTGGCGATCAACGTCCCGCTCTTGAACGGAGACCATCATGTCCATAATCGACAAGGCCATAGCGGCCATCACACCACCTGAAAGTGCCGAGGCACGTGTTAAAGCCCGTGAGAAAGCTGAGGCCACAGCCCTGCCGGGCGACTGGCTGTCGCAGATCCTTACACACCATCGGGAGATCGAGGCACAGTTTGCGGCGGTCAAAGCGACAAATGACCCGGCGTCCCGACTGGCCGAGCAGAAGAAGCTCGGGCTGTTGCTGACCGCGCATTCGCTTGCCGAAGAGGCGGCAGTCTACCCGGCTCTCGCAGCCGACCATCAGGTTGGTCATGCTGAACTCGCATATCAGGAACAGTCGGCCGCCAAAATGGAAATGGGCTTGCTGGAGCGCGTCGATCCCATGAGCCAGGATTATATCGACAAGCTCGAGCATATCGAAGGCGCGGTTGCCCACCACGTCTATTCGGAGGAGGGCACGTGGTTCACCAAACTGGCAGAATCCGCCTCATCTGAAGAGCTAGCGTTGGTCACGGCCCGCTACAGTGAGGAATATGCACGATATATGGGCAGCCACCCCTGAGACCATCGTGGTGAGCCCTCCGGCTATCTAGAAGGGTGCGTTGCTTTGCGACGCACCCTTCTCCCCACATGGTAGGCAGGTCAGGTGAGAGAAAACCGTAGTCGAACGCATAAGCCTTCGGGGCGAAAATCGAATTCGGCCCCGCAGCCCTCGCCGCGAAGGGCGCGTGAGATCATCCGCGAGCCGAAACCTTTTCGGTCGGGGGAAGCCACCTTCGGCCCGCCAGTCTCGAGCCATCTGATTTTCAGGAATTCGATATTACCCTCGACGTAAAGCTCCCAGGCAATCTTCACCGTTCCGGTGAGGTTGGAAAGAGCCCCATATTTCGCTGCGTTCGTGGCCAGTTCATGAAGAACCATGGCAAGCTGCAGCGCGCGCTCAGCCGAGATTTCCACGTCTCGCCCGGTGATTTCGAACCGCCTATCGGCCTCAGCAGCGAAAGGGGATACGGCCCGTTGTACGATATGGGTGACGTTGACCGCCTCCCAATCGCGCTGCGTGAGCAGATCATGCGCTTCGGAGAGGGCGAAGAGGCGCGCGTTGAATGCCTCCTTCTCCGCGCCCGGGGCCTGGCGAAACGTTTGCATGGCCACCGCCTGGATCGTCGCCAGCGTATTTTTGACCCGGTGTTTCAGTTCGTGGAGAAGCAGCTCATTCGCTTCCTCCGCACGCTTTCGCTGCTCGATTTCCTGCTGGGCAGCCTTGTGCAGCCGCGCATTATCCATCGCGACAGCGGTCTGGGCTGCAATCGCGGAGACAAGGTTTTCGGTATCAACCGTGAACTTCCCGGGCTCATCATGGGCAAAAAACAGCCCCCCGAGCACTTCGCCCGACACTGACGTCACTGGCACGGCGAGATAGCTGACGACAGGGAGGTGCCCCGCCGGCATGCCATAGTGCGGGGCACTATGCCCGTAGCGCGGATCATTCCGGATATCGTCGGAGCGGATTACCCCTTCGCCTGCAAAGGTCGGCGCGAAAACAGCCGTGTTTCGAGGTATTCCAAAATTGAACGCCTCCCGGGCTGCGCCGGAAAGCGTATAGAGCTGGTAGGATTCTCCAGCATCGTTCGTGACATTATAGAAGAAAGCACCGAATTTCGCGCCGCTCAGTTCCGTGCCAATGTCGGTCACTGCCTGCACAATGCGATCAAGATCAAGATCGCGGGAGATTTCGCTGGCGACGCGATAGAGGGTCTGCAGACGCTCGGATTGCTGAGCGAGCAATGTCTCGGTCTGTTTGCGCACGGTGATGTCACGAGCGATTTTGGAGGCACCGATTACCTGACCGTCAGCCGCTTTGATCGGGGATACGGTGAGGGAAATATGGATCAGCGACCCGTCCTTGCGCCGGCGCAGGGTTTCGAAATGCTCGACCCGTTCCCCTGTTTTGAGGCGCGCGATGATCTCGTCTTCTTCAGACCTGCGATCCTCGGGGATCAGGGTGAGTATCGAGGCACCTACAATCTCGTTCGGGGAATAGCCGAATATCCGCTCGGCGCCGGCGTTCCAATCCGTGATAATGCCATCAAGCGTCTTGCCGATGATAGCGTCATCGGAAGATTCAATGATGGCTGCAAGCCGATCGGCAGCGCTTAGTGCGCGTCGCTGTCCAGATCCTTCTTCCCCGTCCATACCGGTAGCGACTTCCGCAGCCATTAAGGCTGTCCTCTTTCCCCGCCCAAATCTGCAACAGCAGTGAGCAAGCGATCCATTGCATATGGCTTGTCGAACACCAGGTCAAAGAGATCGCTACGAGACCTCGCTATGGCACCCTGGGCCCCGCTCACCAATATAATGGGGATGCCCTGAAGGACGCTGTCAGCCTTCATGGTCTCAGCCAGTTCGAGCCCAGTCATCAACGGCATCATGAAGTCCGTGATGACCAAATCCGGCGCCAGGCTGCGTATAAGCTTCAGCGCGTCTACACCGTGTGCCGCGTCGTGCACCTCGTGGCCAGCATCTTCCAGACTGACCACCAACAAATCGGCGATCAGGAACTCGTCTTCGGCAACGACTATCTTCATGGAGAACTCCGGCCGGGGTTTTTGTCCATGACGAGCGTCACGCTTCGAGGGGCTTTGCCAACCCGGTAGAAATCCCGGTAGCTTGTTCGAACTGTCCGCGGATCGCAAGGCCGTGTCCGTCAATGTAGACTTCCTGGGGAGCCGCCTGGAACGATTGGTCGCGGATCTTCAAGACGGACAGCACACGCTTATATTCGGACCGGATTTCCACTTGGCGCATCATTATTAGGTTATCTAGCAGACTGGAAATCTCGGGCCCTGGCGCTGCAACTCCGGAGGCGAAGAGGTCACGCAATTCCCACGTGCCAACAGCGGTAACGCCCATGGCGCGCAATTCGTTTGTCAGAGCCGCAAAGAATTCCACAAGCCGAGGAGGATGAACGGCTGCGCGCTCGAACCCGCCCAGAGAATCAATGAACAGCCGCTTCACACCACGTGCCGAAACAGCATCAAGCAGCCGATAGGCCATCTTGTCGATGAGGTTTTCCGTCAACGGCTGCCACAAGATTTCGACCTCTTCCCTTTCCACATTCCCCTTGAGGTCGAGCCCAAGCGCGCTCGCTTTGAGCAACAGGCGCTCGGGTGATTCGTAAAAGCCGAAATGCAGGCCGGGTTCCTCACGCGAGGAGGCCGATAGAAAGTTCAAACCAAAGGAGGTTTTACCGCATCCCGAGGGTCCGATGAGCAATGTGATAGAGCCTTGCGGAAGTCCGCCGCCGGTAATTTCATCGAAACCTTCGATCCCTGAGCGCAAAGGCTTGGGGTCTGGTTTGTCGATGGCGGAGGGAGTGTGGAGCGCGGCCTCGATACGTGGAAAAACGGAAATACCGTCATTGGAAATTTCATACTGATGATACCCACCGAGCGCGGCGCTTCCTCGCGACTTACGGGCCCGCAGACGCCGCACGGTGCGGACACCGACCAGTTCGTCATGCAATTCCAGGACGCCGTCCACCATGGTGTGTTCCGGGCTGTCGTCGTGAACTCCGGCGCTTGTCAAAAAGAGGACCGTACAACCGACGAATGCAGCCTGGCTCTGGACCTCTGCCACGAACGTCTTCACGTCGAGATCGGTCTCGGCGCGGTCACGGGCGTTGAGCAGGCCATCGAAAACGATCAGAGAAGCGCCTTGCCGCTTGGTTTCCTTGCGCAGCAAATCGACGACGGCGCCAAGACCCTCTTTGGCGAGCGTCTGGAAAACGCTGACATAGACGATGTTGCTACCGAGCCGGTCTTTTTCGAAGAAGCTCAGCGTCGAAAGCGACTGGAACAGCCGATCGTGCGTTTCGGCGAGGAGTGTGACATAGAGCACTTTCTTGCCGGCAGCTGCCGTCGCGAACGCAATCTGATTGCCCAGGATCGTTTTGCCGGCGCCGGGCTGACCCTGCACGATGTAGGAGGCCCCTTCGACAAAGCCACCGCCAAAAACGGTGTCTAGGCCGGGGATCCCGGTTGAAAAGCGGGGAAGGGTCTGCGTCACGAATTAACCTCATCAGCACGAAGTGGCCAAGAGGCCGAAGGTGCTGATAGCAGCCCATAGAGCCACAGTCAGGATGGGCGCAGGACTTTTTTGCCGTCATATTGCTGGCAGAAGTTTCCTGTTCGGCTGAGGAGTCGCGTCATTGCTCTTTGGCGAGATTTGGAGTGTGCAGAGCGACCAATAACTCATGAGACCTGTGCGCGGATGGACGTAGGCCATTGGAGCGGAGCGTTTTTCGATCCTATGGCGGTGGAATATCCTGTGGCACCGCCACTCTGATTGAAGCAGCGGCAGCCTTCATGCTTGGGCTGCGAGAATATTCATGGTGCGCTTGAGGTTGTAGGCGATGGCGGTGAGGTGGACTTGGGCGGCGGCATTGGCGATACCTCGCCATCGCATTCGTCGGAGGCCGTAGCATCGCTTCCATGTTCCGAAGATCTTCTCGATCCGGCCCCGCACGCGATGGATAGGTTTATTCCATGCATGGAGCTTGCGCAGCGTTTCGGCTTCGTGGCGGCCCCACATGCCGGTGGCGACGATCCGGGGGACGCCGCCCTTTGCAAGAACGGCATCGCGGAAGTGATTGCCGCGGTAGGCACTATCGGCAAACACCTCGCCGGGATTGTCGGGCACGGCTGCCGGGCCCGCCTTGCCATCATTGATATTGGCGGATGTGACCGAGACCTCTTCCACCAGCGCCGTATCGGCATCGGCGCCAACATGGGCCTTGAAGCCGTGAACGGCCCGCTTTCCCTTGTGCTTTACCCAGCGCGCATCGTTATCTTCGTCACTGGCGGACGCGATGATGGTCGCATCGACCAGCGTTCCGGTCTTGACCGTCACCGCCTTTGACTTGAGCTGCAGGGTCACGCCTTCAAACAGCGCCCGGTCAAGCTTGTGCGCAACGAGCAGCTTGCGAAATCTGACAAAGGCGGTCCGTTCGGGCGTGGCTTCATTCGCGGTGAACCCGCAGAAGCGGCGAAAGGAGGCTCGATCGTCAAGCGCTTCGGCCAGCTTCACATCGGACAGGTCGTACCAGATCGACAGAAGCAGAGCTCTGAACATCGCCAGTGGCGGCCAGGCCGGCTCGCCCTTTGTAGCGGGATAGAGTGGATCCAACAGCGCCGCGACCTGGTTCCAGTCGATCAGTCGCACCAGCGCGTCGAGCGATGAAGCCGCCTGCTCGCGCCCGGCGAAACCAAACTGCTCCTGTCCGATCGAACGTCGCGCCACCTGCCGCTCTCCTGCTGGGAAAGCCTATAGAATCAGCAATCAAAGCCCATGTCTACGCCATCCGCGCACAGGTCTCATCAGCCATCGATTTCGCACTTGCACAAATATGTTCGCGCATGCAGTATGGCTTTGCCTTTCAGGCATCCTCTCCCAGACTCAAAGGCCGGCTCTGCCGGCCTTTTTCTTTGGTGAGCTTGGGCATTGCCAGTTGCTACAAATCGGGCAGCACCTGGTCCGCCCGCCCCCAGTGGGCGAGGTTTTTGGACGACGCGCGCTTCAGCATTTCGCCACCGTCACCAATATGCCAATGCGAAGGCGCATCGAGATCGTGCAGTTCATCCCATGTCAGAGGAACGGCGATGGGCGCAAACTCGCGGTTACGGGCGCTGTAGGGCATCACAGCGGTCGCGCCGCGCTGGTTGCGCAGGTAGTCGACGAATATGCGCCCTGTCCGCCGGGCCTTGGACAACGCGGCTGTATAGCGATCGGGTTCTGCCTGCTCCAGCGCTTGAGCGAACCGATGAGCAAAATCCTTCACCTGCGGCCATTCGGCCGATGGGGTGAGCGGGGCGATCACATGAACCCCCTTGCCGCCGGTGACCATGGGGAATGTGGTAAGCCCCATCTGGGCGAGGAGATCGCGCACATGGAAAGCGGCCGAGACGACATCCTTGAACCCAAGTCCTTCATCGGGGTCGAGATCAAAAACCAGCCTGTCGGCCTTTTCGACGTCCTCGATCCGCGCGCCCCAGCCATGGAACTCGATCGTGCCCATCTGCACACAGGTCAGCAGACCTGCCGGAGTGTCGACGAAGAGATAGGCCTCGTCATGCCCGTCCTTTTCGCGAATGCCGATGTGTTTTACGTCATCGCCGAAGCTGCCCGCATCATGCTTCTGAAAGAAGCACTTCTTCGCCCGGCCTTGCGGACAGCGAACGAGACTGACGGGCCGGCTTCCTGCCCAGGGGAGCATGAGCGGTGCAACCAATTCGTAATAGTCTGCCAGCTGGCCCTTGGTAAGCTTGCCCTCCGGGAAGATCACTCTGTCCCGGTTGCTCACTTTCACCGTGCTCGCGGGCGCGGCCGTGGCAACCGCCACCGGGGCCTCCTTCTCGATCACCACCGCTTCGGGCTTTTTATCTTCTCGAAGCCCAAGGTAGCTGGGATGGCGCAGCACCCCCTCATCGGTGAACTCGAGGTACGCAATCTCCGCAACCAGCTTCGCCTCGATCCAGTGGGCGCCGCGCACAGCAGACCGCGGAGCCTGAACCGTCGGCTCCTTGCGCACGAGGGGCGCCATGATTTCCAGAAGGCGCTCTATCTCGTCGCCGGTAAATCCCGTGCCGACCTTGCCGGCGTATCGCAGCTTCCCATCCTCGTGTACGCCCAAAAGAAGCGAGCGGAACCCCCGCTGCTTGTCAGAAGGTGTCCAGCCTACGATAACGAACTCCTGGCGGCGTATGCACTTGGTCTTGACCCAGCTTCCGCTCCGCGAGCCGCTATACCGAGCGTCGACGCGTTTCGATATGACGCCTTCCAGCCCTGCCTCGCAAAAACTGGTCAGCAGCTTTTCACCGTTGCCGACGATATGATCTGAATAGCGCAGCCGACCCTTTTGGCCCTCAAGAATGCTCGCCAGCCTCTCCTTACGCTCAATCAGCGGCAAGCTGGTGAGATCCTCGCCGTTCATTTCCAGCAGGTCGAACGCGAAATAGTCGATGGCCCCCGGATTGTCCTTCAAAGCGGCTTGCAGCGCCTGAAAGCTGGTCCGGCCATCCGGCAGCGTTACGACGGCCTCTCCGTCTATCAGTGCGCTTTCAACGTCAAGCTGCGTAGCCTCTGTGATAAGGCCTGCGAACCGATCCGACCAGTCCAGACCTGACCGGGTATAGGCCCGCCCTTCGACGCCGCCAACGGCAATGAGCGTTCGATAGCCGTCATACTTCAACTCATGCAGCCAGCGATCGCCCGGTGGCACGTGATCGACGAGAGCAGCAAGCTGGACAGGCTGGAATGGCGGGAGTTTGCTTTTGTTCTCGGCCCTTCGGGGCGCGGCGCTCGATGATTTGCGTTTCGCGGCGGGGCCTTTGGCTTTGCCGCCCTGTTTCCGGACCGGCTTGCCTGCAGCGATTTCTTCCATCGTCCGTCCGCTGTCGACGCTCGTGAGATGGATGCCGATAAGGTCATCCGAGCCACCTGCGAACTCGTCGTCGACCTTACGCAGGATCCAGTTTTCTCCCTTCTCTTTTCCGCGTGGCTTGAGGCGGAACATGATCCACTCGCCCTTCATGCGGCGGCCGTGAAGGGTGAAATGCAGATGCCCTTCTGCGAGGGTTTTGACGGGATCCTTGCCCGCGAGCGGCTCCCAGGTGCCATTGTCCCAGAGCATCACGGTGCCGCCACCATACTCCCCCTTCGGAATGGTCCCTTCGAAACGGGCATAATCGAGCGGGTGGTCTTCAGTACGGACTGCCAGGCGTTTGTCGTCGGGGTTAGCGCTTGGCCCTCGGGTCACCGCCCAGCTGACCAGCGTGCCGTCCAGCTCGAGACGGAAGTCATAATGCAGGCGCGTCGCGGCATGCTTCTGGACAACGAAGCCATTACCCGGCGTCGGCTCGGAGGCACCGGAGGGTTCCGCGGTACGCGCGAAATCCCGCTTCTCGCGATATTTCGCGAGCCGATCTTCTGCCGAAGTTGGTTTCGCCTTTGTCGCCCGTGCCATATGCGCTCCGATCGAGAACCTTCTCAAATCCCGAAAATGGCGCCGCGTTCCCTTCCTGCACGTATCGGAAGCGTCGTTGCCCGGGAAACTCACATCAATATCGAGCGAGCAGCCGTTCCACGCTGGGCGCTGCAGTCTTTTGCTTGTTGTCTTCATCCTTTATGTCGGCTTCGAGCGCTTCGCGAATACGCGCGATTTGGGCATCCGTCAGATGCTCGATGCCGACGAATTCCACGCGTGCCTTGTCCAGCGCCCTGATAATTTCGTCGAGCTTTGCCTGCATGGCCGCGCCATCACGATTCTGGCTGTTCTGGATCAGGAAGACCGCAAGGAATGTCAGGACCGTGGTCGCGGTGTTGACGATCAGCTGCCAGGTATCGGAGTAGTGCATGAACGGGCCGCTCACTGCCCACACGACAATGAACAGAGTGGAAATGATGAAGGCCAAAGGCTGACCCATCAACTGCGCGCACTTCGTTGCAATGCCGGTGAAAATTCTATCCATGATGGGGCTCCTTACTCTTCGTATCTGGTGTCATCGGCTGCCCCCGACATGATTTAAGTTCTTCAATCTCCAGTCTGCGAGTTGGGCGCTGCTACCGGCTTTGATTCCGGAGACTCGCGCTGGCGCAGGAATATGGAAAGGACCACCAGCACGGCCGTCGAGAGAAATTCGCTCTGCCAGTTCTGGAACGATTCAAACCACAGCTGCGCATCGCCAAGATAGGCAAGAACGGTCTTGGGAGTTTCGCCATGTTCCAACGCCTCTTGCGCTGAGGCATGCGCGCTGTTGATCCAATGCATCGTGAACGACGCGGCAAACAGCAGGATCAATGCCAGGCCAAGGGAGCGAGCGTATATCGCGCGCCAAAGCGGACCTTTGCGCAAGATCGCCGGTGCGCCGTGTTCTTGGGCTTTCTGGTCCAGATCATTGTCGCGGGGAGGCGCATCCGGGTCCTTCGATTCTGCTGATCCGCGCTGGATCAGGAAAGCGGTAAGCACGACGTAGGCCGCCATTTGCAGGAACTCGCTTTCCCAATTCTCGAACACCGAGGAGAGGAATTGCGGGCTTACGGCATAGGCCAGGAGCGTCAGACCGGGCTGGGCATGGCGCCGGGCATCCTCCAGCTCGACATACCAGCCGGTGATATATTGCCCGGCAATGCAAACGGCAAAAAGTGCTAGAAGGGCAATCGTAAGCCCGTTATCTTTAAACAGCCGCATGCCGATGTCTCTCGCCGATTTGCTTTGGATGGAAACGCGCGAGAAACAATTGGGTTCGAAAGCATTTCAGCTATTGCGTGAGGGCAGCCAGCCATTCCCCGGGGGATTTATGCGACGTAGCAGCCGTCTCGGCTCCCATACTCCGGGCCATGATATCCAAGGCCCATCGGCCTCGTTCATCGCTCTCGGCAGCCACAGCATCTTCAGGCACCCATAGGTCGTATTCGCGCATATGAGCATCCGCTGCAGTGAACAGCACGCAGATGTCGGTTGCGATTCCGCTGAGCACCAGTTTGCTGACGCCCAGCTGCGGCAGCAGAACCGGCAGGTTCGTGGCGTAGAAACCGGAAAATTGCGGCTTGATGATGAAGAAGTCGCCGTGCTCCGGCCTCACCATCTCTGTGACCGGGTTATCCTTTTCGAGTGCCCGCGCTACCAGCTTTGAAGCTTCTGAATGCCATTCACCAAAATTATCGTTGACGTATACGACGGGCCAACCGTGCGCGCGAAATTCCTGGCGCAGGCGATCTATTCGGCGTGCCGCTTCAAGAGCCCGGGGCTCCAGGGCCTCAGCCCCCTCGAAATCGAAGCAGTTGACCATGTCCAGGATCAACAAAGCCGGTCGATCACCGGAGTTTGGCGAAGAGTTTGCGGCGTGCTTGCCCTCGGGATCCATAGAAACCTGCCATGAATTCGGGGTCGGCGCTGGACGACCCCATTTCGCTCACTCCTTGGTGAGCTTTTGTGCCTCAGCGTCCAGCGTCGCGCGATCATTGCCAAATCGGTCGATGAGATCCTGCGCCTGCTCGACAGTGAGACCGTGCTTTCGAGCAAAATAGTCGACCTCATAGCCCTCGCCGCCGGCGACCGTGCGGCGATCAGCGCCGCCGCGCTGTGATTTATCATCCGCCATGATGCATTTCCTCTTTCGCAGCTGTCTAGATTTGCAACCCTTGCCAAAGCCGTGAGTTCCGGCGAGGTTGTCTTGAGGAGCATGGAACCGGCATGCCGCATCGTCGTTTGCCCATCCAATGAAACAGCTGCTCGACTGCCTTGTCATCGGCGCAGGGCCCGCAGGTCTGACGGCCGCCATCTATCTCGCACGATTTCACTTCTCGATCGCAATTGTCGATGCCGGGCATAGCAGAGCTGCCTTGATCCCGCGTACGCACAATCATGCCGGGTACCCAGGTGGGATAGCTGGCACCGAACTTCTTGCGTTGATGCGAGATCAGGCTGCCGAATTTGGGGCGGTCGTGACCGAAGGTTTGATTGAGGGACTGGAGAGGACCGAAGAGGGTTTTGTTGCTCGTGCACAGGGCCGTGAATGGTCTGCGCGGACTGTCCTGCTCTGCACCGGCGTAATCAACAATCGGCCTCAGATCGCACCCGACATCCATGATGCAGCGTTGCGCCGCGGACTACTTCGATACTGCCCGATATGTGACGGGTACGAGGTCACTGATAAGCGAGTCGGTGTCTTGGGTACCCGTTCCCACGGTTTCAAGGAAGCAATCTTCCTGCGGATGTATACGCGCGATGTGACGCTGATCGCTACCGATGGAGAGCACAACCTTTCAGATGATGAAAAGCGTCGGCTCGCTGTGGCTGGTGCCGTCCTGATCGATGGCCCCTGCGCCCCACTGCGGTTGGAAGATGCGCAGATTGTCGTGCCGACGCCGCGCGGCGAGCTTAAATTCGATAGCGTCTACCCAGCGCTCGGTTCCGTTATCCGATCCGAACTGGCGACGGCGATTGGCGCGGAAGGCACTGACGATGGGTGTCTCATTGTGGACGACCATCAGCGCACTTCCCTTCCGGGCCTTTACGCGGCGGGAGATGTTGCCAAAGGTCTCGATCAGATCAGCCATGCGATGGGCGAGGCCGGGGTCGCCGCCGTTACGATCCGCAACGACCTCGCCGAGCGGGGCATCTTATTCCGCTAGCCCACCGTTCCAGCAGGCCGCTGCCACTTACGAATGCCGGGTCTGCGCGGCGGCAGCCGCGCAGATGTCACCGCAATCAGGATTCCAGAACGTTCCTCACCTTCGTGGCGAGCTGTTCGATGGTAAAAGGCTTGCCGATCAGTTCGACACCCGGGTCGATAACGCCATTATGCACGACCGCGTTGCGCGTGTAGCCAGAAGTGTAAAGAACCTTGAGTTCGGGTCGCCGACGTTGGGCTTCGTCCGCCAATTTACGGCCGTTGTCCGGCATCACAATATCTGTAAAGAGCAGCGAGATTTCCGGATGAGCGTCGATTAGCTGTAGTGCTGCCACAGCGCCATCGGCTTCGAGCACCTGATAGCCAAGTTCCGTCAACGCATCGACGCTGAATTGGCGCACCGCCGGTTCGTCCTCGACTACCAGGATGATCTCCTGCTCCTCACCCAATGGCAGGTCGCCGATTGAAAGCTGTTCGGCTTCGATCTCGTCGCCGATAAAGCGGGGGAGATAGATCTTGACGGTCGTTCCTTGTCCCAACTCCGAATAGATTTTGACGTGGCCACCCGACTGCTTGACGAACCCATAAACCTGACTGAGTCCGAGCCCTGTGCCCTTACCAACCTGTTTGGTCGTGAAGAACGGGTCGAAGGCTTTGGCAATGATCTCAGGCGGCATCCCGCAGCCGGTATCGGAAATGGCAATCAGGACATAATGCCCTGGTGGAACGCCAAGATGCGCGGCAGCATAGCGGTCGTCGAAGTGGACGTTTTGGGTTTCGATCGTCAGTCGTCCACCCTCCGGCATCGCATCTCGCGCGTTCACGGCGAGATTGAGAACGACATTTTCCAGTTGGTTGCGATCCGCGTGTGTGCGCCACAGCCCTGCGGCGAGCACCGTCTCCAACCGCACGTCAGTTCCCAGAGAATGGATGAGCAGTTCGGACATACCCGGTACAAGCTTGTTCGCGTCCAAAACCTCCGGATTGAGAGGCTGCTGGCGTGAGAAAGCCAAGAGCCGCTGGGTCAGGGTGGCGGCACGTCCTGCGCCTTCCAGTGCTGCGTCGACGTAGCGCTTTGCGCGTGCATCCTCATCACCAAGACGGCGATTCAGGAGATCCAGTGACCCAACGATGACGGCCAGCATGTTATTGAAGTCGTGCGCGATCCCCCCGGTCAGCTGGCCGACCGCCTCCATCTTTTGAGATTGCCGCAGCGCTTCCTCGACCTGTTCCCGCTCGGAAATCGCCTGAGCCACGCGTCGTTCCAGATGTTCGTTCAGCTCCAGAACCCGCACCTCCGCGCGCTTGCGCTCCGTAACATCGATGGCGGTGCCGATGACGCGCAGACAATGGCCGCTTTCGTCGAAAACGCCCCGCCCTTTCGCGGCTACCCAGCGCTCTATCTGGTCTTCCTTCCCGATAGTGCGATATTCAACATCATAGATAGCACGTCTGGCAGGATCGGCAGCTGCGGCGTAAGCTTCGAAAGTGGCTTCCCGATCATCGGGATGAAGGCCGCTATAATAGTCTGCCATGGAGACCGGCACGTCGGGCGAAATGCCGAACATGGCTTTGACGATTGGCGGCCAGATGAGAATGTCATGTACGACATCCACGTCCCAGAAACCCACCTCCGCGGCCTGCGTGGCGAGCCGCAGCCTCTCCTCGTTTAACATCAGCTCGGCGCGGGTGCGCTGCTGTTCTGTCAGATCGAGCATGGCGCCGATCATCCGGACAGCTTTGCCTTCCTGGTCGCGGATAATGTGTCCACGGTCGAGAATAGCTGCGTAGCTGCCATCAAACCGGCAAAAACGATACTCATCCGACCAGCTTTCCGCATCACCATCGATGGCGCCATGAATGCTGTGATGGACACGATCCCGGTCGTCAGGATGGATATGTGCGATCCACCACTCTCCCGTCGGCTCTATATCGGCGAGCCTATGGCCATGCGCCGCTTCCAAAGCCTGGTTCCACGTGACGTGATCGGTGGTGAAATCCCAATCCCAGATGGCATCATTTGTCGCCCGGCTCACGAGGCGGTAACGTTCCCGAATGGCTCTCAGCGCCTTTTCAACTCGCGCACGCTGTTCCACCTCTACCCGCAATTCCTCAGCGCGTGAGGCTTGGGCCTGAAGGGCCTTACGAAGTTCCAGCTGGGCCATGACCTGCCGCGCCAGCACCTCAAGCACGTGGCGTTGATAGGAAGTGATACCGTCAGGGCGCGGCGCACGGTCCAGCACGCAGATCGTGCCAATCGGCAACCCGGTCTTGTCCCGCAGGATTGCGCCCGCATAAAAGCGTAGGCCGCCTTCAGCCGTTACCAACGGATTGCAGGCGAAACGAGCATCCTCACGGGTGTCAGACACGACAAGAAAATCATTTTGCAGGATGGCGTGAGCGCAGATCGATACATCGAGAGGCAGTTCGCGCACGCCTATGCCAACTTCCGCCTTGAACCACTGGCGATCACTCGCCACCATATTGACGACGGCGATCGGCGCTGTGAAGGTTTCCGCCGCTAGCCTGACGATATCGTCGAAGTCGGCTTCCTGCGGGGTATCGAGAATTCCATAGCTCTCTAGTGAAGCCACACGATCAGCTTCAGACCAGACCTCGGCCGTTGAATTGCCTGGGATTTCCGTCACATTGGAGCTCATGCGGTGTGACTATCATCCTCCCACGCGGATGGCACTGAAAACCTGCAAGGCGGTTGGACGGCGGTCAGGCTGGCGAGGTTAGCTGGGGCATTTGCTGTAGGCGTTCTTACTCTGCTTGGCGAAAGGCGAGTCCTATCGCATCCTGCCACGTGACCGGCAGTTTTGTCCGAGCCCCGGTGATAAGGGGACTGACCGCTAATGGGCCTGTCATTTTTCCACTTGAACGACTTTAATGGTGAAGGGTTTCGGGCGCTTGCGTACGAAAGCCTCCCATGCAGGAACCCGCGGG
>NZ_JBMDIO010000057.1:0-16612 GCF_057808725.1 Novosphingobium sp. FG90
TACCGGCACTTGCCCGCAGGCGCGGAGCGCGAATTTTCCCCACCCGCATGACCTGAAAGGGAACCGGGACGGCGCCGTGCCGCCCCGGTTCCTGCGTTCATGCCGCGAGGCGATCGTCCCCGTCCTGCGGCGCATCTTCGCCTTCGGCGGTCTTCAGGAGTTCGGCATCGTCGCCCGCCGTCTCGACAGGTCGCTCCTCGAACGCCGCGCTGCGTTCCGCCAGCGCCCGGGCATGCGCGGCAACGGTCCCGACCCCGCCGCGCGCCGTATAGGCCGTTGGCGGGAACGCCATCCAGCGCGGCACCCAGCCCTCGCGCTTCGCGCGCCCACCCGCGCCCGCGAGGTGATCGCGGATGATGGCTTTCAGGGTCTTGGTCTTCTCCCCGGCATTGGCCGTGGCGACGAGCGGCCCGGCGACTTCCCCGACCATCGCGAGCAGCACTTCGCGGTCGCGCAAGGTGTCGAGGAACGCCTCGTCGGCCTCCCACCAGTTCGCCGGATCGACGCCGATCTGGGTGCCCACCGCTTCCACTGCCGCGCTTCCCGCCGCGAGCGTCTCGCCCATGACCACGGCGAGGATGTCGAGCACTTCGCCATCGCCGAGCGCCAGCAACCGCGCGAACGCACCGCACAGGCCCGAGGAACCGCCACCGGTCATGGTCGGCTCCTCTTCGCCGAAACCGGCAATCGTGAGGCAGGCACGCCGACCCTTGTCGAAGACCGCCTCGGCCCGGCTTTCGTCGAGGCTTTCGCGCAAGGCATCGCTGCGCGCCGCCTGCGGTTCGACACCGACCCGCCACAAATGCGAACCGCAGATGGCATGGGCGACCATCAGCCTCAGCGCCGTGCCGGGGTGGTCGAGCAGCGCGGCGCGTACGGCGGCATGGCGATGCAGGTCCACATAGACCTGCGTGACCGAGGTCAGTTCGGGCCGCGCGACCTTCGAGGATCCACCCTCGCCTCCCCGTTCGGCGGTGCGCTGCAGCCGCGCGGCTTCCCTGCGGTCGAGATATCCCTCGTGGACGATGACCTCGCCGTTCCCGCGCACGTCGATATAGACCCGTCCGCCCTTTCGCTTCGCGGCCTTCTCGTATTCCCATTCGTGGAAATGGGTGTCGGGACCGACGACGATGGCGTCCGCCCATCCGGCCTCCAGCGTATCGGTGCGGCGCGCCTCGACGGCCTCGTTCTGCGCGGCCCAGAATGCCTGCGTATCGGCGAAATAGCTGTCCTCGCCGAACAGGTCGGCGATCGTGGCAAGCCCGCTCGCGGCGACGTCGAACAGGGCATGGCGCACCGGGACAGACTGCCCGCCGAACAGCCAGCCCTTGAGCTGATAGCCGCGCGGCGCATAGGCGTCCGGGTCTTCGGCCAGCGCCAGCCATGCCTTCTGCTGGCTCTTGGAGGCAAGCGTGAGATGCCGCACGGTCGCCGCGTCGATCTGCTCGCGTCGATAGAGGTCGCGGATGCGCGGAAGGAGGTTTCCGAGCGCGAGCACGCGCCGGACCGCAAGGTCGGGCAGACCGAAGGTCGCGGCGATATCCTCGGGCCTGCGTCCCTCGCGGATCAGGCGGGTGAAGCATTCCCAGCGGCTGACCTCGTCGGGATCGAGGCGCGCGATGTTCTCGATCAGCGAAGCTTCGATGGCGGAAGCATCGTCGCCCTCATCGAGGATCGCACAGGGCAGCTGCGCGGCGTCGGCGACCGGATCGCAGGCTTCTGCCGAGGACTGCGGGTCGTTGGCGACTGCCGTCGCGGCCGCAGCGATAGCGGCCTCTTCGCCGGTTTCTCCACTGGCGTCGCCGCCACTCTGTGCGCCGAGCGCGCCACCGGCCTCGATGCGGCGCTCGCCCGCGACAATCTGCGCCGCGTGGAAGCGGCGCGCACCCGCCACGATTTCGAAGCCGGGCGAAGCCTCGCCGCCGTTTCGGCAGGGCCGCACGATCAGCGGTTGCAGGACGCCGCGTGCGCGGATGGTGGGGAGGATATCGGAAACGTCGGGAGCCTTGCGGGCATGGCGCATATTCGCCTTGCTGACGCACAGGTTGTCGAGAGGGATGAATTCGAGTTTCATGGGTCTGCTCCTTGTGAGCGGCCGGTTCGCTCCCGAATGCCTTGAGAGGGCGGACCGGCCTTGGATCGGGCGACGAACGGCCGCCCCGCGTCATCCGTCCGAACCGGGGTTACGGAGGCGGAAGGTCGTGAAGCGTGTCGTCGCCGAATGGCTGTTCCGGGGCGGGATCGGGCGACAACCGGCTGAGGAGTGTGTCGGCGTGAAGGATCGATCCTGCCGCGCGGGCGGTGTCTGCCCAGACCGAGAGACGATGGACGCTCACAAACGCAAGGTCGCATTCGATGCCCATGCCGAAGGGCAGGCGCACCGCGCCGATCTCGCGCAGGCTGAAACATCCCAGTTCCGGGCAACCGAACCCGAGGTCGGCAAGGCCGAACAGGGTGTCCTCGTCGGCATAGAGTTCGCTGGCGAGCCATGTCGCGGGGCCGAGCGGATTGAAAAGGCGCACCACGGGCGCGGGATCGAAGAAGGTGTCGCGGGCGCTCTGCTCGGCGTTGGCGAGCAGCCGCGCGCGCAGCGGATCGGGCAGGATGATCATGCCAGCGCCCTCCCCGCTTCGGCCCGGTCCGGACCATTCGCGGGCAAGGCGAATCCCTGCGCGCCGTGCGGCTGAACCGGGGCCAGCGCTTCGGCATCGGCTTGGGCTTCGGCATGACGGGCGAGCAGCCAGTCGGCGGCCTTGCTGGCGGCGCTGGCCGCCCGGAAGATCGCCCGGCTGTCCTCGCGCAGCACCGCGATCCACGCACCGAGATAATCGGCATGCCGCACGGTGGGGACGATGCCCAGCGCCGCGCACAGGAAGGCCGAACCCATTTCGGCGACCAGTTCCTCGCGCGCGTAGTCCTTCGAACCGAATGGATTGGTGAGGTCGCGGCCCAGCCGTGAAGCATGGCCGGTGGCGTGCGTCAGCTCGTGGAGGCAGGTGCGGTAATAGTTGACCTGCTCGTGGAAGGCAGGCTGCGGCGGCACCTGAACATAGTCCGCGCCGGGGGCGTAGAACGCCTTGTCGCCGCCGATGCGCAAGTCCACCCCGCTAGCGGCGATGACGCGTTCGGCGAGCGGGATGATCTCGCGTTCGGGCAGAGGGGCGGAATCGCTGCCGGGCAGGCTAGCCAGCCCCTCGACCTGTGCGATGTTGAAGACGGTGAAGCGCTTGAGGAAGGGCACCATGCGGGCGTCCTCGCCGGTGTCGCGCGCGCGCTGCTTCTCGGCCTCCGGGGTGAAGCGGTCGGCATAGACGACCGTGGTGCCGTGCTCGCCCTTGCGGACCGCGCCGCCCGCCTGCTGCGCCTGCCGGAAGGTCAGCCAGCCCTGCGAGGGCCAGCCGTGCTCGATGACCGCGCCCCACAGGATCAGCACGTTGATACCGGAGTAGTTTCTCCCGGTGACGGCGTTGCGCGGAAGGCCGGGAGCGGGCGTCGTCGATGCTTCGCCCCGGACACTGGCCCAAGGCTGGACCCACGGAAGGCACCCTTCCTCCATCTGCGCGACGATGCGCCGCGTGACTTCCTCGTAAAGATCGGCCCGCTCGCCGCCCGAACGGCGCTTGCGACATGGAGCCGACGACCGGGCCCCATCCGGAACCTCTCGACAATTGGACATGGCTAACCTCCTGCCCCGCCCCAAACCACCATGGCCTCCCCCGGCGGAGCGGGGGTGGGCGGCACCAGCGACCGGAAGAGGCCCGCCGCCAAGCGGCGCCGCGCATCCCAGCCGCCCCCGCAAGCGCAGCGGCGGGGCGGCGCAGGACCGTAACGGCAGTGAAGGAGCCGGCCCCTGAGGGCCGGCTTGCCGGCGACGCGGGCGGGCCTAGAAGGGAGCGCGCCCACCCGCGCTCCGCCCGGGAGGCCGCCAACCGACGCCGCGCGCGATGAGCGCGCGTCCGCTCCCGGGCGGGCAAGGCCCGCACGACCAGCGCCATGCGATCGTCACCGGCAGGCCGGAAACCGCGGCAGCGGGATCCGGGGCCGGCGCGCGGCGACACGGGCGGTCAGCCCGCCGCGCGCAAGGCCTAGAGCGCGGTCGCGGCAAAGCCGCGAGGCGCCCCACTCACGCAAGACATTTACCGGGGCCCGATGCAGGGCAAAGCAGTCTGGCGCATCGCCTCGCGCTTCGCCATCATGGTGCCCGCAACCGCGGCGAATGCGCGGCAAAAGACAAGTCGGTTCGGATCGAACCGGGAGAGGACGTGCCAGCCGAAAGCGCGAGACAGCGAGGTACGATGGCGATGCAGAGCAGGAACCATAACCAGGCGCAGATCGCCGCAGGCAGCGAGCGCCGGGACCGGATATCGCGGTTGCGCAGCGAAGGATGGACCTTCAAGCGCATAGCGGCCGAACTGCACATCAGCCAGTCGCGGGCGGCCCAGATCCACAAACGGGCGGTCGAACTGGACGAACAGGCAAGCAGGACGATCCCGGCCCACCGGATCACGCGGCAAACCCCGATCGAGATACTGCCTTTGAGCATTCGCACCAGCAGCGCCCTGCTCAACGGGGGCTATCGGATTTTCGGCGATCTCCTGCCGTTCGACCGCGCCAGGCAGCGCCAGGTGCTGGGGCTTCTCAATTTCGGCCGCGCATGCCTCGACGAGCTTGCGGACCTCATGACTGCGACAGAGCCGGTGCACGAATGACGGCTATCTTGGCGCGGCAATGCCACCCATATCTTCCGGCGGCACCATAGACGTCCACCATCGCCTCCCTGAGATGCCTGCGGGGATCCCGATCGCGACAAAGGCGTGACAATGCGGTCGAACGCCATCTATCCTCTGACTCGATAGGGGAATGTACCGGACGACCATAAGTCCGTCAGGACGCGCCGGTGCTCGACAGAGGATGGCTGAAGGCCACGTACGATCCGCAGTCATTGCAGGGAAGCGCCATTGGTGACCAGGAATCGCAAGCCATTGAGAAGCGCACGACGGGCCCGCGTGCACTTCGACGAGCACGTCACCGGCGAGGGGCGCCCCGATGCCCGATAGGAAGAAACGCGATTTCGAACGGCTGACACCGCGGCAACGCGAATGCCTGAGGATGGTCTACGATCGCCTGGTGTCCAAGGAGATCGCCGAAAAGCTGGGCATCAGCTCCAACACCGTGGATACGTATCTCACGGAAGCGATCGCCATCCTCGGAGCGAGGAATCGACGCCACGCCGCAGCGCTGTTCCATGAATATGAAGCCGGTCAAACGCCCCCCCGGAAATTCGAACTCGAATCTTCGCGGGTCGTGGAACCCCTTGTTTTCGAGACACAAGAGGGGCGGGGAGCACAGATCCTGGGATCGCTCGATCTGCTTCCCCTTCGCAACAAGGGAAACAACGGCAATGACCTCAACGCAAACCACCGTATCTTCTGGAGCGCCCAGCTGGGTGTCGCCCTCGCCATCGGCTTCGGCATGCTCGTCGTCGGCCTCGAGGTCGTCTCCCGACTGCTCGGACCGCAGTGAGCGCACGGTTCCGTTCGTCGATGTGCTGGTCAGCGAGCTGCATGCCTACGAGAGATTGCTGCAGTCGCTGTACGCCAAGGGAGGCGAGCTCGCCTGCGCCGCCATTGCGGCGCAGGCGGGTCACAACGTCTCGCCGATTGCCGGGCACCAGATCCTGGCGTCTATCAGCAACGCCCAGTTGATGGTTTCGTCCGCGCTCGGTCACATGGCGGACGGTCACCGGCAGCTCGAGACGCTGGGCCGCAAGATGGGCCTCGACGTCACCGCCTTCGGGGACGTCCTCAAGCCGCCATCCGAAGGTGCTGCACGAGGTCTAGCTGGTATCGCCGCATGATCGCCGGCATGACGACGAGGCACGGGAGCCCGGCTTGACAGGCATCGTGGTCTTCGCCGCGATGATGGTCGCCTTGGCGGTCCAAGCTGCACTGCGGGGAGGCGCGCCCGAACGGATCGCGGCTACCTCCCTAGCAGCGGCGGCACTCGTGACCTGGTTCGCCAACGGTGACACTGCCTCGACCTTCACGCAGGTACGATGGGACATTCTCTGGATCGACGCTGGCCTGTTGTGTGTGCTTCTGGCCGTCGCGCTGACCGCCGACCGATTTTGGCCGATGTGGATAGCGGCCTTCCAACTCGTCACGGTCGCGGGGCACGGGGCCCGAGGATATGCGCCCGATATCCTGCCATCGGTCTACTGGTGGCTTCTGGGCAAGACCTGCTATCCGATGATGGCGCTGCTGTGCATCGGCATCGAGCGGCACCAGCGGCGACTGCGTGAAGGGCTGCCGGAGTTCGCCTGGACCAGGCACCGCCATCACATCGAAGGTGGCGAAGCAGGCCGGTGACACCGGCCAGTTGGCTGCCGACTGTTTTCCGCAACACATGAAGCCGAGAAGCCCGTGTCGCACGGTGATCAGACGATGCACGGCCAATGCCGATCGCGCTTCGGCATGCGCGCCGCAACCTCCAGCGCCATTTAGGAGCAGTGAACATGGGAAACTCGAACCCGCCGGCAGCCGGCACCGCCTCAACACAGCAGCTTGCCCGGGTACGCTTGGTCCATACCTCGCAGTGGCGGCTCGGTGCCAACCCGCGCGGCGCGCATGTGAGGACGCCGATTCGAACGCTGCTTAATCGGGGACCACGGTCGCACGCGAACTTCCGGTGTCTCTGGTCGGTTTGCTCCCTCGGGCCCGATTGGCGGCTCAAGCCCGATCGGCCGGACGGGATGGTGCGATGACGACGCGAGCGGGGCGCCCATGCTCAAGGCGCGCGCTCGGGAAGACCTCGGCGGCAAAGCTGCTTTGCGAGGTCCATCGAACGGTAGAGGCCCATCTGGGCCGGGAACTGTTCTCTTCACCCGCCCTGGAGATGATCCTGGATCTCTACGCCCGCGACGAGAAGCGCCCCATATCCCTCAAGACTCTCTGCGGCGCGGCAAGCGCACCCACGCGAACGGCCCTGTTCACCATCAACCGCCTCGTCGAGCATCGCATCCTTGCCCGTCATCCCGACGCCAGCGATGGCCGGCGCACGAACGTCGAACTGACTACAGCAGGGCATCGCATGCTGGACGATTGTCTCGCGCAGATCCTGAAGATCATCGGCAAGGATTGACTGCCCTGCCACTCACTTGATGTTGCGCCGGGCGGCTATGTCCTGCAAAGTATGTCCACGGTCTGAGCATTGCCGGCAGCCAGACCGCGGAATAGCCCGCCTTACGCATTATGAGCGTCCATCCATAACGGTCGGACGAGAGCATCGGCCCAGCTCCGGCATCTTCGGATGGTCCGCTCATGATTTTCTGCGCCCTTCTCGAGCGATCGGCTATAGCCGATCGCCTTTCCAGACATTGATCCCGTGCCCGATCCCGGCGACGGTGCACAGGATGCACACTGCGCGAGCGACCGGCAGCTCGAGGACGTCTATCGGTTGCAGGCGCCCGGCCTCGCCCGATATTTCCGCGCGAGATTCCGGGGGCAGGAAGATCCGGAGGACATGGTCCAGGATCTCTTTGCCCGGTTGGCCGCCGGGCGTCCGCTACAGGAGCTGCGAAACCCTCAGGCCTACCTCAGGCGCATCTTGCGCAACTATCTCATCGACAGGAACCGGCGCGAACGGCGGGCTCCGGCCATGCTGCCGCTGGACGGGATCGAGCCCGCTGTACCTCCGAGCCAGTCGCATGCGATCGAGGTGATGCAACTGCAGGACCGCTACCGGGCCGGTGTCGAGGCGCTCGCGCCGCGCACCCGCGAGGTGTTCCTGATGCACCGCGTCGAGGAAATCAGCGTCAAGGCAATTGCAGATCAGCTCGAGATCAGCTCCAGAACCGTCGAATGGCATCTGGCCCAGGCGATCATGAAGATCGGCGAGATATTGGAACGCGAATGACCCAGGATCCCTCATCGCAAGGCCAGAACGGCGAAACGCTGGAGGAAGAGGCTGCTTACTGGTTCTCGCGCATGCGCGGCCCCGAAGCCGAACAGCATACCGCCGAATTCGAGAACTGGCTGGCGCGCGGCGCATTGCACCGGGCAGCGTACAATCGCGCGGGCGAGATCTTCGCGCTAGGAAAGTTCCTTTCTGCCGCGAATGCGCGCGATGCGAGCGCACAAACTCTCGAACCTGCCGAGGAGCCCGGTCAGTCGATCCGGCAACGCCGAACAACTCGCTGGGCGGTCACGGTGATGACCGTGTTGCTGGCGGCGGCCACCGCGTGGCTTGTGCTGCAGCATTTCGACGCTCCAGGTTCCGGCGCCAATCTCCCACTGGCGGCACAGCGGCCTGCTCCGGGCAGTCTTGTCCTGGCGACAGAGAGCGGGCAGCGGCTTATCCAGTCGCTGTCGGACGGCTCGGTGGTTACGCTTGAGGCGGGCAGCCGATTGCTGGTGACGTTCGGTTCAAGCAATCGGATCCTGTCCCTCCAATCGGGAAAGGCGCGTTTCGACGTCGCGCATGAAGTCAGACCTTTCGTGGTGCGGGCCGCTGGCGGCAGCGTCACCGCGCGCGGCACGGTCTTCGACGTCGCGATCGACAAGGCACACGAAGTCAAAGTTCTGCTCCTGCGCGGGAGCGTGGATGTAGCCTTGCCCGCGAGCCCGAAAGTCCCTCCCGCGATACGACGTCTGGCACCCGGGCAGACGACCTCATTCGCGGGTCTGCCGGACCCGCCTGCGCTATCGTTCACCGCTGCGGCCGGTCCCTTCCCGACTGGCGAAGAACCTCGTGACACCGGACCTGTCATGGACTTCGACAACATCCGCGTCGGAGCGATAATCGACCGCGCCAACCTGGCAGGCGGCAAGCCGATCAGCCTAGCAGCTGCGGGAATTGCCGAACGAAGAATCTCAGGTCGCTTCAGCTTTTCGGATTCAGGAAGCATCGCCGAGCGGATCGCCCTGATGTTCGACCTGCGCGTGGACCATTCCGACCCTTCGAGGATCGTGCTTCACCAACGATAGACCGCGCTCTGCGAAAAAATTCGCACCACCACCCCGTAGTAGTCCAATCACCCCGTCCATCCCTCTTGTCGGATCCGAACAATGGATCGCCACATGGGGGCAAAAATGCAGGGAATTCGAAAACTACGGGGTATCATCCTTTCGGCTGTCGCGATTGGGGTCCTGAGTACGTCGGCAATGGCGCAGGAACGACAGACACGGCAGCAATACGATCTCGAGCAGTCTGACCTGGGGGCTGCGCTGCGGCTTCTATCGAGGCAGTCGGGCCTTGAGATCATCTACCCGGCCGAACTCGTGGAGGGCAGGCAAACCGCAGCCCTCCACGGCCGGTACAGCGTGCGCGAGGCGATGGCCATCGTGCTGAAGGGAACCGATCTGGTCGCCGAATTCAGGGCGGACGGGATAGTCCTGCGGGGGCGAAAAGAGGCGCCGGGCGAAATAGGCGCGCGTCCGGTGGGACAGGACATCGTGGTCACAGGCAGCCGCATCCACACGAGCGTCAGTTCGTCACCGCTGTCGACCACCAGCCGCGAAAGCATTCTCGACAGGGGGCAGACCGATCTGGGCGGTTTCATCCGCTCGATCCCGCAGAATTTCACAGGAGGCCAGAATCCGACGGTCTTCGTGAGCAACGACACCAGCGAAAACGTCAACAATTCGTCGGCCTTCAACTTGCGCGGCCTTGGCCCGGACGCGACGCTGACACTGATCAACGGTCACCGCGTTGCCTATGATGGCGTCTCGCAGGGCGTCGATGTCTCGGCGATCCCGCTGTTGGCGATCGAGCGGATCGAGGTCGTCGCGGACGGCGCTTCCGCGATCTATGGATCCGATGCCGTGGGCGGCGTCGCCAATATCATCCTGCGCCGCGATTACGACGGCGCCAAAGTTGGCGCGCGCTACGGCTTCACGGCCGACGGAGGGTTCGAACAGCAGCAATATTCCGCGATCGCGGGCCGGCGCTGGCAGAACGGCGGCATATTCGTCGCAGGGGACTTCACAAAATGGACAGCGATCAAGGCTCGTCAGCGCGACTACGCGACGTCCTTCTCGCCGAACGACCCCATCCTTCCCGCCCAGCGACAGTTCAGCGCGGTACTCGCAGGGCATCAGGTCCTGAGCGACGACGTGGAATTCTCGATCGACGCACAGTACAACAACCGGCGCTCGCCGAACGGATACTCGAACACGCCGCCCCTCGACTTCTACAGCGACGGGCAGGCCATAAACCGCAAGCTCGAAGCATTCAGCGTGGCTCCGACAGTGGCCGTCCGCCTGGGGTCGGACTGGAGCGCCACATTCACCGGAATGTACAGCGAGAGCAGTACCCACATCCTCAATCGCGCCTTCTTCGGGGGCAATGAGCGGCAGCGGACGGCGCTACTCTACGACAACGCGGCGAAATCCGCCGAGCTGGGCGTCGAGGGCGGCATCGTGGAACTTCCCGCAGGCACGGTGCGGCTGGCATCGGGCCTGGGTTGGCGTTCAAACGGCCTGAAGATGCGAAGTGCGGTGACGGCATCGGGCGTGACGACGACGTCCGGCGCATTCGACGCCGATCGCGGTGTCCTGTTCGCCTACGGCGAGGTCAGCGTCCCGATCTTCGGGGAGGCCAATGCCCTGCCGGCCCTGCAGGCACTGACCTTGAATGCAGCCGCACGCTATGAGCGCTACGATGGCGGGCAGGACGTGGCGACGCCCAAGATCGGAATCGCCTATGTGCCGCTCAAGAGCGTGACGCTCAGTGCAACCTGGGGAAGGTCGTTCAAGGCCCAGACCCTTAATCAGGAGTTCCAGGAAAAGAATGTCGCCTTGCTCGGCGGCGGCTCGATCGCTGGCTACCCGGCAACCCGGACATTCCTCTATCTCTATGGTGGCGGCACCGATCTCAGACCTGAAAAGGCGACGACCTGGTCGGGAACGGTGGCGTTCGAACCTGCATTTCTGGAGGGTCTGAAACTTCAGGCCACATACTATGACATCCGTTTCCGCGACCGTGTCGCCCTTCCGCTCACAAGCGTCTACGCGGCGCTATCGAACCCTCTCAATGCCGACCTGCTCGTCTTCGATCCAACGCCGGAGCAGCAGGCCGCATTGATCGACGCATCCGTCTTCGGCTTGCGGAACTATACCGGCCGCCCCTACGACCCTGCCAACGTCGGGCTCATCGTCGATAACCGCCTTCGCAACGCCAGTAAGGTGGCGGTCAAGGGTGTCGACCTCGCGGCGGACTATACGTTCGAGACGTCCTCAGGCACACGTTTCAACCTCCACGCCGGCGCCAGTTACCTGGAAAGCAGGAAACAGACGAAAGCGGGTGCCGACTATGTGACGCTGGCCGGAACCATCTACGATCCGCCGCACTGGCGCGGCCAGATGGCCTTCGACTACCAGTCCGGACCGATCAACGCCAACGCGACCGTCAACTACATCGGCGGCGTCGTCGATGACCGTTCCAGCACCCCGTACCGGATAGGGTCATTTGTTTCCGCAGATCTGACCCTGCGGCTTCGCTCGCCGGCAGACGAGGGTTTCCTGGCGGGTATCGAAAGCACACTGGCGGTACAGAACCTGTTCAACGAGAAGCCGGACCGGGTGACACCGCTCAGTTCGCTCGACCCGACGTGGGATTCGACCAATTACTCCTCCGTCGGACGGGCGATCAGCATTTCCGTATCCAAGGCGTTCTGAAATGGCGGGCCGGATTTCTTGGGCGACGGCGATCGCGATCGGTTGGACGTTCGCGATCCACGCACCCGCGATCGCGGGTGAATGCCCGGCACCCAGCTCCAGCCCTCGGGTCGCACCGGGACGGGTGATATCAGCCGAGGACGTCGTCGCAATCCGCGACCTTGGCGGCCCGGATGGCGAGGGTTTCGCAACCTCGCCATCCGGCACCTTCGCTGCGGCAATGATGCGTGGCATCGACGTGGCGGCCAACGTCTCCTGCACCGATGTCGTGGTCGTCACCGTTCGCGACGGTCGCGCACGCGTCGTCGATGACGGTGGCGATCCTGTCATCAGGAGTGTCGAATATCGAGGCAAGGTCGGCTTTCCGATGGGTCCTCTGCGGATTTCGTCCATACAGTGGTCCCCGGACTCGACCTGGTTCGCCTACCTCAAGAAACATGACGGACGGGTCCAGTTGTGGATCGCCGGCCCCGCCATGCCGCCGCGTCAGGTTTCGCGCACGCAATGGGATATCGATGGGTTCGTCGTCGAAAGCGCGGGCAGGATAATCATCTGGGGGCAACCCGGCCTTGCCGAAATGCGCAAAGCCATCACGATGGAATCCCGGTCTGGCTATCATTTCGATGGCCGCTTCTCGCCCATGACCGCGAAGACACCGTTCTCCCCCGCCGGGGTGGCAACGGAGTACTTCGCGCTCGATCCGGGTTCGGGATCCTTGCGGACCGCGTCCGCCGAGGAGAGAGCGGGTGTGTCACAGGCTCGCAACAGCACCGGAAGCGCACGTGACGGCGCGGGAAACCGTGCATTGCGGGTGTCGACCGATGCCATGAAGGGTCTATGGCGCATCGGCGTCGAGGGCGAGAACGGCGGCCGGGAGTGCCTCGATCCCAGATGCGAAGGCCGAGTATCGGCGCCTTGGTGGTCGGAAGACCGGCGGATCGTCTACTTCGTGCGGCAGGAAGGCTGGGCGAACCGGACGGCGGCTATCTACGCCTGGACGCCCGGCACCGGACGTATCCAGCCAATCCTGGCATCCCAAGCGGTGTTCGCGGCCTGCGGAGATGCGCGCGGGTCGGCGATCTGCCTTCGGGAGGATGCAGCGACACCGCGACAAATCGTCCGTCTCGACTATGCTACCCGAAAGCTGCGCGTGGTGTTCGACCCGAACCCTGGTCTCACGGCCTTGCGAACGGGTGATGCGCGCGAATGGCGGGCTACGAACGATCTGGGGTTCCAGTGCTTCGGCCATCTCGTTCGTCCCGTCGATTACCGTCCCGGCCGCAGCTATCCGCTTGTCGTGATCGGATACGAGGATCGGGGATATCTGCGAGGAGGAACGGGTGATGAATACCCGGTGCAGGCATTTGCCGGTGCCGGGTTCGCCGTGCTCACCTACAACTCGCCACCGATGCTGGGCATTGCACGCGGCGGAAAGAGCTTCAGCGAAATCGAGCGGATCAACATCGACGGGGATGCCGAGAGGCGAAGCATACTGTCTTGCATCGATCAGGGCGTGAAAAACGCAGTGGCGTCGGGCATCGTCGACAAGCGCCGCATCGGTCTGACCGGGTTCAGCGACGGTGTCACGAGCGCACAGTATGCGCTCATCAATCGCGACTGGGTTGCGGTGGCGGCGCTCAGCCACGGTACGTGGGAACCCAATTACGCCCTCGCCGTCGGCCCTTCCGCCGAGCGCGACCTTGTGGACCTCGGGTATCCGTCATTCCTCGACCCGCAGAATGCCTTCTGGATGCGCAACAGTCTGCGCCGCAACGCCGCACGAATCCATGCGCCAGTCCTGCTGCAGGTGTCGGACGCCGAGTTTTCTTCAGCACTCGAAGGATACACCGCACTGGCTGCGGCGGGCAAACCCGTCGACATGTTCGTTTTCCCGGACGAATTTCACGTCAAATGGCAGCCTGCCCACCGGCTCGCCATCTACAAGAGGGCGATCGACTGGTTCTCCTATTGGCTGGTCGACGGATGGAGCGCCAGTCCCGATCGCGCGGCCGAAGTCGCACGATGGGCCGCCCTCAGACACGCCGCCGCACCTGCATCGCCATCCCTTCCCATCGCTCGCACCACGCTTCGGCCTCCAGGAGAGTGAGGATGCGCACGAATTCCGTGCCTGCAATCTGGCGCCCGCTGGCGAGAATACCCACCAACGCCTCCCTGTCGAGGATTCCGGCAGCGGCGATGCGTCCGTCGAGAAGGCGCTCCGCGATCTCGTGCCGGCGCGTGTGAATGAGGCGCGAACAGAAGCCATCGGGCCCGCCCTTGGTGCGGCGTGCGACGATCGCCGGCGGCAGGACCTCTCGAAACGCCTCGCGCGCCACCGATCGGTCCCGCCCGCCGGCGCACCACTCCCAGCTTGGGATCGCGAGGCAGGCTTCGATTACCGGCTGTGTCATCAGCGGTGTCGCCACGTCGATCCCGAGTGCCCCCTCATTGGCTTGGAGGTGGTTCTGAATCCGGAGCAGCTGGGCGACGTGTGCGGCTTTGCCCGGCAGGATTTTTCGAGGCGCGTCGAGCCAGGGATGCGTCGGCGAGACCTGCGCGCATTCCTCCCTGCATTCCGCCGAAAGCAGCATGGGATCGGGAGACCATGCATATCGCCGCGCGGAGGTGGGAAGCTTTCGCGCAGCATTGCGCAGTGCGGCAACCGGACCACAGCCGTTGAGCGCGCAGATATCAACGAGGGTGCGCATGGCTCGGGGCCCAATGCCTTCGGCGAGCAGTCTGTCTGTGAGAGCGGTTGCCGTCTGAGAATAGCCGAACACGTTGTCGCCGCCATTCCCGCTCAGGAACCCGTCGGCGTGATGCGCGTGCGCTACCCTTCGGATCGCTGCGTTGTAAGCCTGCGCCTCGGCCCGCGACGTAGGCCGTGGTAGGTCCGGCGATGCCGCCCTGGAGAAATCGACGTCCGCCACGCTGTACTGAGCAACCAAGAGCGGCAGATCGAGCACCTCGCTGAGGTGGCAGGCATAGTCGTAGTCGTCACCATCGGGCTCCCCGGTGTGCAGTGTGATCGCTACGAGGTCGGCCTTTCGCCGCATGGCCATCGCCGCGACTATCGAGGAATCGAGGCCGCCCGAGATACCGATCGCCATCCGGCTATGGCCGGCGACGGAGGCCGCCACTGCCTGACCTACTGCCCGTCGCAAGGTATCGGCAGCAGCGCATCGATCGAACGAGGCTTGGTCACCGACATGGTCCCAAGGGGACCAGACTGGCTCCGTGACCACCTCGCCTTGACGAATTTCTGCACGAAAACCGGGAAGCAGTTCGCACAGGCCTTCGATCGCCGTCGTGGCGGCCGGCAATCCCGCCGAATGAAGATGACGCGCCAAGGCCTGCCAGGCCACCCGCGGTGTCCAAATCGCCGACCCTGCGAGCACATCGGCATCCGATGCGAAGACATGGGCATGGCCTATCCGTGCGTGGACGCATTGAACCGCGCCCGATGGATCCCGCAGAACCCAGGATCTGTTCTCGCCGCTCAGCAAGGCGACGTAGTTGCCCCAGTATCGCTCTACGAGATGGCCCCCTGCGGAATCGACGATCGCCGAGACCTCGGTGGAATCCAGTGATGCCACGGGGCTTGCAGGCCCGTAGCGTGGATACAGGTCGCCCACCACTACCCCTCGGCCGTCAAGATCGATGCACGTCGTTCGCCGGTCGGCGAGCCCGATGGACATCGATCCGCCGAGCGGCGGGGACCAGGATGGGCCGCTGCCAAGCACCTCCGCGAGCATTTCGCGTTCGCCCCGCTCGCCGCCAACGATCATCGCGTACCGGGCCACCGTCATAACATGAAGATCGGTGTGAAGAGCGGCGCTTGCCTCTGGTCGTCGTGTATCACCCTGCCCCGCGATTGCACCCAGGCATGCGCGCGAAACGGATTGGAGCGAACCCCGATGACGAGATCGGGAGCGAGATTTCGCGACAATGCCATCGAAAGGAATGCGATCGACCGGCCAAGACAGCGGTTGCTCGGGGGAAGAAGAAGGTCAGTACGCCGTATCGCCGCTTCCAGCAGCGCAAACTGCATATCGGCCTCCTGTTCGCATCCCTCCTCCGGCGCCGCGGCGACCATCCGCTTGCGCCGCCGCAGGCGTTCCGTAAGCGACCGGAAACTCAGCGTGCGAAGTGCCATTTCCGCCCGTGCCTGCGCAATCGCGCCCAGAAGGGACAGGCCGAGTGAGGCGCTCGTTGTCGGCGCAGTGAGATCGAGGAGATCGATCTGCGGCAAAGGAATGACGGGAACCCGCAAATCTGCTGCGTCACTTTCCACGCAGAGCTTTCGCGCGGTTAGAAACGCCGCGGTAGACGGGGCGAGTGTCGCCGTGGCCTGACCGGTTATGGATGCGATGAACGCTTCCTCGTGACGAGGAGGCAAGCCGCTGAAGCGGCCTGTGCGCAGGTCCATGAAGATGACCCGACCTCCAGCCAGGCAGTAAGTGACGCCCGGCGCTATAGACTGTCCCATGGCCATGCCCTCGAGATGTCAATGGGACGGCAAGCATAGCCGCCGTCCCATCGCCGTGTCAGTCCTCCTCGGAGAGGCCGATGTTCTGGCGCAGACCACCCTGCGAGTCCGAAGGGACGTCGCCGGTGCCCTTGGTCTCCACCTCGATGGCGCCGAGGTCGATCAGACCTTCGCGGTCGTGCTGTTCGTTGCGAGCCATTGTACACTCCTGTGTAAGCCGCCAGGATTGACGGCAACCCAGAAGTAACAGGCCCGAGCCGATGGCCGGCGACAATATATAAGGCAAAAGTTGCCTTATATATTCAGTGTCTCATCGAAGCTTATTCTGCCTGTCCGTAAAACCCGAGCGCCATCAATATTCATCCAGTATTTCCCGCGTGCGTTCAACTCGCCTCATACCAAAACCTGTGGAATCTGACTCACCGAGGGTATCGGGTTTGGCGCTGAC
>NZ_JBMDIO010000058.1:0-16601 GCF_057808725.1 Novosphingobium sp. FG90
GGAATACACCATCGCCTACACCGGAAATTACACCACGAGCGCGGACGCTAACTTCCAGCGATCGCACTCGTCGGTGTGGTCAGGCGATACAGGTTGCAGATGGGATGAATCCTCTCACAATGGAGAATAGCCGTCGATCGCCTCGTTGCAACTGCCAGCCTTCTGGTGGGTGGGAAGGGCAGATGCCTGCCCGCGTGGGCGTAGCGCAAGCTGGCCTTACTCGGATTGCAGGCCAGCTTGCGGCAGGCGGGTTCATCATCATGGCATGCCCGCGAACCGGCGCCGTCCTTGGGTGTTCATAATGCCATGAAGACAGTTTCACTTGCTGACGGAACAAAGGTCCCTGTCCTTGGTCAGGGCTCGTGGATGATGGGCGAACAGGCTGGTCAGCGGCAGCAGGAGATCGCTGCTTTGCAAGCGGGACTCGATCTTGGTCTGACGCTGATCGACACGGCCGAGATGTATGCGGATGGTGAAGCCGAACGTCTCGTCGGCGAAGCCATCGCGGGCCGCAGGGACGAGGTGTTCCTGGTGAGCAAGGCCTATCCGCAGAATGCATCGCGGGCACGCCTGCGGCAGGCCTGTGAAGCGAGCTGCCAACGGTTGCGCACTGACCATCTGGACCTTTACCTGCTTCATTGGCGTGGGAGCGTGCCGTTGGCGGAGACCGTCGAGGCCATGGAAGCACTTGTCGCATCGGGGCTGATTGCGCGCTGGGGCGTGAGCAACCTCGACACCGACGACATGGTCGAGCTGGAGCAGGTCGGAGGCTCTGCCTGCATGACCGACCAGATTCTCTATAATCTTGCCCGGCGTGGACCGGAGTTCGATTTGATCCCGTGGCTTGGCCGGCGTTCAATCCCGGTCATGGCTTACAGCCCGGTCGAGCAGGGGCGTCTGCTGGGACACGAGGTGCTGGGGCGGATCGCGTCGGAGCACGGCGTTTCCGCGGCACAGGTTGCGCTGGCATGGCTGCTGCGCCGTCCCGGAGTCCTCGCGATCCCCAAGGCAGCGTCGCTCGCGCATGTGCGCGACAACCGCGCCGCCATGGACCTCGTACTCACCGAAGACGCGATTGCCCTACTCGAGCGCCACTTCCCGGCGCCAACCAAGCGCCAGCCTCTCGAGATGATCTGATCGGCCGGGCAGCCACTAGTCTCAACGCTTCGCAGCGCTCGTCGCAAGCTGTGCCGCCTCGAACACCCAGTTCAGGTAAGCCGCTATGCGCACGCCGCCGCGCTTGAGGCGTTCATCGACCTCAGTCCGGTGCTGGTACGCATAGTCCCAGGACAATGCCGGGTCGGCCGGATAGATCGTCTTGCGCAGGGCGATGCTCTCACGGATCCATACGGCGGGATCGCGCTCGTTCCAGGCAATCACGTCCTCGGGCTTGATCGAGCGCGACAGCCAGGCCGTGTATTCGGAGTAGGAAAGCGAGCGCTGCTCGATCAATCCAAAATCCCAGACCGAGTGCAGGTTGGTCGGCTTGCCGAACCAGGTGACCGAAACCGCGTTGCCGCCGCGATCATTGCCGGCTCCATCGTGAAGCGGCTGGTGCAGATCGCCGATGATGTGGACGATGAAGCGCAGCGCAAGGCGCTTGTCTTCAAGCGATGCCCTGGGATCACGCAGTGTGGCGGTGAAGCGTGTAAGCGCGGTCATCGCGTCGCCTTCTGCCGGGGCATCGGATGTCCTGTACTCGTCACCCTTCACGGTGACGTAGTGCCAGGGGCTGGCCTGCTTCTGCCAGAAGGTGTCGGGATTGGATTTCATGTCGTCAGGCCAGGTCGCTGCCTCGGCAAGGTCTTCGGTGCCGAGCAGCAGCCGGACATTCGCGCGGGCGAGGCCGCTCAGGTTCTCGTCGGCGATGGCACCTGTGATGCGGTGCCCGATCGGCCCCCAGGCATGGGCAGGCGTGGCGAGGGCGAGCGAAAAGGTGAGCAGGATCAGTTTGCGCATGAGCGTTTCATAGAGCAGTAGGCGAGCCTTGAAACCCCATTCGCCAATGGCTCGGTCACGCTGCCCTTATCGATATCGTTCGCAAGCGGATTGGGGATGGAATGCCGGCTCGCCGTGACCGGTATAGATATCCGCCAGTAGCCACGATCGCTCGGCGTCCATGTCTTCCTCGGGAATGGTTTTCCACCAGAAGCGCATGGCCGGGTCCCAGCGATAGCCGCTTGCCTTGAGGGCATCCTTGCTCTCGAATGGAGCATCCACTGCGTTCACGCGAAAGCTCAGCCGCTGCGACTGGGCCAGAAGCTTGGCCATGATGGTTTCACCATCAGGCGCGGCATGGCCAAGGAGGTAGATCAGCGCGAGGATGTCGTTCTCGGCGCGGTGCCCCTCGAAGAACCATCCGCACTGCGAAACCAGGTATCCCAGGGCCTTCCCGTCAAAGCCGAGTTCCAGCCAGTCGATCTCCGCCATCGAACAGGCCCAGGCGCGCCCCGCGATTGTCGGAAGCCGCCGATCGACGAAAGGCCGGTCGAAGGCGGCGTTGTGTGCGACGATGAGGTCGGCAGATGCCAGAATGTCGGTAGCTTCCGCCTCGTCGATCGCCTGACCCGCGAGGGCCTCGTCGGACAGGCCGGTGAGACGGGTGATCCTGGGATCAAGTGGCTGCTGCGGATCCTCGCGCCAGAGCCGGGGTGTGCCGACCTGCACAATCCGGCCGAGCTCATCGAAGCGAAAGCGCTGGACGGCAAGTTCGATGATCTTGTCGGTTTCGCGGTCGAGACCTGTCGTTTCGACGTCGAGGGCGAGACCAATACGTGTCTTCCCGTGCGGTGGTCCTGCATATAGCCGGTTCACTGGAAGCAGGCGCCGAAGCACCCGAAAGTCCGGATGGGCTTCGAGAGCGCAGGCAGCTTCGGACAAGGCGTTGGAAGCGAAAGACGTCATCGCCCGCCTGATAGTCGCGGCGCGCTGCCGGGGAAAGCGTGCGCAGGGCAGGGCCGAGAAAATGACGCGCCCGATCTGCCCAGGCGAAACGTGAATGGTCGATCAGTGAAAATCGTGACTGCGGATCGGCACGAGATCATCCGGATCCTTGCCCGGCCCGTAGCCTGGCGAGCCCAGCGTCCTCCCGCGAGGCCAGGATGGATCGCGTGGATCGGGACCGCCGCCGTTACTGGCGCCGTCACCGCGTCCTGGCGTCACGGAGAAGTCGCTGTGGGCAATCGAGCGGAGCATGTCGTCGTGGTTGATGATGCGGTCGCAAATCACGTGGATGATCTCGCCCTCCTTCTGCAGGCGGCCGCGCATTGCGATCATCGAGGCGGACATGATCTGCCGGCGGTAGATCTCGAACTTGTTCGGCCACAGGATGCCGTTGGCGATGCCGGTCTCGTCCTCGATCGTCACGAACAACACGCCCTTGGCCGATCCGGGCCGCTGGCGCACGAGGATTACCCCGGCAACCTCGATGTTGCGGCCATCGCGGATCGCGCCGAGATCGGCGCAGCGCACGATGCGCATGGCATCGAGCTGCGAGCGCAGGAACTGGAGCGGGTGCCCGCGAAGCGACATCTGTAGCGAGCGATAATCCTCGACAACTTCACGGCCCTCGCTCATCGCCCGCAAGATCACGTCCTGTTCTACATTCTCCGGCCTGAAACGCGCTTCGCGCTCGTCGGCCGCCGCAAAGAGCGGGAGCGGCGCGTCCCCGAGACCTTTCACCTTCCAAAGGCCTTGGCGGCGATCCTCGGCGATGCAGGAAAAGGCATCGGCCTCGGCAAGCCGTTCTATCGCCGCGCGCGGCACTCCGGCGCGGCGCCACACTTCCTCGACGCTTTCGAATGGGGCAGGGCCGCGTGCGGCCACGATCGCGGCGCCATGGACATTGGCGAGGCCGCGCACCTGGCGAAAACCCAGTCGGACCGGGAGGTATTTGCCGCGGCCGGGTTCGAGTGAACAGTCCCAGTGGCTGTGGTTGATCGAGACGGGACGCACTTCGACGCCGTGGGCTCTCGCATCGCGCACGATCTGCGCGGGCGCATAGAAGCCCATCGGCTGGGCGTTGAGCAGGGCGGCGCAGAACACGTCGGGATGATGATATTTCATCCAGCAGCTTGCATAGGCGATCTTGGCGAAAGAGGCCGCATGGCTTTCTGGAAAACCGTAGGATCCGAAGCCCTCGATCTGCTTGAAGGTACGCTCGGCGAAGTCCTTGGGGTAGCCGCGCGCGACCATGCCGCCCACCAGCTTGTCGTAGAAGTGGCTGACCCCGCCGGTCAGCTTGAAGGTCGCCATCGCGCGGCGCAGCTGGTCGGCCTCGACCGGCGTGAAGCCGGCACCGACGATCGCGACCTTCATCGCCTGTTCCTGGAACAGCGGCACGCCCAGCGTCTTTTCGAGCACGGCGCGCAACTCGGGCTTGGGATATTCGGGCGTCTCCTTGCCTTCCCGGCGACGCAGGTAGGGATGGACCATGTCGCCCTGGATCGGACCGGGCCGCACGATCGCGACTTCGATGACGAGGTCGTAGAACTTGTCGGGCTTGATGCGCGGCAACATCGACATCTGCGCGCGGCTCTCGATCTGGAAGACGCCGAGCGTATCGGCCTTCTGGATCATCGCATAGACGTCCGGGTCGTCGTCCTGCAGGTCGGCCATGCCGACCCGGATGCCCTTGTGCGTCTCTAGGAGGTTGAAGGCACGGTTCATGCAGCCGAGCATGCCGAGACCCAGCACGTCGACCTTCATGAACTTGAGGGCATCGATGTCGTCCTTGTCCCACTCGATGATCTGGCGATCCTCCATGCGGGCGGGCTCGATAGGCACGAGATCGTCGAGCCGGTCCTGCGTCAGCACGAAGCCGCCCGGATGCTGGGACAAGTGGCGCGGCGTGCCGATCAGCTGGCGCGACAATTCGAGCGTCAGGCGCAGGCGATGATCATCGGCATTGAGGTTGAGGCTCTCGATCTGTTCGTCGCCGATCCCGTCCATCGACCAGCCCCACACGAGCCCGGTGAGCATCTTGGTCAGGTCGCGCGGCAAGCCCAGCGCCTTGCCGACTTCGGCGACGGCGCCGCGGGTGCGGTAGCGGGTGACGACGGCGGTCAGCGCCGAACGATGGCGCCCGTAAGTCTCGTAGATCCACTGGATGATCTCCTCGCGTCGTTCGTGCTCAAAATCGACGTCGATGTCGGGCGGCTCCTTGCGCTCGCCCGAGACGAAGCGCTCGAACAGCAGTTCGTGTTTGATCGGATCGATCGAGGTGATGCCCAGCATGAAGCATACGCAGCTGTTGGCCGCCGAGCCGCGCCCCTGGCACAGGATGCCGCGACGCCGGCTCTCGGCGACGATCGCATGGACGGTCAGGAAATAGGGCGCATAGCCGAGCTGCTCGATCAGCCGCAGTTCGTGATCGATCTGCTTGCGATAGGCTTTGCCGAGCCCTTGCGGAAACATGCGAACAGCCGCTTCTTCGGTCAGCGCAGCAAGCGCCTGCTGCGCGGTGCGCCCGGCCATGACCTGCTCGTACGGGTACTGGTACTCGATCTCGCCGAGATCGAAGCGGCATTGGCCGGCAATGTCGGCGCTGGCCTGGATCGCATCGGGAAAGGCCGCGAAACGGCGCTCCATCTCCTGCGGCGACTTGAGATTGCGGTCCAGGAAGCGCTCTCGCCTGAAGCCCAGCGCGTCGATCGTTGTCCTCTCGCGGATCGCGGTCATCACGTCCTGCAAAAGGCGCAGTCCGGGTTCGTGGTAGAGCACGTCGCCGGTCGCGACGCTGCGGATGCCGGCGTTGCGGGCCAGGCCATCGAGCTTATGCAGCCGCCCCTGGTCGCCCGGCCGGCGGCGCAGCGACAGCGCGCAGTAGCCGCGCTCGCCGAACATGGTGCGCAGGTCCTGGAGGTGCGCCGAGGTTCGCGCGTCCGGCATATCCGGCAGCAGGATCGCAACCAGCCCTTCGCAACGCTCGGCAACGTCGCTCCAGGCGAGGATGCACTTGCCCTTGCCGCCGCGGCCCTTGCCCAGGGACAGTAGACGCGTGAGGCGCGACCAGGCGGCGCGATCGGTAGGGTAGAGCAGCAGTGCGCGGCCGTCGGCCAGGTCCACGCGCGAGCCCGCGATCATGCGCACGCCGGTCTCCTTTTGCGCCGCCCATCCGCGCACTACCCCGGCGAGTGTGTTATGGTCGGCAAGGCCCAGCGCGGTGTGGCCTAGCGCCGCCGCAGCGGCGAACAGCTCCTCGGGGGCGGAAGCTCCGCGCAAGAACGAGAAGTGGCTGGTCACCTGCAGTTCGACGTAGGTTGCCATCAGCCGAACACGCCGTGGAGATACCAGCTGAGATCGCCGGTCGGCGCATCGATGCCGTCGCCGCGCCGGAACAGCCAGAAGCGTTCGCCGCCCCCGGTCTCGACCATGAAATAGTCGCGCACCGCCCACATCTCGCGCGCAGACCGCCACCATTCGCCATGGATGCGCTCGGGGCCTTCGCCAGCCGACACCCGGTATGGCGTGCCGCGCCACGAGAAGCGACGCGGAGGATGATCGGGTAGCAGGGCAACCACGTTGGTGAGCATTTCAGGCTGATGCAGTAGGCGAACCGGCCGGCGCCAGGCAGGCCAGCCGGCTGTCGTCGCAAGCGGCGGCATTCGGCGAACCGCGCGCTCAGGCACGTCGCTCTCGATCGCGCTGACCCGGAACAGGGCCTCTTCGCCAGCCCGGCCCGCCAGTTGGTCGACGAGCGGCGCGACATCAGGCGTGTGCTGGGTGTTCAGGAGGCCACTCCCGAGCGCGACCGGCTGCACGTCCTCGACGCGCGGCGCAGCAAGCTTCATCACCTCGATGCCAAGCCCGGGGTCGATCCGATCGAGGCGCATGGCGAACATGCGTGCGAGATGCTTAGCATCTCGGGTGGCACGCGCGGTGCCCACCGCGACGCGCTGGTCGATCCCGTCCACCCGCTGGCAAGTCAGCACTGCGGTGCGCAAGCCCAGCCGGCGGCCTTGCAGATCGTGCACGAGGTCGGCGAGAAGATCGCCGATTACATGGTTGATGGCCTCGGCGGTGACGACTGGCTCGAGCAGCCGGCGCTCGGCTCGAGGCTCCTCGAACGCAGCCACCGGAACGATCGGCTCGGCAACAAGGCCTCGCGCCTGGTCGAGCCGCTCGACGGCCTTCAGCCCAAGCCTCTTGGCGAGGGGGCCGCGCGGCATCGCATAGAGGTCGCCGATGCGTTCCAGGCCGAAACGGCCTGCCGTTGCCAGAGTGTCGGTGGCCAGGCGCAGGGCGGCCAAGGGCAGGTCGGCGATTGCCTGCGCCTCGCTGCGTGGAGGCAGGATAATCACGGTGTGGGCTCCGAAACGAGCAAGCGCATGCGCGGCGCCCGGCGTTGCGGCGATGGCGATGCGCGCGGTAAAGCCCAGGCGATCCAAAAAACGCAGAACCCCGCGGCAGAAGCGATCCTCGCCGCCGAACAGATGCGTGGTCCCGGTGAGATCGAGCCAGAGGCCATCGGCATCGCAGGCACTTGCGGTCGGTGTCCAGTGCCGGACGGCGTGAAGCGCCAGCCGGTTGAGCCAGGCCGCGTCTGCAGTTCGGTCCGCGCCGCGCACGTCGAGGTCGCTTATGAGTGCGCGTGCGTGGGCGGCGGCCATGCCGGGACGCAATCCAAGGTCGAGCGCGACCGGGCAGGCGGCGGTCACGATGTCGCGTTGCCCGCTGCGCGTGATGAGGACCAGGGGCCTGGTCCGGAGATCTGACTCGCAATGCGCCGCGTGCACCGGCCACGGCCTGCCGGCCGGTCCACCGTCGTCACAAGCCATGCCCCTGAAGGGATGATCGGTGGTTTCGCTGCGCCGCCCCATCTCGCGCATCGTCGGTCGCTGATGAGCCGGCAGTGCGTCGATATCGGCCTGCGCCGGGGCGGGGCCAAGCGGACCTTGCGCCCAGCGGGCGCCGGGTCGCCATCCGCCGCCGCGCGGCACCGAGCAGGCACCGGGGTCGTCGTCGATGGCTTGCAAAAAGCGCGGGACCAGCGCGGCCGCGTCACGCGGCGCGGATGGACGCTCCAACCGGCGCAGTCGCTCGATCGGCAACTGCGGCAGGTAGAGCGAGGCAACCCTGGTCATCGCAGGCCTCGACAAGAAGGGAAAAGGGATTGCCGCCGCGCTGGCGGACAAGTTCGATCGTCCATTGCCCCCGGCCGATGCCCGCATGGGGTAGCGTGGTGGAAGGCGCCGCTGCGATGCTCCAGCGCGTCATTGCAGAGGAGGGCTGAGCCAGCGGGCTGCGCTCGCGCGAACGATGCCGCCGGTAGAGAAGCATCGGGGTTTGCCCGTCGGATGCAGCCAGCTGCAGGCGCCGGGTAGCGGTCTGGTCGGCGGCTTTGACCTCGGCGATGACGCAGGCCAGCGATCCGTCGCGCAAAGCATCTTCGGCCAGTGCAAGGACTTCGGAGTCCTTCCTGCCCTGGGCATAGAGCACCTTGCCGGGGCCGAGCCCGACCTGTTCGAGGCCCGGAGCATACAGGTCGAAGCGGCTAAGCGCCCACAGCACGGTCATGCCCTGGACGGCAGCAAAGCGCGCGGCGAGCCCTGCGGCAAACAAGGTGGCGGCAGCATCGTCGCTCCAGCTGGCGCTGGCGCCGGCGATCTCGTGAAGCGCAGCGCCATCGAGGCCGCCGCTGGCGAGGCGCGTGTCGATTTGCAGCAGGCCGAACGGCAGCACCGGCCCGCGCGCTGCCTGCACCTGCGCGATCTGGGCGCGTAGTGCGGCAAGGTGCTCGGCAGGCAGCCGGGAGGGAAGGGCGGTTTGCAGGATCATTGGTCAACAGCGACTCATGTGTTCGCTATATGTTCCATTCCGACCGCCACTGCGTCAAGGTGTCGGGCCATGCAAACGAGGGAGAAGGCCGCTAAGCAACGGGTTGATAAAGAGAAAGAAATTTCAGGTAAACCGTTGTGCTCAGTAGTGTCCTCAAGGAAGGGAACGCGCTCGGGGGCTGTTGATGGGCAGTTTCCTCGCGGTTCGCGCGCAGTTGTGTGACGCGGCATTGTTCGGCGAGAGCGTGCTCACTGGCTGAGCGCCGGGCCCCGTGCCCGTCACTCACAAGCTGCTCAGCCACAACCACGTGGATCAGAGCACGGTCGATCCTAACGTCCCGCGCCTTAGCCTGCCCCAACACGCTAGCAGGGGACGGATTGCAGCTGCAGGATAGGATCAAGCCTGTGTCCGCGTGGGCTCTGCAAATCCGCTGGGCCGCGCGACTTTCTGCTGTTCAGCTGCCCGCCGGTCGGTGTAGCGCTTGTAAGCGTACCCGCTTGCGACTGCGGTGATGAGGCCAAGGGTGCCGAGGCGGCGTATCACCATCGGCGCTGCAAAGCCGAGCAAAGTTCCTCCAGTGCCGCTCACCCCCTGGACGTGCTTTGCGGCCTTGTTTCCTGCGATTGCGCCGATGACCTTGCCAAACATGGGAATCCTCCTTGTGTGCGTTATGCAAGAGACCGGGCCGAGAATGGTTCCGCGCGCGATGTTATCCGGGTAATTCGGGCACCGGATGCGTTTCACATATCCACAGGCTGTGGACAAAGCGGCCTCAAGGCGCGTTCAGCGTGAGTATGCGACTTTGAACGCGGTTTCGGCTGTTCCATGGTGGAAGGCCGCGAAGCTCGAAAGCAACGTAGGTTTGCGAACCATAGACATCGACAGGACGAACTTCTCATGAACAACAGCGATCTCGCCGACGCCATCGCCAACGATCACGGCATTACCAAAATCGACGCCCGCAAGATTGTCGACGCCGTCTTCGAGGCCATCGGCAGCGCGGCAGCCAAGGGTGAGGAAGTCTCGCTCAACGGCTTTGGCAAGTTCAAGGTGAAGGACAGCCCCGAACGTGAAGGCCGCAACCCCGCTACCGGCGAGGCAATGACCATCAAGGCTTCGAAGAAGCTGACCTTCACGGTCGCCAAGGCGGTCAAGGACAAGCTCAACGGCTGATGCAATACGGCGGCGGCGGCGCGCCTATTGCCGGCGTCGCCACCATGCATAATTTCCCTGACCAGTTCCCGAGGCCGAGCGGCATGATCGTACGGATAACAGTGGGCAGCAACGCTGACCTTCTTGAATGGTCGGCTCTGCGCACGTCGCTCTGGCCAGATGGCTCGGAAGCAGAGCACCAGGAAGACGTGGTTCAACTGATGGCGGAGCCACAGCCTTTCATTGGCTTTCTGGCGCGCGATCAGCGCGGCGCGCTTGTCGGATTTGCGGAAGCCGCGCTGCGCGTCGATTACGTCAACGGCTGCGAAACTTCACCGGTCGCGTTCCTTGAGGGGCTGTATGTCGTGGAAGAATGCCGGCGGCAAGGCATTGGTCGCGGCTTGGTGGACGCCGTGGAAGCTTGGGCTCGCAGCATGGGCTGCGCTGAACTCGCCTCGGATGCCATGTTGGACAACACCGTGTCGCATGCGATGCACGCAGCGCTGAAATTCGAGGAAACCGAGCGAGTGGTGTATTTTCGCAAGGTCCTGACGCCGATGCCGCTGTTAAGCTGAACTGCTCCAGATGAAGCTTCGGATGTCGATTGACACCTTTTTCCGCAGCTTGTTCACCGTGTTATCAACAGGCCGCACATCTATGGGGCATGCCGGGCAGACCGGGCATTGATGCTGATCGGCCGCCGCCAATCCGACGATAGGAGTATCTGCTGGCCAATCGTCTCATAGGAACACGCGCCGTTGGCGCATTGTTGTAGTCGGGCGTGCCTCAGATCGAGGTGTTCGCTATATTTACCCTTGAAAAGCCCAGAAATCGCGTCGATCCATGACAAATTGCCATAAAGGCAATAGCTCAACGTCGTCGTTATAAATCCGAGAGGGGCAAATCGATGCCTGACACCGAACCGACTTCCGATATTGCTGCACTCACCGTTCAACTTCTGAGCGCGTATCTCGCCAACAATACGGTCAGTGCGGATGATCTTGCCGGCCTCATTCGCTCGACACGGGCCGCTCTGGTTGAAGACAGCGCCCCTGAACAAGCAGAACCCGAAGCACCTATCTTCACGCCCGCGGTTTCAGTGCGCAAGAGCCTGGCGTCGGCGGATCACATTCTCAGCCTCATCGACGGCAAACCTTACAAAACGCTCAAACGTCACCTGGCGAGCAACGGACTCACCCCGGAACAATATCGCGAACGCTACAATCTGTCTGCGACCTACCCGATGGTCGCGCCGTCTTTCGCGGCGCGGCGCCGCGAGATCGCCGAAAAGATCGGATTGGGGAAACGCGAGGCGGCTGTCGGCAGTTCGGCTATGCCAAGTCCAACTTCCGCCGACGTAAGCGCAGAACTGAGCCCATCAAGTGAACCCGCATCCGCACCGGTAAAGCCCAAGCCCGCTGCAAAGACAAAGTCCGCGGGAACGCCGAAGCCAAAACAGCGCAAAGCTGATGCGCACCATGCACCCGCTTCTTCGGTCGCCGCCCCTTCTGCCAAGACCGTGAAGGAGGCAGGGAAGGCTGCGGCGGAGCCTGCTCCGGTAATGCCAAAGCGGCGTAACGAAAAAAAGGCTGGCAAAGCGCTCGCGAATTCCCCGTCTTCTGGGGCTAAAACGGGAGCCGTCCCAGCGGTCGAGATACCTTCGAACACTGCTGAGCCGGAGACCGCCGCGCCAAAGGTCGAAACCGCTGCTGTTGCCTCTGCCGAAACGAGGAAGCCAGAAAAGGCTGCGACCGGCGCCACGCGGAGGAAGCAGCCGGTAAAGCGTATGGCACGGACGCCTGAGCCGGCGAGAGAGTCTGCTGCCTCAATTCCAGTGGTGGAAGAAACTGCCGAAGTGGTCGAAAAGCCGAAGCGCCGGCGCAAGCTCGGCCTATTCGGGAACGAGGCCGCTGAGGGAACCACTGCGGTTGAAACGACCGTACCCGCTGTCGCGGAGGCTAAACCGCGTCGTAAGCGTCAGGCCACTAAGGCCAAGTAAAGCTGTCGGACCCGCCACTCTGCCGCGACAGGCGGCAGAGTGGGATGGGCAGGTTGGCGTTCCCTACCAGAAAGCTTCACACTGCCGACGATCCAATGGTAGTTCCTGGTCGCCAACCGATAACGCCGAACCGAAGCCGTTATCCATTCTCGCCACTACGTGCTCCTTTAGATATGACGAAGCGGCGCGCCTTGCAGGGGCATTGGTGCGCCATGCAACACCGTAACCTCGTCATGTGCCGACAACGTTCCTATCTGTCTGGAGCATGTGAAGCTGATCGGAGGAACGCCTGAGAATGCCCCAGGAGTTGAAGATCGATTTCGTGTCCGATGTGGCCTGTCCCTGGTGCGTCATCGGACTGAAGGGCCTGGAAGCCGCCCTTGAGCGGCTCGAGGGAGAAGTCACTGCCGAGATCCATTTCCAGCCGTTCGAACTGAATCCGAACATGGGGAACGAGGGGCAAAACCTGCGTGAGCACATTGCCCAGAAGTACGGATCCACGCCCGAACAGTCGGCCGCGAGCAGGGCGGTGCTTCAGGAGCGCGCCGCAAGCGTCGGCTTCACGATTGCGATGAACGACGAGAGCCGCATCTACAATACGTTCGACGCGCATAGGCTGCTGCATTGGGCGGGAGAACAGGGCCGCCAATCCGAACTCAAGCACGCGCTGTTCGAGGCGTACTTCACGCACGGTGCCAATGTCTCGCGCCATGAAGTGCTGCTGGACGTAGTCGCGCGCGCAGGCCTCGATACGTCGCGCGCGGCGGAAATCCTCTGCGGAGACGAATTCGCTTCGGCAGTCCGTGATGACGAGGAACTCTGGCGCTCGCGGGGGATCTCGAGCGTCCCGGCGATCATCATCGACGAGAAGTACCTTGTGTCGGGCGGCCAGCCGGTCGAGGTGTTCGAGGAGGTGCTGAAAAAGATTGCCGCCGAACGGGTTGCAGTCACTCAGTAGCCCCGGACGGCACCTTGATGCAGGCCGATGTCGTTACCTCTGCAGCTTTGGCATGGCTGGCTCCGTCCGGGTGAAGTCGATGAAGGCCCTGAGCGGAGGGGGAAGCTGGCGGCGGCCGGAATAATACAGCATCGGCCCCGAGAACGGCTCGTCCCATTCGTCGAGTATCCGTTCCAAGGCCCCTGACTGCATGGCCGGGGCAAGCCAGTCCTCGAAGAGCCGCACGACACCAAGGCCAGCCATCGCTGCCTCGATCAGCAGGTCACAGGCCGATCCGGGCTGGATCAGCAGAGGGCCGGGCGGGTCGAGACGGATCACTTCGTCGCCGCGCTCGAACTCCCAGGTGGCCCGTGCACCGCTGGAGAAGCGCAGGCGCAGGCAGGCGTGGTCGAGGAGGTCGCGGGGATGCGCAGGGCGGCCATGGAGATCGAGATAGGCCGGCGCCGCCACCGTGATTATTCGCTGCGAACGCGGTCCGATCGGTACGGCGATCATGTCCTGCTCCAGCCGTTCCTCGTAGCGGATGCCGGCGTCGGCGCCGGAGGCGAGGATATCGACGAAGCTGTCTTCCACGGTCACTTCCACCCGGATTTGGGGGTGCGCCTTCAGGAATGGCGGCAGGATGCCGGGTAGGACGGTTCTGGCGACGTTCGCCGGGACATTGAGCCGTAAGGTGCCGGCCGGCTGGTGGGTTTCGGCATGGACGGTGTCGAGTGCTGCACTGATCTCGGCGAGGGCGGGGGAGAGGCGTTCGAACAGCCGTGCGCCTGCTTCGGTGGTAGAGATGCTGCGCGTCGTGCGGTGCAGCAGGCGGGCGCCCAGCCGCGTCTCCAACCGCCGAAGCGCTTCGCTGAGGCCGGACGCGGAAACGCCCGATACGCGCGCCGCTTCGCGGAAGCCGCCCGCGCGGGCGACGGCCACGAAAGCCGATAGATCGTCGAGTTCAGTCGCCATTGTGCAGGTTCTCGTACAGCCTGTGCCGAACTGCACGGCTTATCGATCGATGGCAACCAGTCCATATGCCTGATCACACCTTTACAGGAGACCTGCGCATGACCGATCTTGCCACTGCGAAGACCTTCGAACTCGGCGACCGTACCGTCAACCGGATGGGCTACGGCGCCATGCAGCTTGCAGGACCCGGCGTGTTCGGCCCGCCGCGCGATCGCGCTGCCGCGATTGCGGTCCTGCGCACCGCCGTCGAGGCCGGGGTCAACCATATCGACACGAGCGACTTCTACGGACCGCATGTCACCAACCAGATCATCCGCGAGGCCCTGCGTCCCTATACCGATGATCTGGTCATCGTGACCAAGGTGGGCGCGGTTCGCGGCGATGATGCCTCGTGGCTCCCGGCGCAGAGCCCCGCCGAATTGACGCAGGCGGTGCATGACAACCTGCGCAATCTGGGGTTGGAGCAGCTCGATGTCGTCAACCTGAGGCTGATGGGCGACGTCCACGCGCCGAGCGAAGGATCTCTCGAAGCACAATTCTCCACGCTTGCGCAATTGCGCGAGCAGGGACTGATCCGGCATCTTGGCCTCAGCAACGTCACCCCTGCGCAAGTAGCCGAGGCGCAGAGGATCGCTCCAGTGGTCTGCGTCCAGAACCAGTACAATCTCGTTCACCGTGCCGATGACGCCCTGGTGGAAGACTTGGCCATCCAAGGGATCGCTTACGTCCCGTTCTTCCCGCTGGGCGGGTTCAGCCCGATCCAGTCAGATGCGCTGTCCCGGATTGCGGCGCGGCTTGAAGCCAGCCCGTTGCAGGTTGCGCTGGCGTGGTTGCTGGCACGTTCGCCCAACCTGCTCCTGATCCCGGGCACCTCGAGCGTCGCGCATCTGACGGAAAACCTGGCGGCCGAAAGGCTGCGCCTGTCGCAGGATGTTCTCGCTGAGATGGATGTCATAGCGGGCACATGAAATCGTCCGCCGTTCGAGGGCAGAGGTGCGCTGTGAGGTCGGATTGTGCGGTCTAGCCGATGACCGTCCGGGCGAATGCCGCCGCTGCCTCGAGGCCATCCTGCCCGACGCTGTGGCCCAGCCCCGGCGAGACGTGCATCTCCACACCCACGCCGGCTGCCGTGAGTGCGGTGTTGGCAAGATCCATCGAACGGAACGGCACCACCTCGTCTTCGGTGCCATGGATAAGCAGGACTGGCGGGCGGCTACGGATATCTGCCTGCAGATGATCCGGCGCGACCAGCATGCCCGAGATGCCGACGATTCCGGCGACAGTTTCGGTCCGGCGCAATCCGACGTGGAGCGCCATCATCGTGCCCTGGCTGAACCCGACAAGCAGCAGGCGGTTGCTGGGCAGCCCGGCAGCTTCGAGCTCCGCAATGAGGAAGGCATCGAGCATCGGCGCCGCAGCGTCCGCACCGGCGGCACGTTCTGCCGTCGAGAAGGTCTCGATCGGCCACCACTGGTAAGCGGCCGCCATGTGGGGGATTTGCGAAGGGGCATTCGGCGCCACGAAGGCGGCATTCGGCAAGGCGGGCTGAATCATGCTTGCAAGCGAAATGAGGTCCTCGCCGTTGGAGCCATAGCCATGGAGGAGGACTACCAGAGCATCGGGGGCATTGCCGGAGAACGGGGCGAGGCGGGGGCCGTCGAGCATCAGGATCTTCCTTCTGGATTGTGTGGGGCGCGTGGTCGAGCGCCCACAGGCTTCGGTTGAAACGCACCGCGTGGCGTCCCCGTTCTGGCTGCAGCAAACAGACGTGCGAGATCGATGAATGCCTTGAACGCGGCAGAACGCCCTGCGCCGGGATGGCAGCGGCACAGCGGCACAGCGGCACAGCGGCACAGCGGCGCGAGCGGCAGGGGCAGTCGTCCAGCTTTCTCACCAGCCGACCGTATGTGCGCTCGTCCCGGATCCGCCTCCGTGAAGCAGTTGATATCCAAGGCTTCATGCCCAGCTGATAGAGCGGAGTGTCGCATGCGGGAAGGGCGGTGGGTACTAGGGGCAGGGGTAAGGTTCAGCTTCGCGAAACGAAGACAGGTTGGCGCTTCTCGAAGAATGCAGCGAAGGCTTCCTGGGCCTCGGGCGATTGCATCGCACCGCGGAAAAGACCTGCTTCTTCCTCGATCCGTGCAGCTACAGCGGCCTGATCGCCTTTCATAAGACGCCGCGTTGCAAGAAGGGCCTCCGGCGGCCTGGTGGTCAAAAGCCGAGCCTTGCTCCTCGCATGGTCGAGAAGCTCATCGCCCGGAACGATACCGGTGATCAGGCCCGCCATGTCGGCGCCTTGCGCATCCATCGGCTCACCCAGCAGCAGCATCGATGCCGCCTTGGCATGTCCAAGCGTAGTGGGCGCCAGCAGGCTTGATCCCGCTTCCGGGACGATCCCGAGGTTGACGAACGGCATGACGAACCGGGCGTCCGGGGCTGCGTAAACGAGATCGCAGTGGAACAGCAGGGTCGTTCCGACGCCTACGGCAAGGCCTTGGACCGAAGCGACGATCGGCTTCTGGAACATGGCTATCGCCCGGATGAAATCGAAGGCGGCGGCGGCGCCTTCCGGGCCGGATACGAAATCGGCCAGGTCGTTCCCAGCACAGAAGGCATCACCCGTACCATGGATGAGCACCGCGCGAACATCGCTTCGGTGAGAGGCGTCGGCGAGGGCGCTCGTCATGATCCGGTACATGGCGCCGGTCAGCGCGTTCTTCTTCCCGGGGCGGTCGATCTCGATTTCCAGAACGTGGCGGT
>NZ_JBMDIO010000059.1:0-14735 GCF_057808725.1 Novosphingobium sp. FG90
CGAAGGAGTAAACTCGGCCAGCGTCTCGGATGGCAGTCATGAGAGCGTATATCTGGGTCCGTTCTGTGTACCGACCCCTGCTAGAGAAGTCTTCAAGCTTGGCCTCTTGGCCTGCCGCTTGGGTGCTAAGCGCGATGAGCGCTGCGCTGAGGTAGAATTTCATAACCACACCTTTCGGCATGGCTTGGGAACCGCGCAGTCAAAGTATCTCGAACGCTACCATGGTGCAATAGCCGCCCCAATATTGGCAACGTTAGCCTATGGCCGATCGGCGTCGAGATCATCAAGTTCGTCAAAGGCACCATCGAGCGAACGCTGTCGGCGTGGCAGCGTTGCCTGCAACTCGTTCACATCAACCGAGCGCTTCGCAAGCAGGAAACGGCCCCATTGCTCTCTGATCTCGAAGAAGCGCACTGGGCGGTCGCGCTTTTCGAGCGTCTGGATCACCGCGTACATCACCGTCGGCGGGCAACGCATACCAAATACGATTTCCTCAAGTTCCAAAGGAGAATTCTGCTCGCCACGCGGCCCAATCAGACGCCACTCGCGCTCAGCGGATCACGTTACCGGCGAAGACTGCTTTCTGGCGAAAATGGTGGCTTGCGACGTGCAAGCACTTGAAACTGTGGTTGATCGCTTCGTGCCATTCGCATCGACCGATACAGCCATCATCCAATCCTCAACCGTCGTCCGGCGGCTTCCCAAATTATAGGCATTTGCTTCGGACGACGGCCTGATTCTGCGCTAGAAATCAGCGCTTCCGGATGGCCGTCACTTCCCCGGCGCTGCCGGTCACGGTCAGGTCGAAATCCACCTTGTCGCCGATTGCTAAGCCCTTTAGCAAATCGGGCTTTGCCGAAAAGCCCATTTTCATGGCGGGCCAACCGACAGAGGAGATCGCTTCGTGATCGAGCGTGATTTTCCCGGCGGCTGCGTCGATTGCAGTGACGGTTCCGGTGCCTTTGCCCATCTTCGCGTCAGCGGGCATCGTCATACCGCCCATTGAATCGCCAGATGCCTCCGCTTTGGGCACCTCGGTTTTCTTTTCGCAGGCTGCCAGACCCAGCGGTAAGATAATCATCGCGGCCATCAAAGCTGTCTTCTTCATTTCACGTCTCCTTAGGTTGAACTTGGTTGTGCCGCCGCATCAGCAGATAGGCGGCGGGAATGATGAGCATCGAGAGCAAGGGCGCAGTGAGCATCCCGCCGATCATGGGTGCAGCAATCCGGCTCATCACTTCAGAGCCGGTGCCGGTGCCGATCAGGATTGGAAATAACCCCGCGAGAATCACCGCGACCGTCATCGCCTTGGGGCGGACGCGCAGCAGCGCGCCTTCGCGGACGGCGGCTTCGACATCTTCGGGTTCGTGTTCCGCCAGCGCATGTTTGAGGTAGATCAGCATGACGACGCCAAATTCAGCGGCAACCCCCGCAAGCGCGATAAATCCAACGCCGGTTGCGACCGACTGGTTGTAACCGAGCAGGTAGAGCAGCCACACCCCACCAGTCAGCGCGAACGGCAGTGTCGCCATGATGAGCGCGGCTTCGTCCCAGCGTCGGAACGTCGCATAGAGCAGCGCGAAGATTATCAGCAGCGTGGCAGGCACGACGATTTTCAACCGCTGCGTCGCGCGTTCGAGGAACTCGAACTGGCCGGTGTAAGCCACGCTGATGCCGGGCGGCAGTTTGACCTTTTCAGCAACGGCGCGTTGCAGATCGCCAACGATTTCGGTCAGGGCGCGTCCCCGGCCATCGACATAGACCCATGTGGCAGGGCGGCCATTCTCGCTACGCAGCATCGGCGGGCCATTGGCGATGCGGACATCGGCGACCGTTCCCAGCGTAATTTGCGCGCGCGAAGGGGTCAGCACCGGCAGGTTGACAAGTTCATCCAGACTGTCGCGGATTTCTCGGGGGTAGCGGACGTTGATCGGATAGCGCGCCAGCCCTTCAACCGTTTGACCGATGGCCTCACCCCCAATCGCGCCTGACACCACGGCCTGCACATCATCGACATTCATGCCGTAGCGCGCGGCGGCGGCCCGGTTGATACTGACGTCGATATAGCGCCCACCCGTCAGCCGTTCGGCGAGCGCGGAGCTGATTCCGGGAACGGTCTTTGCCACGCCCTCGATTTCGCGCGCCACGCGGTCGATCTCGTCGAGATTCGCGCCCGATACCTTCACCCCGATCGGGCTTTTGATTCCCGTCGCCAGCATGTCGATGCGGTTGCGGATCGGCGGAATCCAGAAATTGGCGAGGCCGGGGACTTTGACTGTGCGATCAAGTTCTTCGATCAGCTTGTCCTGGGTCATTCCGCTGCGCCATTCGCTCTTTGGCTTGAACCGGATAGTGGTCTCGAACATTTCGAGCGGAGCCGGGTCGGTCGCGGTATCGGCGCGGCCCGCCTTGCCGAACACGCTTTCGACCTCTGGCACGGTCTTAATGAGGCGGTCGGTTTGCTGGAGCAGCATCGACGCCTTGGCCGTGGAAATTCCCGGCAGGGCCGAGGGCATGTAGAGCAAATCGCCTTCGTTCATCTGCGGCATGAACTCGCCGCCGCTCTGGCTGATCGGCCACAGGCTCGATGCGAAGACCAGCCCGGCGATGAGCAAGGCTTGCTTGGGCTTGGCCAACACCCAATCGAGCGCGGGACGGTAGATGCGGGTAAGGAAACGATTGATCGGGTTGCTGCCTTCGGCGGGGATTTTTCCCCGGATCAGCCAGCCCATTAGCACCGGCACCAGGGTAATCGACAGCAGCGCGGCGGCGGCCATCGCATAAGTCTTGGTGAAAGCGAGCGGTGCGAACAGCCGCCCTTCCTGCCCTTGCAGCGAAAAGATCGGGATGAACGAAAAAGTGATGATGAGCAGGCTGAGGAACAGCGCCGGGCCGACCTCTGCGGCAGCATCGGTTATGACCCGCCAACGCACTTCGCCTTTCAGTTCCAGATCGGGGTTATCGTGCGCCCAGCGTTCGAGATGCTTGTGGGCATTCTCGATCATCACCACCGCCGCATCGACCATCGCACCGATGGCGATGGCGATGCCGCCCAATGAGAGGATATTGGCGTTAAGGCCCTGAACGCGCATGACGATGAAGGCGATCAGGATACCGAGCGGCAGCGTCAGGATCGCGACCAACGCCGAGCGTGCGTGCCAGAGGAACAATCCGCAGACGAGGGCTACAATCGCAAATTCTTCGAGCAGCTTGGAGGTGAGGTTTTCGACCGCACGGTCGATCAGGCCCGAACGGTCATAGGCCGTCACAATCTCGACACCCCTGGGTAGCCCCGCTTTCAGTTCGGCCAGCTTGGTGCGGACGCCTTCGATCACCTCGCGGGCATTCTTGCCCTGCCGCATGACGATGACACCGCCTGCGACTTCGCCCTGACCGTTGAGTTCGGCAATGCCGCGCCGCATATCGGGGCCAATTTGAACGGTAGCTACATCGCCCACGGTGACGGGAACGCCGCCCGCTGCACTCCGCACCGGAACCGCGCGAAAGTCATCGAGCGTTTTCAGATAGCCGGTGGCGCGCACGACATATTCTGCTTCGGCCATTTCGACGACCGCACCGCCGGTTTCCTGATTGGCCCGCTTGAGGGCGTCCGAGACGTCGCCTGCCGTCACGCCGTAAGAGGCGAGCTTCTGCGGATCGACCACGACCTGATACTGTTTGACCATGCCGCCGATGCTGGCGACTTCGGCCACGCCGGGGACGGATTTGAGTTCGTAGCGCAGGAACCAATCCTGAATGCTGCGGAGCTGCGCCAGATCGTGCCGCCCGGTCTTGTCCACCAGCGCATATTCGTAAATCCAGCCGACGCCAGTTGCATCGGGGCCGAGTGAAGCAGTGGCACCCGCTGGCAGACGGCCTTGAACCTGACTGAGATATTCCAGCACCCGGCTGCGCGCCCAATAAAGATCGGTGCCATCGTCGAACAGCACATAGACGAAACTGTCGCCCACGAACGAATAGCCGCGCACGACGCGCGCGCCGGGAACGGACAGCATCGTCGTCGTTAGCGGGTAAGTGACCTGGTTCTCGACAATCTGCGGTGCTTGGCCCGGATAGGTCGTGCGGATGATGACCTGCACATCGGAGAGATCGGGCAAGGCATCCACCGGAGTCGTGCGGATTGCGCCGATGCCGATGATGGTCAGCACCAGCGCCGCGACCACGACCAGCCCGCGCGCCTTGACCGACCAGCGAATGATGGCTTCGATCATTTGCCACCGCCGAGTGAACGGACGGCAATGCCGGTCAGGCTGGCTTCGGAATCGAGCAGGAATTGCCCCGATGCGACGACTTTTTCCCCGGCAGACAAGCCTTCCAGTATCTCGGTCTGCCCGCCGCCTTCGCGGCCCGCGCGCACTTCTGCGGGATGATAGCGGCCATCACCCATTGCCAGCATCACAATCGTCCGCGTGCCTGTGCGGATCACCGCTTCGCTGGGGACCAGCAACGCCGCGCGGGTATCGCCGCCAAGTGCAACTTGGGCAAACATGCCGGGGCGCAACCGACCACCACGATTGGCCAATTCGATCCGCACGGTGAGGGTGCGGCTATCGGCTTGCGCGGTTGGCAGGATAGCAATGATCCGTCCGCCAAATGTCTCGCCCGGAAAAGCGGTGAGCGTTGCGCTCGCACTTTGCCCGATCCGCACCGCGCCAGCCTGTGCTTCAGGAACAGCGGCGTTGAGCCAGACCGTGCCAAGCCCTGTTACCTGCGCGAGCGTTTGCCCCATCGCCAGCGTCACACCAGCGCGCGCATCGAGAGTCTGGATGGCGCCTGAAATCGGCGAAGTGATGGTAATCGTGCCGTTGGTCTTGCCGCTTCGCTCGACACTCGCAATCAGGCCGTTGGACATGCCCATCAGCCGCAGCCGCTGACGTGCGGCGGCGGTCAGGTCTGGTCGCCCCAGACGCTTGACGCTCAAAAACTCGGTCTGCGCGCCGCCCCATTCGGGGAGCTGGACGTCAGCAATTGGCGCACCGGCACGCACGACATCGCCGGGAGCGCGCGCATAGACGCGGCTTACGAACCCGCCCGAACGGGTCTGAATGATCGCCACGTCGCGCTGGTTGAAATCGACGCTGCCGGTGACGTTGAGCGTCGCAGCCAAGTTGCCCATTTTGGCCTCGACCACCCGGATGCCCAGATTCTGCATTGCGGACGGGTCGATGCTGACTCCTGCCACAGCGCCGGATGCGCCGCCGCCACCATCGGCATATTTGGGTTCAAGCTGCATATCCATGAACGGCGATTTGCCGGGCTTGTCGAATTTCTGCTGCGGAAACATCGGGTCGTAATAATAGAGGACTTTGCGGCCATCGGCGCTTGTAGCGGTTGCGGGTGCTTTATCCCCACCGCTTTGCCCGAGATAATATCCGCCGCCGCCTGCAATCATTGTCGCAGCCAATATTCCGGCACGCCAGCGAGCCGCATTCTGTGTTGCATCCGTCATGGCTGCCCTCCTGAATAAATCATGTTGATACGGACGGCATCGCGCGCGACCTCGGCTTCGCGGTCGAGCAAATCGACTTCGGCTTCTGCAACACTGAGCGTCGCCAGCAACGCAGTGCCAAGATCGACCGTGCCGGCGCCGTAGCTGTCAAAATCGAGTTTCGCCCGCCGCCGTGCCAGCGGCACCAAATTCTCGCGCGCATTTTCGAGCCTTGCCTGGTGCATCGTATGTTCGGCCAGGTCGCTTTCCAGAGCGGCGAGAACTTCGCGCTCGCCTGCCATGCGCTCCAACCGCGCGCGTTCGGCCTCGCTCGCGCGCGCCTCAATTTTGGGGTTCTGGCGCTTGCCTCCGAATAATGGCAGGTCAATCGAGACGCCGACCGAGACGAGATCGCCAAAACGCGGTTCGCGCCGTCCGTAGGAAGCGGTCACCTTCCAGTCGGGTTGCTTGTCGGCACGGGCAAGCCGGGTTTCGGCATCCATCGCCGCCGTTTGCGCATCGAGCGCCCTCAGGCTGGGAAGACTGCCGACGTTCGCCAGTAATTGCGCCCGGTTTATTGCGAACTCTGGCGGGTTGCCTGCAACCGAGACGTCGGGATCGCCGGTAAAGCGCGCCAGTCTTGCGCGGGCTTTTGCAATCTCAGCCATCAGGGCGCTGCGGCGGTCGCTCACTTGCGCCTGCAACTGTTCAGGCTCGAATGCCTGCGAAGGCCGCGCGCTGCCAGATGCCAACCGTGCTGTCACGGTTGCCTGAAGACTGCCCAAGCTTTCATCGAGTAGCTTCAATTGCGCCAGACGCCGCTCGCCATAATAGAGATCAATCCATGCGAGCGCGGTTTCGAGCATGACATTGCGCGCCTCAACTTCAACTTCGGCTTCCGCGATGCCAATGTCAGCGCCTGCCCGCGCGGCGCGAGCGTGACGTTTGGCGGGATTGATAAATTGCTGGCTGACGCCAATCGTTGTCATCGTAAAATTATCGCGGTTGAAGCTACCCGCATCCGGCCCGGTCACCGGAAAGTCGCGGATACCAAGATCGAGCGTTGGGTCAGGCAGCCGGTCGGCCGCTATCGCCGCCGATTGCGCGGCTTGCACACCGGCAGCACGCCCTTTCAGACTCGGCGCGGCGCTCTTTGCGCGTTCAAGCGCCGCGTCAAATGTCAGCGGCTCGGCGGCAAGCTGCGCAGGCAGCACGAGCAAAGCCATTAAAGTGATCAAGTATTTCATGCACCCCCCCAAACGGAACGATAACAAGGTCGTCCCCGACCAGCGCTTCGCGCCAGCCAGGGACATCCATTGTCAGCCTTTGGCGTGGCCCGGCATGTCCATGCACGCAGCCTTCGTCGCCTCGTCGTGCATCATCGCACAATCGCAATTAGCGACGGTGGAAGCGTCCTTGACCCACACGCGGACGCGCGAAGGCAGATTGGCCTTGTTGGGGCCGTAAACCGGACGGTTTTGCCATTCATAATGGCCGCCCGATCGTTCGGCTGCCGACGCAGCAGATACAGAGGTGAACGCTGCAAGCGTCGCAGCAAGTGTCAGTAAAATTTTCATGTTGAATATCCTTGGTTGAATCAATTTTGCGCGCACGACAGCATCAAAGCCGCCGAACGCCGGTTGGTTCAGCCAAGGATCGAGGGAGGGTCGGGTATCGGGGCTATGTTGCGCCCGCTCAGAACTGGACTTGTTGCCCATGTATAAGAAAAAGAGCCGCTAATTGCGGGCGCGACGGTAATTGGAACCACGCCAAGTGCCGCCAAGGACGCACAGCCCACCATAGCGAAGCAGCCGGCCTTCATATCCTTGCAAGGCGGCGTGTTATTGTGGGATTGCTTCATCGCATCCATGCAATCGGCCATGCCTGCCATTGGCGATGTTGCTGCACTTTGTTCGTGCTGCATATCCGCACAAGGCGGCGACGCATAAGCCACGCCCTGCCACAAGAGGCCGAATATGGCCCCCAGCAGCAGAAAATGGCGAAACAGCGTTTTCATCAGAAACCTAATTTGAACTTGGAAGCGTCAAAGGTCAATTCGCTGAGCAACTGTCTTTCGTTACGGCCTTTAATCATACAGCCGTCGCGCGGCCATCACGACCCTGAAAAATGGCTCTCTGCGGCCCTTTGCTCCCTCACGCGCCGACATTGACCGTGAATGGCACAATTATCTCGCGGCCATTCGCCATGATCTGAACGAAAATCTTCATAACGCCGCTGTTTTTGGGTTCCATATGAAAGCCGACAACAGGCCCGCTACGCTCGCTGTCAGATTTAGGCTCGGTGCCTTGCGGGTGGACGTGTTCGATTGAACTCCAGTCGCGCGAAAACGCGACGACATGACCGAATGCTCCCATGATCGGTTGAAGCTGCGTGAAAGGCTTGCCGGATTTCGCCTCGACAATCGCAACACTACCCATCACGCCTTGACCCGCCTTTACCGGGCCAGCAAACGAGAGTGCGAATTTGAGCCCGCCCATTTCTGCGGTTGCAACCGGCTTTGGGTCAGGCGCAGGCGCTTTTTCTGACCCGGCAGCCATGTCGGAAAACACGTATTCCTGATCACCGTCCGCCCGCGTTGTATCAGTCCATACACGGTATGTCCGACCAAATTTCGGCGTGAAGCTGAACGTCCAATCACCAGCCTTGGGACCAGCCACCGGATGGATATGCTGGTAGTCGGTCAGGCTTTCGTCAATGATGAGCAAATGCAGCTTCTTGGTGTGGGCCAGTGCCAGTTGATCGGGGCCTATCGGTGCCCCGGTCTTGATGTCGGTCAACGTCAGCGTCACCGATTGCGGCTCACCCGGCGTGAAAGTGCCAGCAGGAGTCAATGCTACCTTGAGCGTTGCGGCACCGTGATGATGGCTGGCTCCTCCCATTTCCATTCCGGCATGTTCATCACCGCCAGCGCCTTCCTTGGCGGCAATTGCGGCGTGATCGGCGTCGGTATGACCATCCTCATGCTTCTTTTCGCCACAACCGCTGAGTGCGAGGACAGAGACTGCGATCAGGAACAATGTCTTTTTCATGGAGAAATATCCTTTGTGCTGGGCTTAATAGGCTTGCAAATTGCCCGATTGACGGGCTTCGGCGATGATGTTTTCGAGCGGAGCGCGGCCAAACAAGCGAAACAGGATCGGCGTAATCAGGGCATCCAGCAGTGTCGCCGACAGCAACCCGCCAAAGATCGTCACCGCAACCGGATGAAGGATTTCCTTACCCGGTTCGTCCGCGCCGATCAGCAGCGGCGTGAGCGCGAGACCCGCCGCAAGCGCCGTCATCAACACCGGCGTCAGCCGTTCCAGCGTGCCGCGCACGATCATCGCATCGCCCCATGTTTCGCCTTCGTGGAGAACGAGGTTTATATAGTGGCTGACCTTCAAAATGCCGTTGCGCGATGCGATCCCGGTGAGCGTGACAAATCCGATCATGCTGGCAACCGAGAGCGGCAACCCGGCAAGGCCAAGTGCAATCACCGACCCCACCAGCGCCATCGGGACGCCTGCCATGATAATGAGAGCCAATTTGACCGAGCGGTATCGCGTAAAGAGCAGTACGAAAATCATGCCGAACGACACGAGCGACAAACCGCCGATTGTCAAAGATGCTTCGCGCTGCGCCTCGAACTGCCCTTCGACGCGAACAAACCCGCCCGCAGGCAGCTTGAGTTTTGCAGTTTCTGCCTCGATGGCTGCGACGATGTTACCTAAATTCGCGCCCGGTGCCGCGTTCGCCGATATGACGATCCGGCGCTTGCCGCCTTCGCGCAGAATTTGATTGGGGCCGTCGGTCTCTACGATTTCCGCCAAATTGCGTAAAGGAACCGGGCCTTTAGGTGTTTCAATGAGCAGATCGGCCAACGCCGCCGTTGTGCGTGTTTCATCGGGCAACCGCAGCACAACATCATAGCGTTTTAGCCCGTCGATCACGCGGCTGACGATCTTGCCATTGGACAACGTCGCAATCGCATCGGACACCGCAGCCGGCGTGATGCCGTAGCTGCCCGCACGATCGTAATCTATCCGCAAATCAAGCTGCGGCACGCGGACCTGCTTTTCGATCCGCAAATCGACGATGCCGGGAATTGCGGATATCGCCGCGCGAAGCTGCTCGGCACTGCCGCGTGCGCCGTCCAGATCCTCAGCAAATATCTTGATAACGATTTGTGCTTGCACCCCCGAAAGCAGGTGATCGATCCGGTGACCAATCGGCGCACCGACCGATACCGAGCCGGGAAGCACAGCGAGCTTCCTCCGGATTGCCTCGGCAACCGCAGTCCGATCCTCAGCATCGGGCTTGAGCGCGACATCAATCTCGCTTGAATGAACGCCCTCGGCATGTTCATCGAGTTCGGCACGGCCTGTCCTGCGACTGACGCTCTCGACCTGTGGTATCTGAAGCAGGAGTTTTTCAGCAGTTGCCGCCAATTGGCTTGAGGCCTCAAGCGAGATGCCTGGCTCAAGCTGATAGCCAACGACAAAGCTCCCTTCGTTAAACGTCGGCAGGAAAGCACGCGGCAATAGCAGCGCGCCGCCAATCGCCAGCACACTGACAATCGCGGCGGTAACCAACACGCCCCGAACGCGTGCAAATCCCCATTCAAGCGCCTTTGCATTCACTCTCTTGAGGCGAGTAACGAGCCCGGATTCACTTGTCTCATGGAGCGCCGCAAACTTCGGCAGTAGGTAATAGCAAAGCACTGGCGTCAGCGTTACAGCAGTGACAAAGCTCGCGAGGATCGAAACGATATAGGCTTGCCCAAGCGGTGCAAACAGGCGGCCTTCGACGCCGCCAAGGAAAAACAATGGTAAGAATACAAGGATGATGATTGCAGTCGCATAGACGATGCCCGACCGCACCTCACCCGTCGCATGAGCGATGACTCCGATTGGTGATTTGGGCTCAGCCAGCGCAGAATTTTCGCGCAATCGCCGATATACATTCTCAACGTCAACCACCGCGTCATCGACCAATTCACCTATGGCAATGGCAAGTCCACCCAGCGTCATCGTGTTGATTGAAAGCCCGAATGCTTCAAAAATGATCGTCGTGATCAGGATCGATGTTGGCAGCGACATCAGTGATATGGCCGTCGTGCGGACGTTGAGCAGAAACAGAAACAATATGATTGCGACAACGACGGCGGCTTCAATCAAGACCCGCTGGAGCGTGCCAATCGACGTTTCAATAAAATTGGCTTGGCGAAATTGAACCTTATCAGCGCGAATGCCGTTTGGCAGTGTCGCGCTGATTTCCTTGAGCGCAGCCTCGACTTGCGTTGTCACAGCGACCGTATCAGCAGTTGGCTGTTTCTGCACCGCGATAACCACTGCTGGTGCGCCACCATAGCCAGCATCCCCCCGCCGGAAGCCTGCACCAAAATCGGCACTTGCGACCTGCGAAAGCCGCACTGGATTGCCCCCGCTTTCGCCAACGACGAGCGCGCGCAAATCGTCAATCCGCGTTGTCCGAGCAACACCCCGGATCAGATATTCCTTTTGAAACTGGTCGACAAACCCGCCACCGCTGTTGGTGCCAAATTCGCGAACCGCGCCGTCAATCTGATCAAGTGTGATGCCAAGCGCTGCCATCGCTGCCGGATCGGGCGAAACCCGGTATTGCCGAACTTCGCCGCCAATCGGGATCACCTGCGCAACGCCAGGAATTGTGAGCAAGCGTGGGCGCACTTGAAAGTCTGCAATTTCACGCGCTTCCATCGGGCTGGCTTTGCCGTAGGGTATCGCGACGAGCATGATCTCACCCATGATGGACGTGACCGGCCCCATTTGCGGCACTGTGTTCGGTGGAATTTGTTCGCGAACAAGGGTTAGCCGTTCGGCGACTTGCTGGCGCGCGCGGTAAACATCCTCATTCCAGCCGAACTCGACATAGACGACCGACAGCCCGATGCCAGATACCGAACGCACACGCTCAACACCGGGAACGCCACTCATTGAGGTTTCAATCGGGCGCGTTACGAGCGTTTCAACCTCGGGCGGGGCGAGCCCGGGAGACTCGGTCAGGATCGTAACGACCGGGCGATTGAGGTTGGGCAGAACATCCACCGGCAAGCGGCTTGCCGATAACAGGCCGAGCCCAACAAGCGCGATCGCCGCAAATAGGACGAGAATCCGGTTGCGCAGCGAAAAGGCGACGATGGCGTCAAACATGCCTAGCGCACCTGACCGAGTAGAGTTGCACCTATTGTTACCACGCGCTCTTCCGCTTTGACGCCCGTCAGTATCGCCACATTGTCAGCGTCCACTGGTGCGGTGGTCACATTGCGTAAAGCAAATGTTTCGGCCCGTGTCTTGACGAACACCGAGGTCAAGCCGTTGGCACCGCTGATCAAGGCAGCGCGGGGAACAATGACCCCGGCAACCGGCTCGCCCAGCGGCGCTGATAGGGTAACGCTTTCGCCGATACGCAGTCGCGGCGGAGCACCGACGATGCGGAACAGCCCTTGTGCCGCGCGGCCCCGGTCAGCAAGACCCGCGCCTTCAAACACCAGATCGAATGTCGCGCCGTCGCTCGTCTTGCCGACCGCACTTGCTCCTGTGGTTATAGGGCGGCGGTCGAACAGATTGGCTTCCACATAGAGGCGTGACGGATCGACAATCTCGAACAGCGTCGTTTGAGCAGCGACCACTTGGCCGACGCGGACCCCGCTTACCGAAATGACGCCGCTGATCGGCGCACGCAGCACTTCACGAGCCGATGTCGCTTGGCCAAGCCCTGCGCGCCGCGATTGCAGGCCGCGCAGGGTAATCGCAGCCTCTTCAATTTCACGGCGCGGAACCACACCTTCAAGTCGGCGAAGCCGTGCTGCACGGTTGGCCGCAAGTGCGATTTGTTGATCGAGATCGCCCAACTCACGCGATAAGGAGGCACGGTCTATCGCCTGTAAAGGTGGCTCAATGATCGCTAATATCTGTCCGGCGCGAACCGATTGCCCAATGACTGCAATCCCCGAAGCGCCCGCACTAACGCGGCCGCCCGTGGCACTTTGAACCAGCCCGCCGCGACGCGGATCAGTAATAATTTGGCCGGTTAAATTGGCAGACGGGGTGGTATAGCCATCCGCTGCTACGATTGTGCGCAGACCAATGATCCGCTGAACACCTTTGGGCGCAAACACGTCGCCACTTGGAAGCCGGGCCGCCGCATCGCCGCCGCCTGTGACCGTCGTGGCGGGTGTGGCCGCTGCGCTGTGATCCTCATCGCCGTGCGCCTGAATCGGGCGTGGTTGCAACAACAATAGCCCAAGCGCGACCACAGCAACCGCAGCGCCTGCCCTACGCGAGCGCCAAAAGATCAAGCCGCCGATGGCCAGAACAGCGATGCCTGCGGCAACCATCCAATATGCCCACCCACCGCTGGCGGTTGTCACTTGCGCATCGGGTATGATGAGTTCGGCGGACAGCGATTCGACCGCTCCCGCGCGTGTGATCAGGAAGGCCAATTGATGCGCGCCAGCGGTTTCAAGTTTGGCGTCGGACACAGTATATACGTCGCCCGCCGATTTCGCGGCTTGGCTTTTGCCATCAATTGTCACGTTCACATTGGCATTGGTGATCGGCGCATTATCGGCCCAGCCGTCGATCCAGATTGTCATGTCGTCGCCGTCAACCGCTGCGACAAGTTCAAGGGTCGCCGTGCGGGCCTCGATGCGGGGCTTCGCACCCGTCGGCGCGCTGGCGACGGCCGCAGCACCGTGATCCTCATCGCCGTGCGCGAATGATGTTGACGGCGTGGATAGGAAAACTGCTGCGGCAATGATCGCCATGAAAGATCGGAATATCATGGCAACACACCCATCGTTTGATTGACATCAGAAATTGCGGCGGACTTAGCGACCTCGGCTGCACCAAGCGCGCGCTCGGCATCGAACAGCGCCTGCCGCGCTCGCAGATATTCGATGTAGCCGATTTCGCCTTCGACCCGACCGCGCTGCGTCAACATCAGCGCCTCGCGCAGTGCCGCTTGCCGCGCCTCGGCATCACGGAGCGCGCGTTCGGCGACCGACAGGCGCACAAGCGCAGCGCGCTGGTCAGCTAATAACCGCGCGCGAAGTCGTGCAGCCTCTGCGCCTGCCGACAAGGCCTCTGCCCGCGCGCCGGCTGCATCAGCACCGGCACGCGAATCGCGGCCTAGCGGGACCGCGATACCCACAAGCAAAGCATCTTCATAAGAACCACGGGGATCGTTTCGCTGGCGGCGTACGCCTATACTACCCTCCACCCTTGGTCGCAGGCTGTAACGCGCATAACCGGCTTTCGCGTCGGCAGCCTTCGCTTTGGCTTCGGCAGCAAGGAGTGCGGGATGGCTTTCAATATCGGTGCCGGATGACAGGGCTTCATCGGCAAAGCTCGTAGGGGCAGTGCCGATAAGCGCCTCGACCGCCGCGGTCGTTTCCGCAAGATCGGTTTCGGCAGCCGAAAGCCTCGCCAATGCTACGCCAAGCTCTGCTTGTGATACCAAAAGATCGCGCCGTGCCTGCACACCGGCTTGAACCAGTCGCTCAACCTGATCGGTTTCAGTTCGTGCCGTTGCGACATGCTGTTGCTCTATATCAACCGCACGTCTTGCACCGGCGAGCCGCCAATATACGGTGCGAATGTCTCCTGCCAAGGCCAGTTGGGCAGCCGCTAGCCCGGCATTTGCCGCATCACCGCTCAGCGTCGCGGCATTAACACCAGCGCGCGCTTCCCCCGGCCATTTTATGGCGGCTGAAACGCTGGCTTCTTGCTCAATCGTCCCGCCAGAGCGGGTCAGGACATCGCCGCGCGCCACGGGTGGTCCAACAAACGGCCCGCTCGCGGCACGACTTTGGGCGTCAGCTTGAGCCTTCAAAGCCGGACTGGCCGCCGCTTCGGGTAGTTGCGCGGCTGCTCGTTCAAAGGCTTCATGCAGCGATATGACGGAAGCTGCGTCTTGCGCCTGGGATGGTGCGACCGACAGCAAAACTGCGCTAAGCGTCGCCACTGCGACGCCCAAATGGCGGCGAACCGACTTCTGGTTCATCGAACGGTTTTTCTGATCATACCGATAATACGCACGCAATTGGGACTACCCTCAAAACATGCGCATTTTTTAGGATGCGGGCACCTTCGGCTTTCCGATAATACGCACGCAATTGGGACTACCCTCAAAACATGCGCATTTTTCAGGATGCGGGCACCTTCGGCTTTTTGTCGGCAGACGACCAGTTGTGACGCACCATAATTGACGTCATGCCGGGTCCAAGCGGAGCCTTTAGCGCTTC
>NZ_JBMDIO010000006.1:0-262171 GCF_057808725.1 Novosphingobium sp. FG90
AAACGGCGAAACCGGGGCCAATGGCGGGCTCTGCCAAGCCTTTTTCCGCAGCCTGGTAAGCCGCTCTCTGCCGGTCCCGGCGATCCCAGCATGCAGTTTGCCGGTGCGCCCTCCATGCCGAATATGCCGTCAGCGTCATATACTGCGCCCGTATCAGCCGCACTGGATCGCATTGCGCCTTCCGATCACGTCGCGCCGTCCAGTCCCATGACTGCCATTGCCGATGAACCGCCGCAGACGGTCGCAATTGTCGAGCCGGCGCACCTTTCACCGGTCGATCTGGCGGACATTCTCCGTTCGGTGCTCCCCGGTCTGTCGATGGCCGTCCGTGAGAACAGCGCGCCGCAGTCGCAAAAGATCGTGGATCGCCTCGCGCCCTCGGTCCTCGTGCTGTCGGGATCAAAGCGCGATGTTTCAATGGCGGCCCAGCTCGTGCGCTCGGTCGACAAGCCCCGGCCATCCGTCTCGATCCGCGCTGTGCTGTTCGAGGTCCGTACCAGCAAGGCCCGTGGCTCTGCGCTCTCTGTTCTCTCGGACGTACTGGGAGGGCGTCTAGGGCTCGGCATCAACTCCACTGGTGGAGGCGGCGACCACTTCGTGAAAATCGCTACAGGGGGCGTTTCCGCCGTCCTCTCGGCCGTTCGAACCGATGGACGCTTTCAGGTGGTGGCCGAACCGTCGCTTTCCGCTCTCTCTGGCGCCACCGCCTCGATCAACTCCGGGTCACAGGTCCCGACCATCGGCGAGGTCACCTATACCGAGAATGGGGCACCCATCCGCTCGGTCGTCTACCGTGACAGCGGCGTCTCCCTCACCGTCTCGCCCACCGTGCGCCGAGGTGAAATCGAACTGTCCGTGCTTCAGGAGCGCTCCACGTTCTCGCGCACCGAAACCGGCGTGAACGACACTCCGACGCTCAACAAGTCGTCGGCTTCGTCCACTGTCGCCATCGCTCCCGGCGAAACCATCGCTATCGCCGGTCTGGACGAACGATCCGACAACAGCACGCGCGACGGCTTCCTAGGCGGGCTTCTCGGATCTCGGCAGCGGGACACCGGAACCTCACAACTACTCCTGCTTGTCCAAGCCGATTTGACAGAGGGCGCAAGAAACGGTGAAGCGGCCATAAAAATCTTGGAAACTGAGGAGACTAGCCCTGACGAGGCGTAAACGTGGGTCGTCCCGATTTTTTGCCGTTTGCGGCGCAGCACCGAATACCGATGAACCAGCATCAAAGCCCAAGTGGCGCCAACATCAATACATCTGCGGTAATGGGAAGTGGGGGCGTAGGGCCAAGCCGAAGAAGTTTTTGACCGCCGAATCGGCTGAGGAATATATCGCCGTCAATGCCGCTCGTTGGGCTCGTGACGGGGTGACCCCATATGTTTCCCGCGTTCTCTGCCTCGTGCCTTATACCACATGGTGGCGACCGCTCATTGACCTTGAGTGGAATGCAGGGTTTCTCCGGGAGCATAAATGGCGGGAAATAGGGGAGTGATCGAGAAAAGCTGCCTTTCGGCACACGCCCCATTGCGGCCATTGTCTGCCGGACATAAGTTCGGGCCATGGCCGAACATGAAATAGCTTTGCAGACGCGTTTTTGGCGGCTTCAGCCTAGATGGCTCAAACTTACCATGATTTGCATCGGGCTTCCCGCGTGGTGCATTTTCGCAGTCTTTGGAATTTTTTGGGGCGAACTCAATTCGCCCGTAGTCCATGTGGCTATCGCTGTGTTCGTGAGCATCGGCTTGCTGGAATTGGCCTTCGTGGCGAAGGCACTTTGGCGTCAGGACCTGTAGGTCCGCTTTCCACCCCTTTTGGCCGCTCTTTCAGCCCGGAGCCGCGCCTGAAAGCCGACACTGCCCCCGCGTCTAGTTCGGGGGTGTTGGGGGCAGAGCCCCTGACGGATAGCCCCCTTCATACTTCTGTTCGTATTAGCCCCTCTCGGCCCTGCATCGGCCCTGAGGGGCTTTCTGCATAGCCGCCGCCCGCCAGCCGGTAGCCCATTTTGTTCTTTGTTGTTGTTCCTCGATCTATTCGGCCGAGGCGCGGCGCGTGCGCCTGGTCACGCCGCAGCGAGCGGAGCGAGCGAGGACGTGACCAAGCGCACAGAGGCGCAGCGCCCCATGTGCATGGTCCAATAACCATGCACATTTGTCTCAAAAATGAGACTCGCTCCACGCGCAACGCCCTTAAAACCGCCATTGCACCAATATGGTTCATAACGGGCAGGGCGGTCTGTACGGACAAGGGAAGGGGGCGTCTGTGCGAGCGGATAGGCGGGGGATGCGAATTTCCGCTCACGCCCCCTTGTGGTCATTCGCTAGATGTGAAATCCATCGGCATCGCCAAGCATTGCTGTGAAATGATGCGCTCCAATGTCGAGAACGGTTGCGACGATCATGACGATCGCTTTGATTGCCCAGACTGCCTGATCGACTATTCCGATCAAGGAGATAGTTACGGGTTGATCATTCACGACGGTGGAAGCTCAACGATCACAATTTCTTATTGCCCATGGTGTGGGGCTAAGTTGCCAAACGGATTGGATTAGGTCCGCAATCCACCCCTTTCGGACTCTCTCGCGGCAGGGATTGAGAAGGTTTAAAAATCTGAAACCCTCATTGTGACTCTTTCTCCCTCGTCTACACTGACGAAAGGGGATTGCGTCTGCACGGACTTTCAACCAACGTTGCTGCACAGACGGAGGGTTCGGTGCCGAGGCAGTCTAAGCTACCAATTGAGGCTTACATAGCCGAAACCGGTGGTGATCGCCGTGCGGTCTATGATCGCAAGATGCGCCGAGAGGGGAATACGCGCGTGGGAGTATGGGTGCCCGAGGGTTTGGCTTCAGAGGTTCGTAACCTTTGTTTGGGCCTTGTCCACTCGGACGATCCGCTTCGCTACCTGACTACGCTTCGCGACCTCGCGGCTTCAGTTCGCAGCGAAAATGCGCTAAAGACTGCTGCCGGTGAGAACGTTCAGCCATGATGGTAGACTTTCTCACGGTGGAAATGCCCGATCCGTTTGGTTTTAACATAAACGGCGGAGAAGTCCTTAAGGTCGGTGTGGACGGCGTCGTCGAATGGTCGACACTGTGTAAGAAAACCGTGAAGGGCTCATGGGATAGCAGCCTCACAATACGGAACGTTGCTGACTGCGGTTACGTAGGTGATGAGGATGATAATGTATCTTATGTAAAATAATAGTCGAGGTACATTGGCATATGTGCGCGCGCATCGACATGCCAAATTTCGCATAGGGAAACACGTGCCGCAGAGGAACTGCATCCGTTATCGACCTCGATAGCGCGCCAAACTTTCCCTAAGTCTCGAAGGCATTTGGTTCCCGACCAACTCCCTCGAAATCGGAGGGAAACGCAATTGGCGAATCCCGACACGCCTTTATGCCGAACTTCGTCCGGACAGCCGGCACGCTCTTCGCGGGAGGTGAACAATGCCTATTGAGGCCAAGATCTCGTCGGACCTGTCCGGCATTCGCTTCGCCCCTATCCAGACCGTAGAGAGTTCGATTTCAGTAGCCGCCGGCAGCAACGTCGCCCTGAACCTCGCGCCTGAGACAGTTGCGGGCTACAGCCGTGAAGGCACAGACTTGCTGGTGCACTTGCGAACCGGCGAAGTGCTCAGGATCGCCAACTTCTACGTGGACCCGTCGAAACTCTCGCAGCTCATGCTGGTCCAGGAAAATCATCTGGTCACTGCTGACGTAGCGCAAATATCCGGAGGTGCGCTCGCATCGCCTGCCTATGTGCCGATGGACGCCATGGCCGGGTTCACCACTTCCGCAGGGACCGAAGCCACCGGCGCGGCGGCTGCGGGCATGGCCTCCGGCGGAGGGTTGGGCGCGGGCATTATAATTCCCCTCGCGGCCCTCGGCGGAGGTGGGCTCATGGCCGTTGCCGCCGGAAGTGGAGGAGGAGGCGGCGGCGACAACGACGATGGTGGTGGTGTACCGACGACACCGCCCGACACGACGGCACCAAATGCGCCGACCAATCTGGCGATTTCCCCGGAAGGGGATAGCCTTGCAGGCCGTGCCGAGGCTGGCGCTACGGTTCTCGTCGATACCGATGGCAATGGTACTGCCAACTACACCACAACCGTGGCAACAGACGGCACCTTCACGGTTGCCCTATCACCGGCGCTCGTCAATGCGGAGATCATCAGCGTAACCGTCCGGGATGGCGTTGGAAATACCGGCCCTGCGGCAGTTGCAGTCGCTCCGGACCTAACGCCGCCAGAAGCGGCCACCCAGCTGAGCATCGCGACTGACGGCACCGGCATGACGGGCACTGGTGAGGCTGGCGCAACCGTGTCGGTCGATGTCGATGCCGACGGCAACCCCGATTACACCACAACGGTCGCGGTCGATGGAACGTTCTCGATCCTTTTCGCCAATCCCCTAAACGATGGCCAGTCTATAGCGGTCACGATCTCAGATGCCGCCGGCAACGAAAGTATCGTGGCGACCGCTCAAGCACCAGACCTGAGCCCTCCCCCGGCGACCGCTCCCAGCGTCGATCCCACCAACGGGAGCGCCCTGACAGGCGCCGCCGAGAGTGGCGTTGCCGTTATCCTGACGAATGCTGCAGGCCAAACCATAGGCCAGAGCACCATCGCGCCAGATGGAACATGGTCGTTCACTCCGCAGCCAGCCCTCCCCGACGGCACGGTAATAAATGTTTCGGCCATCAATGCGCAGGGGCAGGCAGGTCCCGCAGCAAATGTCACGGTCGATGCCGTCGCACCCGATGCTCCAACCGTGTTCCCGAGCAGCGGCGCCGGGATCGATGGCACCGCGGAAGCTGGCGCCACGGTTCTCGTCGTGGATAACAACGGTGCGCCGCTCGGCCAGACAGTTGCAGACCCGACCGGGAGCTGGTCCATCACACCTGACAGCCCGATCGCCGATGGAACCATGATCAAGGTCATCGCGCGGGACGCCTCGGGAAATGACAGCCTGCCATCCTTTATCACAGTGGATGCAGTAGCGCCTTCGCCTCCCACCGTGGCGCCGCCCAGTGCGACTGCCGTATCCGGCAATGCGGAGCCCAATTCGATCGTGACCCTCTCCGACAACCTCGGAAATCTGATCGGCGAGGTCGATGTGGATGCCAACGGCGTCTGGACCTTCGCGCCGTCGTCTCCGCTGGCGGATGGAACTACCATAGTCGCAGTCGCCAAAGATGCTGCAGGCAATATCAGCCCATCGACCAGTGCCACGGTCGATGCCACCGTTCCTGAGGCTCCCGGCATGGCGCCTTCCAGCGGCGCAATCATCTTCGGCACCGGTGAAGCCGATGCTACGGTGATCCTGACCGATGGGAATGGCAACGCAATCGGTCAGACGGTCGTGAGTCCCGATGGAACCTGGGACTTCGTACCGGCATCTCCACTGGCAGACGGCACGGTCGTCAATGCCGTGGTTCGCGATGCAGCCGGAAACCTCAGTGCCTCCGATACCATCGTCATCGACGCTTCCTCGCCCGGAGCACCTGAAATCGCGCCGACCAGCGGCGTTGAAATAACCGGCACTTCGGAAGCTGGCGCCATCATCTTCCTGGTCAACGGCAATGGCGATCCGATCGGCCAGACCGTCGCCGACGGCAATGGTGGCTGGAGCTTCACCCCCGAAATGCCTCTACCTGACGGCACGGCCGTCAGCGCCGTTGCCCAGGACGCTGCAGGCAATGCCAGCCCTCCTGCCACCACCACGGTTGACGGCATTGCGCCTAACGCACCAGACATCGACGTGACTAACGGAAACGAAGTCACCGGCACGGCGGAACCGAACTCGAGCCTCATGCTCGTCGATGGCAACGGCAATTCCATCGGTGAAACTACCGTCGATGGTGACGGGAACTGGAGCTTCACACCCGACATGCCCTTGCCTGACGGCACTGTCGTCCTCGCAACGGCCCGGGACGCGGCGGGCAACGTCAGTCCCCAATCGAATACTACGGTGGATTCCTCTGCCCCCGCGGCCCCGACCATCGATCCCACCAATGGTTCGGTGGTCACCGGTACGGCCGAGCCGAATTCGACCGTGGTGCTGATGGATGGCACCGGAAATACATTTGCCGCATTCACGCCGCAGTCGAGCGCCCGCAGCTTCACGGTATTCTCGGCCTCGTCAGCCGTTCCTGACCTTGGTTTGCCACTTGGCGAAGTCACGGCGGATGCGCAAGGGAACTGGACTTTCACTCCCCTGCTCCCCTTGCCTGACGGCACGGTGGTCGTCGCCGTATCGGTCGACGCGGCGGGTAACGTGAGTGGCCCGGTCAGCACCACCGTTGACGGCGTGCCTCCGGCCATCCCGACCATCGATCCCACGACCGGTCTGCTGCTGGAAGGCACCGCCGAACCGGGAGTGACGCTTTTCCTGAGTGACCCACTTGGCAACCCGATCGGCGAAACTTCGGCGGACGATGATGGCAACTGGGTTTTCGTACCCAACCTTGCCTTGCCGCACGATACCATCGTCGAAGTCGTTGCGGTCGATGCGGCGGGAAATACCAGCCTCCCGGCCAGCGCCACAGTCGATGCCATTGCGCCCATCGCACCGATCGTCGAGCCCAGCAGCGGCGGAATCCTCGCCGGAACAGCAGAGCCCGGAACGACCGTCATCCTCACGGACGGTTTCGGCATCCCCCTTGGTGAAGCCATAGTCGATGACAATGGTGTCTGGAGCTTCACGCCAACGATGCCCCTGCCTGACGCGACGGTAGTAGAAGCAATAGCTGTCGATGCGGCCGGCAATACAAGTCTGGCGGCCACGATCACGGTCGACGCGCTTTCCCCGGACAGCCCGGTTCTGACGCTGGTGTCAGGGGGCGAGTTGCTGCTCATATCAGCGGAGCCGGACAGCACGGTCCGGATCGTGATCGATGGCGACACCGCCAATCCGTTAGTCGTCACGGTCGATGGCAACGGCGAATTCAGCTTGCCCTTGCTCACGCCGCTGATCTCCAACGAGACGGTGAGCGCTGTCGCCATCGATGCCACAGGGAATGAAAGCGCGCCGACCATCCTGATCGCGCCGGACATAGCACCTTTGACGATTGCCGTGATCGAAGCGGACGACGGCTACATCAATGCGAACGAAGCTGCCGACGGGGTCCAGGTAGACGTGGCGCTCAGGCCTACGATGCAAGTCGGGCAACAAGTCACTGCCACGCTGAACGGCCCCGGCGGATATCAGGCCCAGACGACCCACGTTCTGTCTGCCGGTGATATATTGGCCGGCATCGTCGTTCTCACCATCGCACCCGGAGGCGGGTTCCCCGATGGTGCGTCAAGCGTGTCGGCCAGCATTGGAGGAGGAGATGAATCCTCTCCCGTCAACTTCGTGATCGATACCTCTCCTCCTGCTACACCGGTGCTGTCGCTGCTTGCCAGCGCCCTAACCATATCCGCAGATCCCGGCACGCAACTGACGGTCACGGCAATCGTGGGCGGGTTGACGACAGACACCGTCGTCACGGCGGGGAACAACGGCCTGACTTCGCTCAACCTGCTTACCGACCTTGGCGTTCGGCTCGACTGGGCGCAATTGCTGGACGCTCAGGTGTCGGTCACCGGCGTAGACCCCGCGGGTAACACAAGCAACGTCGCGACGATCGCTGTTGCACCCAACATCGAAGCTCCCCCGACTATCGGAGGCTTCGGTCTTGCCTTCAGCCTCAACCCCCTCAACCTGCAATTCGGCGTGAGCGGTACGACGGAACCGAATTCCACCGTGGTCATCCGGGTTGTCACTCCCGCTTTGAATGTCGAATTGCTGCCCCTGACGGCTGACAACAGCGGCCATTTCACACTCAATCTGCTCAGTCCCACCATCCTGACGCAGTTGGGTCTGAACGTTACCGATGTCCTCAATCTCGGCTCCCAGATATCGCTGGGGATGGTCGCGACTGACCCCCAGGGCCACGAGAGCGCCATTTACGGCCTCTCCCTCAGTCCCAATGGTCTGTCGCTCAACCTGGGGCAAGTCGATGTGAACGGTTCGCCGGGCGACGACATCATGTCTGGCACCACCGGGGCAGAGCACATCAACGGCAACAGCGGCAATGACCTTGTCCTCAATGTGGGCGCCGGTGATTCCGTGCTGACGGGGCCGGGCCATGATACCGTCGATGTGTTGGCAACCAACTTTTCGACCATCAATGGCGGTGCGGGCTTCGATACCATTCTGCTCGGCAACGGCATCGACCTCGATTACGGCGCGCCAGGCGTGGGAACCCTTGCCGGCATCGAGCGCATAGATCTCGGTTCAGGCGACAGCGGCAGTGTACTGACGCTCACGGCCTCCGAAGTCAGCGCGATTACCGATACAAGCCATGTCCTGCAGATCACCGGCGAGTCCAACGACGTTTTGAACATCACAGGCGCGGTCAATACCGGATCGACGCAGACAATCGATGGCCTCGTATATGATGTCTATGCGTTCGGGGTGAACACTGTTCTGGTCGAAGACAATACCATTCAGGTCATCGTGTGAGGGCAGCGTGGGGAAGCCGCGCGGATGTTCTGTTCATTATTGGCACGATCGCTTCATTGGTCCTCGGCTCTCCCCCCAAACCCGCGCGGGCCATGACCGTGGAGGAAGCTGTGGCCGCAGCGATTGCAAAGGACCCGACGATGTCTGCCGCCAAGTCGGAGGTAAAGGCCGCGCATACCGATGTGAGAGCGGCACGAGCGGGATATCTTCCTTCGATCTCCGCATCCGGTGGTCCGCAGGAATTGTCGCCAGACGAATGGGCCTATGAAGTGACCGCTGCGCAGATGGTCCATGACTGGGGACAGACGCGCAGCAGGATCGACAGCGCGCGTGCAACCGAGCGGCAGCGCCACGCGGAATGGTCGATCGCTCGCGACGAAGCAGCGCGCGACGTGATCGAAATCTATCTCGACGTTGTGCTGGCCCGACTGCAACGCGACGTCGATCTTGCCCAGATATCGACACTGGAAGACCTCTCGCACATGACGGCAATGCGGGCAGACAGCGGATACGCTGACCGCAGCGAGCCGGATCGGACACAGCTTGAACTGGCGCGGGCGCGTCAAAGGCTGGCCAGCGATGACGGTCAGGCCGGCAACGCCGAAGCCCAGTTCGAAACACTCGTCGGCGCACTGCCAGAACACCTGGAACAGCCCACCCCGGAGTCGATGGTCAAACGTCTTGAGGCGCAGGATATCGATGCGCTGATCGACGAGGCACCGGTCTATCTCAAGGCGCTGGAGGACACGCACTATGCCCGTGCCCAGTTCGACGATGCACGTTCTGCGATATTGCCGCGCGTGAACCTGGAAGCGACGGCCCTCAGCCGCGAGATCGGCGGCAGAATGGCCAGCGACGCGGTCGTCGCCCTGCGCCTGCGCATGACGCCGATGCAAGGGCTTTCTTCCTTCGATCGCGCCGATGCAGCACGGGAAAGAGTGAATGCCGCGCAGTTGAAAGAAGCTGCGGTGCGGCGTGATATCGCCCGCGAACTGCGAAACATGACGACGACCGCAGCTGCGCTCGAACAACAGGCGCAGGCGCTGCGCGCTCAGGTGGCCGACGCCGGCAACCTGAGCGGCCTCTATCGTGAACAATTCGAGGTCGGGCGGCGGGACATCGTCGATCTGGTCACGATACAGCGCGAACATTTCGATGCGCGGCGATCGCTCAATGAGGTCACACTACAGACGGTGAGGATCCAATACCGGATAGCCGCCCAGCTAGGGAGGCTTTCAGACCTCATCGCATTGCCCCGGGATCTGCCGTGACCAACGCGGCATCCCATCACTTCGGGCCATCAGTGCGTAGGCAGGACCCCTTGCGCGAAGGCCTCGTGCTCCTAGCGGCAATGCTGGGGCGGCACACCAGCGCGACCGAACTGGGAGACGGGATGCCGCTGGTCGACGGCGGATTGCCTCTGGACATGGTGCCTCGCGCCATGCGTCGGCTCGACATGGCCGCGCAAGTCCGGCGGTGCAATCTCGACCTGCCCGATTATCTGCTGCCGGCACTGCTGGTTCTCAATGACGGTAACAGCGTGGTCTTTTCGGCGCTGAAGGGCGACATGGCTGTGTTGCGGTTGCCCCATGCGGACGGTGGCACCCAGAGCATGCCGGTAGGCGAACTGGCGCGTCTGTATGCAGGCGTGGCGATCTTCGCCAAGCCCCGCTTCAAGTCCGAGCCCAAAGCCGGCGTTCTCACGACCACCGATGGCCGGCACTGGTTTTTCGGAGCCTTGAGGAAGTACCGCCGTGCCTATCTGGAAGTGGCGCTCGGCGCGATGATGGCCAACCTGCTTGCCATCGCAACGGCCCTTTTCGCCATGCAGGTCTATGACCGGGTCGTACCCAATTCGGCTTTCGACACCTTATGGATATTGGCGAGCGGCGTCGTCATTGCCATCGTCCTGGAGGCCGTGCTGCGGTACATGCGCGGGCACCTTCTCGACGCGATGGGCAAGAGCCTCGACCTCGGCCTGTCGACGCAGTTGTTCGCACGGGTGCTGCAGACACGGCTTTCGGCCCGGCCCGCATCGTTAGGCGCCTTCACCAGCCAAATCCGCGAGTTCGAAGGCGTTCGCGAATTTTTCACCTCGTCGAGCGCCGCTATCGTGAGCGACCTTCCCTTCACCCTCATATTTCTGGCTATCATCGCATTGATCGGCGGACCGGTCGTGCTGGTTCCGATCGCCGCGATCGTGCTGATGGTGTTCCCCAGCCTGCTCATGCAGCGTCGCCTTGCAGGCCTCTCGCGCCGAAACCTGCGCGAAGGCGCGATCAAGAACAGCATCCTGATCGAGGCAGTGGAAAACCTGGAGGCGATCAAGGCGGGGCACGGCGAAGGACGGGCCATGCAGCTTTGGGAAACGCTGACCGCACAACTGGCGGAAACCGCCCGGCACAGCCATTCCCTGTCGAGTGCGCTGACCTACGGTGCAGGGATGGTGCAACAGTTCTGTTATGTCGGCATCGTAGCGTTCGGCGTGTACCGCATCGGCGAAGGCGCGATGACCGTCGGCGCGCTGGTGGCATGCTCGCTCCTCGGGGCGAGAGCCGTTGCGCCGATGTCGCAGGCCGCGGGCATACTGGCGAGGTGGCAGCATACCCGTGTTGCCCTGGAGGGACTCGATCAACTCATGGCCGCACCGGTCGAACGGCCGAAGGATCGCGCATTCGTCCGCGTGGAACGGCTACGCGGACAGTTCGTGCTTGCTGACGCCACGGTTCGATACGACGATGGAGCCCCGGTGGTAAACGTCGGCACACTCACGATCGCCGCCGGAGAGAAGGTCGCGATACTGGGAGGGAATGGCGCCGGGAAATCCACTCTGCTGCGCCTGTTGTCCGGCCTTGGCGACGTCTCCTCGGGCACGATCATGCTCGACGGGGTGAACCTCACGCAAATCGACCCGTCCGATCGGCGATCTGCCGTCGGCTTCCTGCCACAAGACGTTGCCATAATGCAGGGAACCTTGCGCGAAAATCTCAATCTCGAAGGGCGGGCCATATCGGACGCCGAGATGTTCGCCGTACTGGATGACGTGGGGCTCGGCCGTTTCGTGCGAGCGAATGCGATGGGGCTGGACATGCCTCTGCTTGGCAGTCGCAGCCTGTCGGGCGGACAACGTCAGGCCGTGGGGCTAGCCCGGGTGATCCTGCAGGATCCGCAAATCGTACTGCTGGACGAAGCGACCGCTTCTTTCGATCAGGCGGCAGAGGACCACGTTGTCGCTCGGCTGCGGGCCTGGCTGGGCGATCGCACGCTTGTCCTGACGACGCACAAGCGCTCGATGCTGGCGCTGGTCGAACGTGTCATCGTCATGCGCGATGGCGCGGTTGTGATGGACGGACCGGTCGGCAACGTCGTCTCCGGCAATCAGGTAAAGGCGCCCGAACCTGGGGCGGCAGGGGCGGCACATGGCGGTTGATGGCTTCTCCGCGCAAGGGTTGCATCGCGAACTCGGCGATCCTTTCCGAACCGGCACGCATCCCCTGTTTCGTCCGCTTTTGTGGACGGTGATGGCGAGTATCGTCATTGCGATCCTCTGGGCGGCCTTCGCGCGCGTCGATGAAGTCACACGCGGCGAAGGGCGAGTGGTGCCAGTCAGTCGCATGCAGAAGATCCAGAGCCTGGAGGGTGGCATCCTGGCGGATCTTCTGGTCAGCGAGGGCGATATCGTCGTGCGCGGACAGCCTCTTGTCCGCCTCGATCCTACGCATTTCCGGACTTCCTACGAGGAATCCGCCAATCAGGCAGCCGTTCTGAAGGCCGCCTTAGCCCGACTGCAGGCAGAGGTCCTGGGCAGGAGTTCGATCAACTTTCCTCGCGAGATCGCCCCCGATAGCGCTCTGGCACGGTCAGAGCGCGAATTGTTCGGTTCCCGACGCGGCAAGATGGAGGAAGGGCGACGAACCTTGCAGCAGCAGATCAGCATAGCCCGAGGCCAACTGGCCATCGTGCAACCGCTGACCGCGCGAAAGGTCGTCAGCGAGATGGAAGCGCTCAAGCTGCGGCAGGATATCGCAACCTATACGGGCAAGCTGGTCGAACTTGAAAATACTTATGCTCAGGAGGCCTATACCGAACTGGCGAACAAACAGGCCGAACTGAGCGCCATCACTCCCATCGTCCAGCAGCGTGACGACCAGTTGCGGCGCACCGAAATTCGCTCACCCGTGCGCGGGCGCATCAATACCGTGCTCATCAATACGCGCGGAGGTGTCGTTCAACCCGGGGAGCCGATCATGGAGGTTACTCCCATCGAAGATCGGCTGCTCATCGAAGCGCGCGTGCGTCCGCGCGACGTGGCGTTTCTCGTCCCCGGCATGCCGGCGAAGGTCAAGATCACCGCTTATGACTATACCGTCTATGGCGACCTTAACGGGCGGGTCGAGCGGATCAGCGCCGATACGATCGAGGAGGAAACCATACGAGGTAAGGAGGCCTACTATCAGGTGTTCGTCCGAACCGATGGCGCCCATCTCATGCGGGACGGCAGGGCGCTGCCTATCATCCCCGGGATGGTGGCCGAGGTCGACATACTCAATGGAAAGCGCAGTGTTCTCAATTATCTGCTGCACCCTCTTCTGAAAGCGCGTTTGCATTGATCGTCAGGCGGCCGAGCGCTGTTCCTGCGATTCCCCCGCCTCTTCGGCGTGGCCGCTGATCTCCGCGCCCGCGTCACTGGCGAAACGCAGGTTCCAGAACGTAGCGGTAAGCGAGATCGCGGTAACGACCCAGAACGCCACCGAGAAATCCCGCAAGGTCGGTGCCGAATTGCCGTTAGCGAGCATGGCGAGGTGCAGCGCCATCGCCGCGACGCAGATGCCCAGAGACAACATCAGCTGCTGGAACGTCGAATAGAATGCGGTTGCCCGGCTCATGTGCTGCTTGTCGACGCCGTCGTAGGCAATCGTGTTGTATGCCGTGAACTGGAAGGACATGAAGAAGCCGCACAGAATCAGCACAGCGAACATGGCCCAGGTCGGCCAGGCAGGGCCGAACAGCCCGCAGATAGCATAGCCTCCGGTAGCGATGATGCCATTCCAGATCAGTGCGCGACGAAAGCCGAAACGGCGTAGCACCCGCTGCGCAAAGCTCTTCATGGCCAGTGAGCCGATGGCCGTGGCGACGGTGATCGTGCCGCTCTTGGCCGCCGTGAAGCCGAGCCCCACCTGCATCATCAGCGGCAACAGGAAGGGTTGAGCGCCTTGCGTGATGCGCGTGATCGACCCCGCGATGACGGACAGCCGAAACGTCGGATCCCGCAGCAGACCGAGATCGAGGATGGCGCCTTCACGGTTGCGGGCGTGGCGGACGTAGAGAATGCCTGAGATCAGTCCCACGCCGACCAGGGCTGCCGCCATCGCGCCCTCGCCCGGACGGCTGACCATCTCGAAACCGAACAACAGACAGCCCAGCGACAGGCCGCTCAGGATGAAGCCGGGCGTGTCGAAACGGCCGGGATCATCCTCGCGGATGTTGGCGATATAGCGGCCGACGAGCCAGAAGCCCAGGACGCCCATCGGCAGGTTGATGTAGAATATCCAGCGCCAGTCCAGATAGGTCACGATGAACCCGCCCAGCGGCGGCCCCAGTATCGGGCCGATCAGGGCGGGCACCAGCAGCCAGGACATCGCATTGACCATGTCGCGCTTGGCAACCGATCGCAGGAGCACCAATCGCCCGACCGGGATCATCATCGCCCCGCCCATGCCTTGCAGGAAGCGCGACGCGACAATCATCTCCAGCGAGCGCGATTGTCCGCAAGCCAGGCTGCCCAGCACGAACAGCAGGATGGCACTGCGAAAGATCGTCCGAGAGCCGAAGCGGTCCGCCAGCGATCCGGATGCCGGAATGAAGATCGCGAGTGCGAGCAGATAGGACGTCAGCGCGACGCTCATTTCCTGCGGACGAACGGCGAAGTCTTTCGCCATCGTCGGCAGCGCCGTGGCGAGCACGGTCGCATCGACGAATTCCATGAACAGTGCCGAAGCGATGATAAGCGCTATGAAACGGTAGTTTGCGCCCGACTCCGCAGGTCCTTCATCACGTGTCTTCACCAGCGCGCCCGCGGCGGGAACGATCCCGTCGCGCACTTCGGCATTGACCGAGGCGATACCGCGCCGCCGCGGCCTCAGCATGGGACCAGGGGGCAGCGGGCGAGAAGATACATGTTCAGCTTTCCGGGTTACGGACGAATGGGGCTCTCCCGTCCAAGGGCCGTCCATCGTAACGCGGGCGTACCGGAGTTGCCTATATAGGTGCGGCGCGGCATATTGGAACCCCCGGTGTTCCGGAATGAACCGCAGGCAGCCGTATCAGGACATCGTTGGCGGTTTCAGCGTCGGCTATTTCAGAAACGGGTCATCCGGCAGAGGAATGAACTCCTGATCGTCCGCGTCCGGAAGTTTCATGCGACCGGCCTTCCAATCCTCCGCCGCTTGCCGGAGGCGGTCTTTGGAAGATGAAACGAAGTTCCAGTAGAGGAAACGTTCGCCAAGCGGCTCGCCGCCCAGCACCATTACCGTCGATCCGGTCGCGGCGACGACGCTGGATACGTCGGCACCCAGGATCAGCATCTGGCCGGCCTCGTACCGGGTGCCATCGACTTCGACCGTTCCGGTGGCGACATAGACCGCCCGCTCGGCATGACCCGAAGGGACTTCCGCCCTCGCCCCGGCATCGAGATCGAGATGCGCGTAGAACAGTGGCGAATGCGTTCGAGCCGCCGCAGTCAGACCATAAGCGCTGCCGGCGATGAGCTGGCCGCGTACCCCCGCCTCGCTCCATTGCGGAAGGTCGTCACCGGCATGGTGCGAGAATGAGGGAGCGACCTCCTCGTCGCCTTCCGGCAAGGCCACCCATGCCTGGATGCCGTGCAGATGGTCGCCGATGGCGCGCGCCTTTTCGAAGCGTTCACTATGCGTGATCCCGCTGCCTGCGGTCATCCAGTTCACTTCCTGCGGGCGGATCGCCTGATGCGAACCGACGCTGTCGCGGTGAACGATCTCTCCGGAGAACAGGTACGTCACCGTCGACAGGCCGATATGCGGGTGCGGCCGCACGTCCAGGCTGCGGTCCGCGCCGGCCGCTACGTCGAGCGGACCCATATGGTCGAAGAACACGAACGGGCCGACCATGCGCCGCTTGGCGAAAGGCAGCACCCGTCCCACGTCCAGACCGCCGCCGAGGCTGCGCCGCCGTTGCTCGATCACCATCTCGATCATGTCGTCTCGCCCGTTCGTTTCCTTGCCCGGCCAGCTATGCGGGATTGCCCAAGGTCGTGCAACTTGCGAAGCGAAGCGCTAGGCAGCGGTCATGACTGTCACGTCCATCGCCGAGCGCATCGGCATCATCGGAACCGGGCGCGTCGCGCGCGCCTTTGCCCTGGGGCTGCGCGACCGTTCGCGCCAGCCCTTGCTGATATGGGGGCGCACGCCTGCCCGCGTCATCGATGTAGTGCGGGAAGTCGGGAGATGCGCTGCCGCCGAAGACCTGCAGGCTCTGGCCACGAGCTGCGACGCCATCGTCATCGCCGTTGCTGACGACGCGATCGCACCGCTGGCGGCCGAGCTGGTGCAATGCCCCCTGCCCGCAGCGTCTTTCATCTGCCACCTCAGCGGCGGCAGCGGGACGGCTCCCCTGTCCTGCCTGGAGACCATCGGCGCCCGGACTGCGGCGGTCCACCCCGCGATGACATTTACCGGCGACCCGCATACCGAGGTCGCGCGCATGGCACAGGCTCACTTCGCGGTGACGGGATCCATTCCGGCTGCCACTGCCGCCGGAATGGCCCTCGTCCGCGCTCTTGACGGGAATGGCATCGAGGTCGCCGAGGAGCACCGACCGCTGTACCATGCCGCCTTGTGCCATGCGGCCAACCATCTGGTCACTCTCGTCGCCGGCTCCGCCGATGCCCTGCGGCGGACCGGCATCGACGAGCCTGGTGCGTTTCTTGCTCCGCTTGCCCGTGCGGCGCTGGAGAACAGTCTGGGCAATGGCATGGCGGCGCTCTCCGGCCCCGTCCTGCGAGGCGATGCCGGAACCATCGCCAGCCATTTTCGCGCCATCGCCGCGGAGGATCCCGCGTTGATGGCGCCCTACCGAGCCATGGCTCTGGCAACGCTTGATGCCCTTGGCGAACGGCGCCCGCCTGCGAGCGAGGAACTGGAGAAGCTCCTCGCGCCCGGCAGGGTTAAGCCCCGCTAGAAAAACGGGCTTCGGACAAATCGAGTTCGCGCGTGAGTTTGCGAGCCGTCTCGCTGCTGATGCTTCTGGCGCGCAGCATCCGCGACAGCGCCGCCCGCTCTGCGCGGACCCCGACGAGGCGGAAATCGCGGAGCAGCTTGTCTCCGGTCTTCGCCTCGGCCGACTGGCGCTCGCTCAGGCCTTCGATACGTTCGCGGTAGAGGGTCATCACCTGGCCGCCGGCGTCGGCGAAGATATCGGCCTCGCCATGACTTTCGGCGAGAGCGTGCTGATGCCGCTCGATGGCCTGTATCGCGGCTTCTGCGACCGCGATCCTGGTGGAGTCCTCCTCCGTCTGACGGGCTGGTTCGGGGGGCATGGCAAGGCCCTTCAGCAGAAACGGCAGGGCAATGCTTGCCAGAACCAGCGAGACCACGATCACGCCGGCTGCGAGGAAGATCGCGAGATCGCGGGTCGGGAACGGCGTCCCGTCGTTCAGCGTCAGAGGCAGGGTCAACACGCCGGCGAGCGTGATGGCACCGCGCACGCCCGCTACCGAGGTCGCCGCGATCAGCCGCCAGTCGGGCGTCTGCACGCCGACGCCACGCTTGGCCTTGCGCAGGATCGTCAGCTTGAGCGATGCCCACACCCATACGAAGCGCAGGGTCGCAAGGCCTGCGACGATCGCAAGCGTGTAGATCGCAAGCCACCACGCCTCGCTATGCCCGGTCACCGCGACGGTCTGGCGGGCACCGGCGAGGATGCCCGGCATCTGCTCGCCCAGCAGCACGAAGATGATGCCGTTCAAAGTGAACTGGATCATGTCCCACACCGAATTGCGGCGCATGCGGGTCACCGCGAGTGCCTGCCGCGAAATCTCCGCATAGGTCATCGTCACGCCCGCGCTGACTGCCGCGAGAATGCCGGAAGCATGGAAATGCTCGGCCAGCAGGTAGGAGCCGAAGGGGATCAGCAGGCTGACGAGGATCTGGGAGCCCGTGTCCTCTCCCCAGCGCTTCGTCACCCAGGCCTTCACGCGGGTGACCACCAGCGTCACCACGACGCCGATGACAAGCCCGCCGCCTGCCACCCACAGGAAGTTCAGCGCCGCGCTGCCCGCCGAGAAGGTACCGGTCAGCGCCGCGGCTACCGCGAAGCGCAGGCACACGAGGCCGGAAGCGTCGTTGAGCAGGGATTCACCCTCAAGGATGTGCATCATGCGCTTGGGGATCGGCACGCGGGCAGCGATGGCCGAAACAGCGATAGGATCGGTCGGCGAGACGACGGCGGCGAGCGCAAAGGCCACCGCGAGCGGCATCGCCGGGATCATCCAGTGGATCAGGAAGCCCATCCCGATCACGGTCATGAGCACGAGGCCGAGCGCAAGCTCAACCACGGTCGAGGCGTCCTTGAACAGTTCGTCCTTGGGGATGCGCCAGCCGTCAAGGAACAACAGCGGAGGCAGAAACAGGAAAAGAAACAGTTCCGGATCAAGTTCGACCCGATGCGAAGTGGACATTCCGATCACGCCGCCCAGCACGATCTGCACCAGCGGCGTGGGTATCGAGAACGGCATCATCCTCGCAACGGCGCCGCTGACGACGACCGCCAGCAGCAGGAAAAGTACGATCGAAACTGTCTCCAAAACCTCACTCCATATGACTACCCGTGCAGTCTAGGAGGCAGAATGCCGGAGGGGCAACCCGCTAATTGCAAAAAAGGCAATTAATTCGAGCCGATCCGTAGGCTCAGGCCCACGATCGCCAAACAATTTGATGTTGGTCCTGGCATCACTTCGATAGCGGCCAAGGAAGCGCTGCGATCGGCTGCCTGCAGCGTGGGCCCGTAGAGGTAATAGGCCGGAGACGGCGCACACGCCTCATCCTCCTGAAATATCCTGCCGAGGGTTTTCGTCTTACCCTGCGTATGCCAACGCAAGGATGGTCGGAGTAACGAGCATGGATTTGGACATTGCGCTGAAGCGCCTGAAGGAATTGCCGGTCGATCCGCAATTGATCGGGATGGAAGACGCCGTCCTCGCCGCCGTCAACGCTGCTGCCGATGGTGACGCTGCGCTTTCGCGCGGGACCGTCGGTATCGCCGCTTGCCTGGCGCTGGCCATCGGTGTGCTCGGATCGGCCATCCCGGGAGGTGCGGAAACATCGGCCTCGGCCGCGCCTATCGCCACAGTTCCAGCACTGGCTCCCTCGTCGCTGCTCGGTGGAAGCGAATGAGCCGGATACAGGGATATCTGCTGGTGGCCGGAATCGCATTTCTCGCCGCGTTGGCGGGTGTGCTGGTTGGCCGAACCTATATACCCCAGTCCTCGCCGGTGGAAACCGAACTTCATGCATTCCTGCATCACGACCTTGGCCTCGACGAGGCGCAACATGCGAGGATGGAGGAGATCGAACAGCGTTTTATGGTGCGCAAGCAGGCACTTGAACTGGAAATGCGCGCCGACAACGCACGCCTTGCCGACGCCATAGAGACCGAGCATGGCTATGGCCCCGCCGTCGCGACCGCAGTCGATCGCTCGCACAAGGCGATGGGGCAATTGCAGAAGGAGACGCTGGAGCATGTGTTTGCCATGCGGGCAATCCTGAAACCGGGGCAGGTCGCCAAGTTCGATGCCGCCGTGGTCAAGGCGCTCACGGCAAAGGAACGGTGAGCCTCGATCTGTCCGACTGCTCCGACGGTGAACTGGCGGCGCTGGCGCTGGCCGGACGACAGGCGGCCTATTCCATGCTGATGCAGCGTCATCGCGACGTCGTATACCGGATCCTGCGCGGACTGGTGGGCGATGGCGATGCCGCTCTGGAACTGACGCAGCAAGCCTTCATCGCCGCTTTTGGCGCTCTCAAGCGCTTTGACGGCGATCGGCCGTTCCAGGCCTGGATTGCACGGATAGCGGTCAACAAGGCGCGCGACTGGGCGCGGCGACGCAAGGTACGCCGCTTCTTTACTTTCGCCCGGCCGATCGATGAAGCCCTGACGATTGCAGATCCGGCTGCCGGAAGCGACCTGATGCTGGCCGATCGGGCCGAGTTGCAGCGTGCGATGACCGCCATCGCGCAACTTTCACCGGGCCTGAAGGACGTGCTCGTCCTGCGCACGATCGAAGGGATGAGCCAGGCCGAAACCGCAGAGATCCTGGGAATCAGCGCAAAGGCGGTCGAGACACGGCTCTATCGCGCCCGCATGAAATTGCATGAAATGTTGAGGGATTGAGCGCGATCCCGCGTATCTGCTTCAGACAGCCAAGAGGGATAGCGATTTCATGCACTTATCGACTGTGAAGCGCCGCATGTTCCTCAGGGGGCTTGGCTCGGCGGGTGGCGCCGCGGCATTCGCAGCGTGGATGCCGGCCTGGGCGCAGCCGGTTTCCAAGGGCATCGGCACTGACCGGCCGATGGTGACCGGCACCGACATCACCCTGCGCATCGCGCGTGAAACGATGACGATCGATGGCCGCAGCAGCGCTGCGATAGGCGTAAACGGCACGATTCCGGCGCCATTGATCCGCCTGCGCGAAGGGCAGAAGGTACGGCTCGACGTCGTCAACGATCTGGAGGTGGACACTTCGCTGCATTGGCACGGGCTGCTGGTGCCTGCGCAGTTCGACGGCGTGCCCGGAGTTTCCTTCCCCGGCATCAAGGCGCGATCGCGCTTTCTGTACGAGTTCCAAGTGGCACAGAACGGCACTTACTGGTACCATAGCCACTCCGGCTTCCAGGAACAGCTGGGGCTCTACGGCCCGATCGTGATCGACTCTGCCGAGCCCGATCCGGTCGCCTTTGATCGCGAGCATGTGATCGTTCTCTCCGATCAAAGCCACCTATCCCCCGAAGCGATCTTCCGTCGGCTGAAGGTGAACCCCGGCCATTTCAACTTCCAGCGCCAGACCCTCGCCGGCCTTGCCGCTGGACGCGACCAGACCTTGAAGGACAGGCTCGCATGGGGTGCCATGCGCATGGATCCGGCGGATATTTCAGACGTGACCGGAGCCGCCTACACCTATCTCGTCAACGGCTACGGCCCGCAGGACAACTGGACCGCGCTATTCACGCCGGGAGAGAGCGTGCGCCTGCGCATCATCAACGCCTCTTCGATGACGACATTCAACGTGCGCATTCTAGACCTCACTATCGTCCAGGCCGACGGACAGAACGTCCGCCCGGTCACGGTGGACGAATTCCAGATCGGCGTAGCCGAAACCTATGACCTGATCGTCAAGCCGCAGGACGACCGGGCCTACACCCTCGTCGGCGAAGCGGTGGACCGTTCGGGCATGGCCCGCGCGACGTTGTCGCCTCGTCCGGGAATGCACGCCCCGGTCCCTGCGCTGCGCAAGCGTCCACTTGCGACGATGAAGGACATGGGGATGGATATGGGAGGCGGGAAAGACACGGGCCGCAGGATCGATCCCACCGTCGAACAGAACACGTCGGCAAAACTGGCGACGGACAGCGAGGTGCCTGCAGCGCCCTCCATGGACCACAGCGCGATGAATCACGATCCCGCGCAGCATACAACCATGGATCACGGCATGGCCGGCATGTCGATGCGCGATTTCTCCAATGCCCCGCAGGTCACGCGCAATCCCGGGGTGCAGATGATCTCGCCGATGCCGGTGGACCGCACCGGAGAACCGGGCCAGGGCCTGACGGACGTGGGGCACAAGGTGCTGGTCTACCGCGACCTCATGGCGCTGGAACGCAATCCGGACGTGCGCGCACCCTCGCGCAGCATCGATGTCCATCTCACCGGCAACATGGAGCGATTCATGTGGTCTCTCGATGGCGACAAGATGTCCGACATCCATGAACCCATCCCGTTCACCGAGGGCGAGCGGGTCCGGGTCAACCTCATCAATGATTCGATGATGGCTCACCCGATCCACATCCACGGCCATTTCTTCGAACTGGTGACCGGCCACGGCGACCATTCCCCGCGCAAGCACACCGTCATCGTCCAGCCCGGCGGCAAGGTCAGCTGGGATTTCACGGCGGATGCCATCGGCGACTGGGCTTTCCATTGCCATATGCTGTATCACATGGCGGCCGGGATGATGCGCGTCGTCAGCGTCCGCCCGAAGGCAGACGCCGCATGATGCGCCTTGCCCCGATCGCCACCGTGCTGCTCTCGTTCCTGGTCGCTCCTGCCCATGCACAGGACCATTCGATGCACGGAATGAAGAAACCCGCCGTTCCCGGAGAGACATCCGCATCGACACCGGCTGCCGGTCACCAGCACCATGAGATGCGCGGCATGGGTCATGGTTCCATGCCTGGAATGGATATGCCGGACGGGCACGCCGATCACCAGATGGCTACCGGCACCAACCTTCCCGCAGGGCAGGCCCCTGCACCACCCTCTCCGGCGGACCACTACGCCGACCACCAGTTCCCGCCCGCGGAGATGGCTCGTGCCCGCAAGGCAATGATGAGGGAGAGCGGGGGACAGGCATTCGCCACCGTGATGTTCAACCTGGCCGAGTACCAGTCACGCGAGGGCCGCGATGGCTATCACTGGGACGGCGAGGCCTGGCTGGGCGGCGACATCAACCGCCTGACCCTCAAGACCGAGGGCGAAGGCGTGATACGGCAAGGTGTGGAGGCGGCCGAAATTCAGGCCCTCTACAGCCGCGCCATCGGTCCGTACTTCAACCTGCAGGCAGGCATCCGCCACGATGTTCGGCCCGGTCCATCGCGAACATATGCCGCAGTCGGCTTCGAGGGACTCGCCCCCTACTGGTTCGAAGTCGAAGGCGCGGCCTTCCTTTCGGACAAGGGCGATCTGCTCGGTCGGATTGAGGGCTATTACGACCAGCGCCTGACGCAGCGCCTTGTGTTGCAGCCTCGCGCCGAACTCAACGTATCGGCGCAGGACGTGCCGGACGACCGCGTCGGCGCAGGCTTGTCGAGCGCCGAACTGGGTCTGCGCCTGCGCTATGAGATCACGCGCCGGTTCGCACCCTACATCGGCCTTTCCCATGAGGCGAAGACCGGTCGCTCGGCGCGGTATGCGCGCGCTGCCGGGGAAGATCCTGCGACGACCAGTCTCGTCGCAGGCGTGCGTGTCTGGCTCTAGGGTTGCCGCGCCTGCGCACTTCCAGTCGTCAGACCGGCGAGGTCTCGACGGCTGGCTCATGCCCGGTCAGGCTCTTGCGGAATGCCGACGCGACCAGATAGGGCTCAAGAATGCGCCCGACGATGTAAAGCACCGCGAAGATGCCGGCGAAAACGAAACCCGGATTGCGCGATTCCTTGAGTATCCAGGCGATGCCGAGAAACAGGAACGGCAGGCAGAAACAGAACTGCAGCGTCGGACTGCTGAGGTCGTAGCGCAGTTCCCGGCTGTCGCCGTCACGTTCGAGCCATAGGGTGCCGCAATTGAAGATGGCCATCCGATCCTGCGCGATCGGGTCCTTCTTGCTGAAAGTCAGTGCATCGCCCTCGATCCTGCATGAGGTCCCATCGGTCCGGAACAGGTGATCGAGGCGGGCGAAGACGTCTCGGGGCGACTGCGCGGCATCGAGCAACAGCGATCCACGAACGCGCCAGATTCGGTCGATGAAGGGAAGGTTCACGCGCAGTTCTCCAGAAGCCCGGGCTTATTCGGCAGGGACGGCGGCCGGCTGAAAACGCGCCTGAATGGCCGACCTCGTCGTCTTCCAGGCTTCGGTGAAGGGATAGGTCATCTGCTCCAGGATCGACATGCGGCGCCCGCCCTCCATGCCGAGCAGTTCCGCCTCGCCGTCGACGCACGTGCCGAACAGGCGGTCGATGAAGATGTAGGTGCTGGCGTAATTGCTGCGACTGGCCTCGAAATCCTGCGAATGGTGAACGCTGTGGTGTTCGGTCGTGTTGAACAGGAAGCGCCACAGGCGCGGAGTGTTGAAGCGCACGTTTATGTGCTGGTAGGTGCCGACCGCCATGCCGATCGCACCGGCCAGCAGGACCGCGCGTGGCAGGAAATCGAAGAAACCGCCGATGCCGAGGCCGATCAGGAACAGCTCGACCGGATTACCGACGGCGCCCTTGTTGATGTTCAGCTGCGTGATGTAGTGATGGACCGAGTGAGTAAGCCAGAGCGGATACCAGTTGTGCATCCCGCGATGCATCCAGTATTGCCCGAAATCAAAGATGAACGAGATCAGGAACGCCTGAACAAGCAGCGGCATGTCCTTGAACCAGGTCATTTTTTCCCAATCGAAGAAATGCTGGATTCCCTCGATCATGGCGTCGTCGCCGAAATGCTTGCCCGCATATTTGACCAGCGTGTAGCTGATGCCGACATAGAACAGGTCTGTAACCAATTCCTTCCAAGTGAGACGCCAGCTATCGTGGCGCGGGTTCACCCATTCCAGAAAGTACAGAAGCGCCTTGAAGGCTATCCCTATACCGATTGCCGTCGATGCCTTGGCGATGGAGTCCGGAGCGTAGAGCCAGAAGGCGACCAGAGCGATCAACACCGCAGGCTGAAACCAGGTGAAGACGAACTGCTTCACGGGGCCGCCTTCCACGCGCGGAATGTTTTCCCAGCCCACCGTGACCGGGGACTGCGTGCCGATCAGCCTCGTACCTACGCGAACTCCGTCCATACCCACCCGCTTTCGTAATACCCGATCACCCATCTCGGTAATACTAAATGCAGATATGGTAATATCAAAGTTTCACGTCTGTCCATGCCCTCTTTGTGCAGCGCAAAAAATTGTGCCTGAGGAGCTAAAAATGGCGCGTGCCTACACCTTGGCGGCAGGCACTGCGCAAAGCCCCTTGTCGATGAGCTGCCGCGCCGCCCGGAACAGGAGTGGCTCATGCCCCGCCGCGCTGATCAGCTGGATGCCGAGGGGCATCGCGAAGTCGCCCGCCAGCGGCAGTACCAGCGCAGGCAGCCCCATAAGGCTGATCGGCTGCGTATAGATGCCAAGGTGGCTGCGTGCAGGGATCGTCCTGCCCTCGAAAGTCATCACCGGATTGGCGATGGTCGGCGCGAAGCCGGGCGCGGCCGGAGTGAAAAGGACGTCTGCCAGCTCGAACTGGCGGCGCAAGCGCGCCTGGATCCAGCTGCGAAAGCGCTGTGCGGCGAGATAGTCGTCGCTCGGCAGCAGCAGGCCCGCCAGCATACGGTCCCGCACCGGCGGCTCGAACTGCATCGGGTCGGTCTCCAGCGCGGGACGATGCAGACTGGCCCCTTCCGCCGCAATGATGACCGAGGCTGCGGCACGGGCGATCTCCGAATGCGGCAACTCGAAGCTGATGCGGCCGAGCCGGTTCCAGAAGGCATCGAGCGGACCGCGCATCTCCTCGGAGATGTTGTTATCGAACCAGCTCATCAGGCGGCCGAAGGAAATCTCGCCGCGCAGCGGCTCCTGCCGCTCGGGCGCACCTTCGCGCAAAATCGTGCGGACCAGCGCCACGTCGTCGAGATCGCGGCCGAGCACGCCGACCACATCGAGGCTCTCGACGAAGGGATACATGCCCTCGCGCGGAAGATCCCCGTAGGTGGGCTTAAGGCCGATCACGCCGGTCAGGCCCGCAGGGACGCGCAACGATCCATTGGTGTCGAAAGCAAGGCTGAGCGGCACCACGCCGGTCGCGACCGCCACGGCCGAACCACCTGCCGCCCCACCCGCGACGCGCGTGGGATCGTGCGGATTGCGGGTTGTCCCGTACTCCGCATTCATGGTGACGAAGCCATAGCCGAATTCGTCCATGTTCTGCATACCGACGAGCACCGCACCCGCCGCTTCGAGCAGCGCGATGGCCCTGGCGTCGCGGCTCGCGAAGGCGGCATTGCGGCGGGTCCGCGAACCGGCCGTGGTGATCTCCCCGGCGACGTCGAACAGGTCCGCTGCGCCGAACGGCACGCCTGCCAAGGGGCCGGGATCGAGCCCCGCCTCCACCAGCTTGTCGACCGCTGCCGCCCGCGCCAATGCGCGGCGTCGCAGCAGGCGCGTGAAGCCGCTGCGCTCGCCGCCGAGTTGCCCGGCCTTGTCGAACGCCTTCGTGGCGAGTTGCACGGCGGTGATTTCGCCGCCGCGTACTTTCGCGGCCATGGCGATGGCTGACAAGATGTCGGAAGACATGCTCACGCCTCGAACCGCATGGCGCTGGCGCTGCGCGGATCAAGCGCGAAAGCGCGCAGGGTTGCGACGTGATCCTGCAGCACAATCAGGTTGGACAGCACGCCGGGGACACACTCCCCGGGCGCGGCGATGCCCGCCTCGGCCATGCGCGTGCGGACGCTGCCCTCGCTCGGACGTGCCGCTTTCCCGCTCGTTTCGGCCACCGGCATGTTCTCCCTCGCTCGCCATCGATCGAGGGGGCACCCTTACAGTCTTGCCGTCGAGCGGCAAGGGGCCTTTACCCGAAGCGATAGGCCGATATGTCCGCCATCATGACGTTGTCGCCGAACACCTTGTGCCCGGCCGAGGCCCCACCCGCACCGGCAGCCACCATCAGCGGCAGCAGATGCTCTTCGCGCGGGTGCGAAAGGCGACCTGCGGGAGCCTCGTCCCAGTGCGATAGCAGCATCTCGCGCTCGGCCGGGGCAGCTTCCACCGCACCCGTCAGCCACTGATCGAAGACCGCCGAGGGCCGCGTCGCGGCGGGCGTGCGGAAGCCGCGCATGTTGTGATAGCTCATGCCCGATCCGACGATCAGCACGCCCTCCTGGCGCAGCGGTTCCAGTGCCCTGCCCGCTGCGATGTGCTCGGCCGGATCGAGGTCCGCCTTGAGCGAAAGCGGCACGACGGGGATCGTCGCGTCCGGATCGATCAGCAGGAGCGGCACGAAGACACCGTGATCGAACCCGCGGGCGGGGTCCTTGCGCGCAGGCAGCCCGGCGCCCTTCAGTAGTTCCACGACCCGCTCCGCCAGCGCGGGGGACCCCGGGGCGGGATACTTTAATTCGTAAGTATGCGGCGGGAAGCCGTAGTAATCGTAGATCATCCCCGGCTCGACGGCGGTGGAAGCAGTGAACGCCGGCTCCTCCCAGTGGCCCGAAATGACGACGATGCCCTTGGGCGTTTCCGGCAGCGTGGACACCAGCGCGCGCAGCCATGCCTCGGTCTTGTCCCAGGTATCGGCGGGGCCGCCCATAACCGACCAGTCCATGAAGAAGCACGGTCCTCCGCCATGCGGGATGAAGTAAGTGGGCATCTGCGTTGCGGAAACGGTCATGTCGGCGGTCGGAGCATTCATCTTGGCGGATCGTCCCAAATGGCATTCGCTGCTTGCAAAATCGGATCGAGAGCGGCCTTGTGCAAGGACCCATAGTTGACGAAGCGCGAAGGAATTGTTGCGGCGCACCTATTAGCGCTTGGGATCGGAGCCCAGCAGGCATTTACTCGGGAAACCGGAAACGGAGACCTGTCCATGCCGACCGCTTCTACCCGACTTGCGATCGCCGCCACCACCGGCAACCTCGTTTGCCTCACTGCCGCTATCAGCGCCACTTTCGGGACATTCCTGGTGCCCATCTCGGAAGACCTCGGCTGGTCCCGTGCGGCGGTGTCCGGGGTGCTGGGTCTAATCGCTGTCATTGCGGCGGCAAGCTACCCGCTGATCGGCCGCACCATTGACCGGGTCGGCGCGCGGCCGCTGATCCTCGGCGGCAATGTCGCCCTTGCCCTGCTCGTCGCCAGCCTGTCCCGGACGACCGGCAATATCTGGCTGTTCTATCTCCAGTACGGGCTGATCGGTCTTGCCGGGGCGACGTGCGCGTCGCCGATGATCGCCAAGATCGTGTCGAACTGGTTCGACGCGCGGCGCGGGTTGATGCTCGGAGTGACGGCCGGGATCGGCAACGGCGTCGGTGCGACCTTGATGCCGGTGGTGGCGGGTATCCTCCTGCCGCAGATCGGCTGGCGCGCGACATATGGCGCGATCGGGGCGGTCGTGTTCCTCGTCGGCTTTCCCGTCATGTGGTTCTGGCTCCACGACACGCCCCGCCACGTCTCCCGCACACCGAACGAACCGGAGCGCGTATTCGAAGGCATGACCTTGCGCGAAGCGGCGGCCACCCGTCGTTTCTGGCTGCTGTTGATCGCGGTTGCGAGCGGCGCAGGCGGCATGACGGCGGTATTCACCCACGTCGTGCCGATGATGACGGACCGTGGCTTCGGCCTCCGCGAAGCGACCGGCGTAGTGGCGACCTTCGCGCTCGTCACGGCGGCCTGGCAGGTCGTGACCGGCGGCATGCTGGACAAGCTGCGCACGCCGTTGCTGATCGTGCCGATGTATGCCGCCGCGATGGGGGGCCTTGCGCTACTGCAGTTCGGCCAGGGCAGCCTCTCCGCTACCGCCGCGGGCGTGCTGCTGGGCATCGGCATGGGTGCGGAATACGCGGCCCTGCCGTATTTCTGCTCGCGCTACTTCGGGCTCAGGCATTTCGGATCGATCAACGCGGTGCTCTACGCCGCCGTCATTCTGGCGCAGGGCCTTACCCCCGCCGCCATGGACCTCAGCTACGGCGCGACCGGTTCCTACGACCAGGCGTCTCTGGCGATCATCGCCGTACTGGGAGGGGGCATGTCGTTGCTGTTCTGGCTCCCCGGCATCGGCGCCGACGGCCGGACCCGGGTTCGGTCGGCCGAGGATGCCTCGGCAGGCGATCTGGCCCCGGCGGTGTGCTGACGTTTCAGGGATGCCCGCTGAGGGTCCGTACCCGATCGATGGAAGACAGGCTCTCCCCCACCCATCGGTCGAATGCATCGCGAAGGGTATCGGATAGTTCCACGTAGTCTCCGGGACGTTCGGACAAGGTGACGAAGCCCCGCTCCGCCGCGCCCTTGAGCACGTTACGCACGTGTGTGCGCGACATGCCGCCCTGCCCGCCCGCATGTGAGTAGAAGCCCGGCGCCGTGCGGTGCTCCGGATTGCCCCGCACCGACTGCATCAGGATCATGAGCACGCGGAACCCGACTGATTCCTGGACGAAATAGTCCATCGGCGGATTGGCGCTCATGATCTCGTTGGCGATGTCGAGCGTCCTAAGCCCGGCGATGCGGAAGGCCTTCTGGTAGCTCTTCCGTCGCTCCAGCACCGGCCGGTAGTCGACATCCGGGCGCAGCAGTGCGAGCGGTGCATGGAAGACCGCCAGCCATTCGCAATCGGCAGCGACCCCGCGCTCGGTGGCGCGCAGGAGGCGGGCGCGGCGATCCTGCGGATCGGGCACCGTCTCCAGCAGCAGGTCCCGCCGCAAGTTGGCCACGAGGTCGGCGATCCGCCTGCCGGGCGCGATGCCCATGTTCGGCAGAACCTCGTTCAGCACCTGCATCGATACGCCGCCCGCAGGGTCCTCCGGATCACGCAGGGCGTCCAGCGAGGTGATGAGCATGAACGTGACGCCCCGCTCGTACTCGATCAGCGTGCGCAGCCTGCGGTCGTCGATGTACATCCCCGCCAACCCGTCGATGAGCAGCGCCTTGGCATTCTCGAAACGGGAATGTCCGCGTACCTGCTCCACCGAGATATGCGTATCTCCGGTACTTTCGGCCCTCCAGTTCCTGTCCATCAGTCCCTCATCGCCGCAACAGCCCCCACGGAGCCGCAGCGAGACTCCGTTGACCGTAAGCTAGTGGATTTTACGGATTTTCGTAGTCGTTCCAGTAGCGACGGCGAAAAAATGACCCGGTGACCGAAAATGGCCCCGGGTCAGGTATGAAAGGCGGATATAGTTCCGTCCTTCGGGTCGCACCGGTCGGATACACGGCGGGGATCGGAAGGCAACGGAACAATTCCGTAGTATTTTCAGAGCCCTTGGCGACGTAGCTTCAGGGGTCGATAACGGCGCCCTTGCCCGGGAAGATACGCCGCTCGATCCGCGCGTGGACGCCCAGCGTGCCGTCCACCACTTGCGTCACGCCGAAGTCGGTCGCCACGCTCATCAGCGAATAGGCGTCCTCCTTGCTCAGTCCCTGCTGTTCGTGGAGCAGGTGCAGCATGTCCATCGAGCAGTTCTTCATCGCCTGATCGAGATCCTCACCGAAGCCGTGGACGATCCAGTTCTCGGGCGTTTCCAGCAGCGGCGAGGGGAAGGAGAAGTCCTTGCGCAGGATGATCTGGAACAGGCAGTCGAGCGAAGCCTCGATCGCGGTGCCGCTGATCTCGCCGTCGCCCTGGCTGACGTGGGGGTCGCCGATCGAGAACAGCCCGCCCTTGACCTGACACTTGTAGAACATCGTGGAGCCCGCGCCGATGCGCCAGTTGTCGATGTTGCCGCCATGCAGCCCCGGCGGGATAGTGGAGACCGGCGCGTCCACTGCCGGCGCCACGCCCGCCGTGCCCAGATGCGGGCGGGCGGGGATGGTGATGCCGGGCAGCGCCGGGTGACGGTCGCACACCGGACAGTTGGTGATGGTGCCGGGGACGAGGTATTCGCCCGGGAAGTCGTAGGCATAAAGGGCGTGAGCGGTCTGGGTGCCGGGGTCCAGTTCGTAGATCGTCACGCGCTCCTTCCTGCCGAACTCCTCGTAGAGGTGCCCCCAGTTCGCCGCGAGGTTGGAGCCGTAGTTGTTGCGCGGCGTCATCTGCAGGTAGCGCACCTCGATCATGTCGCCCGGCTCGGCGTCCTCGATGTAGATCGGGCCGGTCATGATGTGGACGCCGGGGGCGCGGCTGGCGGGATCGACCTCGCGGAAGATGCGCTCCACGCCTTCGTCGAACATCAGCTCCGGCGCGTCGCCCGCATGGTGGGTAATCGCTTCGGCCTGCACCAGATCGCCACTCTTGATCCTGAGCGCCGGCTTGATCTCGGGCGAGAAGTAACCCCAGTGGATCGTCTCCGGCGTGGCCTTGAGATGCCAGATCGCCGAGGGCCGCGTGTCCGCCTTCGCCGATGTCAGAGTGGTGACCGAAGCCATGCAGTGTCCTTTGTAGAGTGGAGGATCGACCGCTTCACTCTCTTTCGGGGGACGAAAAGGGTCTTGGCCGTCAGCGCACTGGTAGTTGGCGCAAGACGCGGCTCGTCGTCCTCGTCAACAAACCGGACGCCTGCCGCCAAGAGCCGCGCGCGCATCTGGCGCAGACCTTGGGCACACGAGAAGGAAGCCCTTATCCATGCCCAACACGCTCATCTTCGTCGATCTGCCCGCCGACGATCCGGCCGCTGCGGCACGCTTCTACGCCGAAGTCTTCGGCTGGCGCGACGATCACAAGCCCGAGGGCGTCTATCACCGCATGGTGCCGGGCGGCATGTTCCCCAATCCCGATGGCACCGACAGCCAGATCGGCAACCTGCACCTGGGCATCTTCGATCCCGCCAACGCCCGCCCGCACCCCGACGCGCAAGGCATCGCCCCGCGCGAAATCGCCAAGGAGGGCCGGAAACCGCGCATCTGGGTGCTCATCAGCGACGACGACACCCCCGAGCGCATCCTTTCCGCCGCCGAGGAGCGCGGCGCCACGGTGCTTTGGCGCAACCACTTCTGGGGCACCTTCAACGGTCTCAACCACTGTTTCCGCGACCCGTGGGGCAACGAGATCCTGCTCTGGGGCAAGGCCGGAGATCCGCCAAGGATTCCAGACGATTACACCCGCGAGTAAGCCATCTCGCAAATGCAATATTGCCTTCGCGGGTGCCGCATGCCCAAATGCACATAGCAGCACTCACCGGCACCCAGCGTGTACATAACAGCACTCAGGATGGTCACCATGCCCGCGCCAACCATGACGGACGCCTTCATCGAATCCCTCTCCGCCTCAGCGGTGGACCTAGAGGACGCGGTGACGCTGCCGCCTTCGTGCTACACCTCGGACGCTTTCTACGAATTCGAGAAGGACGCGCTCTATTACGCCGAGTGGCAGTGCGTCGGGCGCGAGGACTGGATTCCGAAGCCGGGCGATTACTTCACCACCCGCACCATCGACGAGCCGATCATCGTCTCGCGCAACCTGCAGGGCGAAGTGCGGGCGATGTCGGCGGTGTGTCAGCACCGTGCGATGCTGGTGGCCGAAGGCAGCGGCAACGCGCGCGGGTTCCTGTGCCCCTACCACCACTGGAGCTACTCGCTCGACGGCACGCTGGTGGCGGCCCCGGCGATGAACAGGACCTGCAACTTCGACCGCAAGGCGAGCAGCCTGCCGCGCTTCGCGGTCGAGATCTGGAACGGCTTCGTCTTCATCAACTTCGACGAGAACGCCGCGCCCCTCGCCCCCCGCCTGACCGGCGTGGCCGAGGCGATCGCCGGCTACGACCTCGCCTCTGCCGAGGGTCCGAAGCCCGAGGAGGGCGCGAAGCTGCCGTGGAACTGGAAGGTGATGTTCGAGAACAACAACGACGGCTACCACGCCAGCCGCCTGCACGCCGGGCCGCTGCATGACTTCGTGCCTTCGGGCAAGGCCGAGTTCCCGCATTCCGAGCCCGAGGACGCCGGGTTCCTGCGCTTCAACGGGACACTCCACCCCGACGCCAGCTTCAACGCCACCCAGCGCGCGGTGCTGCCTATCTTCCCGGGCCTTTCGGACGAAATGCGAAACCGGATGACCTTCGCCAACGTCCCGCCCTCGCTCAGCCTCATCATGATGAGCGACATGGTGATCTACCTGATCCTGCGCCCCGACGGCCCGGAATCGCTGGAGATGGACACCGGCCTGCTGTTCGCCCCCGGCGCGATGAAGGACCCGACGTTCGACCACAAGCTCGACATGAACATGCGCGCCACCGCGCACATCATCGCGCAGGATTTCCACGTCGACGAACTGGTGCAGCAGGGCCTGCGTTCGCGCTTCGCCCCGCGTGGCCGCTACTCGTGGCAGGAAGGCGCGCAAGGCCAGTTCAACAAGTGGCTGGTCCATCGTTACCGCGCTGCACACAAGCGTCTGGCAGAACTGGAAACAGTGAGTTAGGCTGCCCCCTACAGGGTTACACAACAAGGATAATTCCGGCATGACCGGCGTGCGCTTGACCACCAATGCCTACCCGCACGACCAGCGATTGCAGGCGTGGCGTTTCGCATTGCAGCGCGTGTCGCTGGAACTCGAATCCGAGAACGAGGACATCTACGGAGACCTCGTCAGCTTCACCAGCGGGCAGAAGATCCAGTTCGTCCGCTGCACCGGCACTGCGCAGGCGATGACCCTCGACTTCCGGCAGGAGGCGCGCTGTTTCTGGCTCGTCCTCCTGCTCGAAGGCCGCATCGCAGCGTCGAGCGGAGACCGCGAGGTCGAGATCGGCGAGGGGGACATGGTCTACGGCGGCGGCGACACCCGCTGCCGGATCGCCATGGAAGGCGATTTCCGCCTGCTCATCGTCAAGGTGCCGCACAGCCTCCCGGCGCTGAAATCGCGCTCGCAGCTGCCGACCGAGATCAGCGACCTGATCGCCGACACCGCCGTCGGCCGCATGATGTCGAGCCTGCTGCGCACCGTGGCCGATACCATCCTCGACATCTCCGACGACCAGATCCGCCCGGTCGAACTGGCCCTGCCCGAGATGATCGCCGCCACCCTCCTCGACCGCGCCCCGGCCAAGCAGCTGGGCGGCGCGGCGGGCGGGCGCGCGGCGATCCTGGAGCGGGTGTTCCAGTCGATCGAGATGCGGCTCTCCGACCCCAACCTCAACACCCACCAGATCGCCGCCGAACACAACATCTCGCCGCGCTACCTGCAGAAGCTGTTCGAGAGCCACGGCGAGAGCTTCGGGCATTACGTGAAGCTGCGCCGCCTCGAACGCTGCCGTCTCGATCTCGGCAGCCCGCTCCATGCGCAGCGCTCGATCTCGGAAATCCTGTTCCAGTGGGGCTTCAACGACAGCGCCTCGTTCTCCCGCGCCTTCCGCGAACAGTACGGGATGAGCCCGCGCGAATACCGCAAGTCCCCCGAGATCGCGACAGCCGCCCCTGAAACCCCGCGCCGGGGCCGCCCCGAAAAGGCGCGCGACGTGCGCATGGACAACCGCGAACCGCCCAGCGTGCTCAGTGGCCTGCCCAGCCTCGACGACGCCGCAAGGTCGCGCCGCCACCACTTCCTGCCCGCGCGGCCCGACACGATCCACTGGGGCTATTTCAGCCGCTCGCTGCAACCCGCGCTCGAAGTCCGCTCGGGCGACTACGTGACAATCGAGACGCTCACCCACCACGCCAACGACGATGCCGAACGCATGATCGAGGGCGACGCGGGCGCGGAAGCCGTGTTCCACTGGACCGCCGACGGCAAGGCGGTGGAACGGCGCGGCGCCGGTCCGTTCGACGCCTCGGCCCTGGGTCGCGGCCCCGGCGAGGGCTTCGGCGTCCACATCTGCACCGGGCCTATAGCCGTCGAGGGCGCCCGCCCCGGCGACGTGATCGAGGTGCGTATCCTCGACATGGAGAACCGACCCAGCCAGAACCCGCTGTTCGCCGGGCGCGCCTTCGGCTCCAACGTTGCGGCCTACTGGGGCTACCACTACAACGACCTCTTGACCGACCCCAAGCAGCGCGAGGTCGTGACGATCTACGAGATCGACAACGAACCCGGCCGCGCCACCGCGCAGGCGGTCTATTCCTATCGCTGGACGCCGCAGACCGACCCTTCGGGCGTGGTCCACGAGCGCTACGACTACCCCGGCGTGCCGGTCGATCCCGAGACCATCACCAGAAACTTCGACGTGCTGCGCGACGTGACGATCCCGGTGCGCCCGCACTTCGGGGTGATCGCGCTGGCGCCTGCGCATTCGGAATTGATCGATTCGGTGCCGCCCGCCAACTTCGGCGGCAATATCGACAACTGGCGTCTCGGCGCGGGGTCCAGTTGCTTCCTGCCGGTGGGCGTGCCGGGCGGGCTGCTGTCGATGGGCGATCCCCATGCCAGCCAGGGCGACAGCGAACTGTGCGGCACCGCCATCGAATGTTCGATGACGGCGGTGATCCAGGTCATCCTCCACCCCGCCAAGACCAGCCGCAAGTACATCCGCGACATCGATTACCCGCTGATCGAGACTAGGCACGAATGGGTGATCCTGGGCTTCTCGCACCCGGAATACCTCAAGGAACTGGGCGCCAATGCGCAGAGCGAGGTCTATAAGCAGTCGTCCATCGACGCCGCCATGCGCGACGCCTTCCGCAAGGCCCGGCGGTTCCTGATGACCCTGCGCGATCTGACCGAGGACGAAGCGATCTCTCTACTCTCGGTGGGGGTGGACTTCGGGATCAGCCAGGTCGCCAACGGCAACTGGGGCGTCCATGCGGTGATCCGCAAGAGCCTGTTCGCGGCCTGACGAAGCGACCGTGCACCCTGGTTTTAGGGGCGCACGGTCGAGTGGGGGCAACGGGGGATCAGCCCCCTGGGATTCAACCGCCCGGCTTCAACCGTTGGGCGGTAAGATCTCCAGCATCGCAGTGGTGCTTCCGCTGCGCCCGACCCATGCATTGCTGCGCGCGGCATCCTCGCGCATCCTGGACATGTTCCGGCGCGCATAGTCCTCCGAATTGGCGTAGAGGACGCGCACGATGTACTTCTGTTCGTGCGTCACGCCGCGTGGCAGCGGGTGAAGCGTCGATATGCGCTGGACCGCACGGATCGTCGCACGGTCGAGATCGCTGTGCCCCGATGTCCGGTACAATTGAACATCGGCAGGCGCACCGTCTTCGCTGCAGTTGAACTTGACGGCGACAATACCTTCGCTCGCCGGAATCGTGCCGAGCGGAGTGGGATATACGACCTTGCTCTCGAATTGACGGAACACGTTTTCCGACCAGACCTTCACGCTCGGAGGCGCAATGACGGAAAGCGTATCCATATCGGTTTCGGCTCGACCGCCACTGGGCGTGACGGCCATCGCGAGCCCCAGGATGGTGGCGGCGAACATTTTCTGCCTGTGCATTTGAGTACCCTCCCGATGCGCCCACACATCAGACCTCAAACAAGCAACATATACGACGTGAGACGCAACTTTACGTATTCGGAGAAAAATCGACTCGATTATTGCGCGAACCCTGGCTGAATATTAAATCAAGATGCGCAGTTCACAGAGTCAACTAGAACACATAACGACCAGGGCAACGCTGCACCGCAGGTTGTGGAAGACTTTCATCGGTCACATGACCGTCAAAATCTCCATGGTTTCATGACCCTGACAATCGGCCCTCATATTGCCGGTGCAGAAAATTATTTTGCCGCAACAGCCGTCGTCAGGTGCTTCCAGGTGTCGAACTGCGCCTGCAGCATGGCGAACTCGTGCGTGGCATAGCCCAGCGCGTCTTCGCCCAGCAGCAGGACGAGCGGCGGCTCGGGATCGCCAATCGCCTTCAGGATCGCCTGGGCGACCTTGACCGGGTCGCTCGGCTCCTCTCCGTGATGCCCGGTCAGGACTTCGCGGGCGACGTGTGCGGTCGAGGCATAATCGGCGATGGACGGCTGCGCCCCCATCAGGCGCGCGGCGGCAAATTCGGTGCGCATTCCGCCCGGCGCCACATTGGTCACCCTGATGCCGAGCGGGTTCACCTCCTGCGCCAGCGTGCGCCCGATGCAGTCGAGGGCGAACTTGCTCGCCCCGTAGATCCCGGTGCCGTTCCAGCACGCCATGCCGCTGATCGAGCCGACGTTGACGATATGCCCCGAACGTCGCGCGCGAAAATGCGGCAGGGCGGCCTGGATCACGGCCAGCGCTCCCCAGACGTTGACCTCAAACAGCGCCCGGGCGTCCGCGATCGGCGTTTCCTCGACAGCGCCGGTATAGCCCAGCCCTGCATTGTTCACGACCACGTCGAGCCCTCCGCTATGTGCATCGGCTGCGTCGACGACGGACGTGACTGCGTCGTGGTCGGTCACGTCGAGCACCATGCCCGTGGCCCGCTCGCCCAGTGCCTCGAAAGCCGGAACGGCAGCGGGGTCTCGCACCGTACCGACGACGGTATGGCCCGCATCCAGTGCCGCGCGTGCCAGTGCCATGCCAAGTCCGGTGCTGACGCCGGTGATGAACCAGTTGCTCATGTCGATCTCCCTCACGATGCCAGGGCGACCTAGCGCCCCCGGCACGCCGCATCTATACCCCGCACGCCCGATGCCTTGATCCCGATCCGTTTGCTCCCGGCACCTCCTATACCGACAACAGCATGGGCGCAGGGTGACAAGAACCGCACGGCACCCCATTCTAGCTTCGGCCGATACTTAGGAGCAGGGGAGCCACATGATCCAGAGCCAGCCGCGTCCCGAGCGCTTCGGCCTTCCATCCGATACGGGCGGCCGCGACCTCGGTATCTTCATGCCGATGGCGAACGGCGGCTGGATCCTCTCGAAGAACGCGCCTGCCCTCGACGGCTCCTATGACTACAACCTCAAGGCCGCACGGCTGGCCGAGGAGATCGGCCTCGACTTCATCATGGCGATGGCCAAGTACCGCGGCTACGGCGGGGAGACGAGGCACTGGAATTCGTCGCTGGACTCGCCGATGATGATGGCGGGCCTGGCGCAGGCGACGAGCCGCGTGAAGGTCTGGGCAACCGTCCACACGATCCTGCAGAACCCGGCAGTAACCGCCAAGATGATCGCGACGCTCGACCAGATCAGCCATGGCCGCGCCGGGCTGAACGTGGTGACCGGATCCTACAAGGGTGAGTTCTCCCAGATGGGCGCATGGCCCGAGGGCGTCGATCATGACGAGCGCTACGCCCTTGCGACCGAGTGGATCCAGGGCATCAAGGCGCTGTGGACCCGGGATTCCGTCACGGTGGCAGGCAAGTATTTCACGCTCGAAGACTGCATGTCGAACCCCAAGCCCTCGCAGCCGCCGTTCCTGGTCTGCGCGGGCACCTCGAAAGTCGGCATCGAATTCACCGCCAACGAGATGGACGCATTGTTCCTCTCGGGCGGCAATGTCGAGGAACTGGCGAAGGCCAGCGCCGACGCCAAGGCGGGTGCCGCCGGGCATGGCGCGAAGATCCGCACCTATTCGATGATGACGGTAGTGTTTGGCGAAACCGACGAAGCCGCAGAAGAAACCGCCGCCCATTTCCGCGCCGGGTTCGACGAGGGCGCGCTCCACGGCATGATGCGCGCATACGGCTTCCTCGACGCCGAGATCGGCAAGGAGAACGCCTTCACGCAAAAGGCCCGTTCCACCTTCATGACCCCGCACGTACTGGGCACGCCGGAGACGGTGACCGCGCGGCTGTCCGAGATCTTCGAGAAGACCTCCCTCGACGGCCTGATGCTGATCTTCCCGGACTATCATGCATCGCTGCCGGTCTTCGGCGAAAAGGTGCTGCCCATTTTGCGCGAGCGCTTCCCGGCGGAGATGGAACCCGCCCATGGCTGACCTGCCGCACATCGATCCCGCCGGCATGATCGCACCGGCCCGCACAGCCCTGATCGTGGTGGACGTGCAGGTCGATTTCGCCGCTCCGGAAGGCCTGATCGGTCGCTTCGGCATCGACCTTGCCCCGGCAGAGGCCGCGATCGACCGTATCGAGGCGCTCATCGCCGCTGCCCGCGCAGCCGGAGCAACGGTAGCCTTCATGCGGGTAATGACGCGCCCCGAAACCGATTCCAAGGCGCTCAAGACCCTGATGGCCCGGCGCGGCACTCCCGGCGAGGAAGGCATCTGCCGGATCGGCAGCGGCGGCGAGGACTACTATCGCGTCGTCCCGCAACCGGATGACATCGAGATTGCCAAGCTGGTCTATTCCAGCTTCCACGGCACCGATCTGGAACAGCAACTGCGCGCACGCGGGATCGATACGCTGGTGATGACCGGCCTCACCACCGAGTGCTGCGTCGATTCCACCACGCGCGATGCCTTTCACCGCGACTTTCATACGTTCGTGGTGTCCGATGCCTGCGCCGCCTACGAACCGGACCTTCATGCTCACGCGCTCAGGGCGCTGGCCGCCAACACCTCGCTTCTGGTGACTACCGAGGCAGTCATGGCAGCGTGGAGCGCATGATCGCCCCCTCGACGATACGGGCCATGGATGCCACCTTGCTCCGCGTGGAGAGAAGTGTCGGCGCCGTGCTTGTGTCGATGCTCATGACCGTATTCAGCCGGTGGCCGGTGCCGGGAAGCACCGCCGCCTCCACCCGCTCCGCCACAGGGATCATACCAGGATGAACACCCGTCTGCTCGTCATGATCGTGCTTCAGGCGCTGTGCCTGATGTACTTCCTGCTGTCGGCGGGGACGTTCAATTCGCTGGGAATGGTGCTGCCCTCGATGGTCGAGGCGTTCGGCATGACCTGGGCGCAGGCGGGCTTCGGCTTCACCTTGCTCGGCACGGCCTGCGGGATCGTCAGCCTCGCCCCCGCACTGACCATCCGCAAGCTGGGCGTCGGTCGCACGCTGGCGGCGGGGACGGTGATCCTGTTCGTCGCCTTCTGGCTGCTCTACACCTCGACCGGCGTGATGGGCTATTACCTCGGGACGACGCTGCTGGGCATCGGCTACTGCTTCTGCGGCACGGTGCCCGCGGTCCACGTATTGTCGAGCAGCTTCCGCCGCCGCTCGACGGTGCTGGGGCTCTACTTCACCATCGGCAACCTCGGCGCGGTCGCGGGGCCGCTGCTCTGGTACGGATCGCAGAGCGCCGGGTTCGACTGGCGGTTCTACTGGCTGCTGTTCGCGGTCGCTTCCGTGATCGTGGGCGGATTCTGCACACTCACCGCCGGACGCCTGCACATCGCTGTCCCCGAGGAACAGGCCGCCGCTGCCGACAGGACCGCGCCGGAATGGACCGTGCGCCGGGCGCTCGGCACGGTGCAGTTCTGGGTGGTGGTCGGCGCCTATACGGCCTGCCTTGCCATCAACACGACCACGCACGGCTTCGCCTACCAGCACCTGATGGAGCACGGGGTGGGACAGGACCGCGCCTCGCAACTCATCAGCCTGGCGGCGCTGGTCTGCGCGATCGGCTCGGCGCTGGCGGGGATCGCGGGCGAGAAGACGAGTGCGCGGGTGCTGACGATGTTCTCGCTGGGCTGCCTGGGTGTCTCCGCCGCGACGCTGGCGATGGTGGAAGGGCCGTTCTCGCTGACGCTGTGGATGGTGACCTTCGGCGGCGGCCTGGGCTTCAGCTATGTGAGCACGGTGATGCTGCTGCAGTCATATTTCGGTCAGAGAGCCGCGCTGGAGCTTTACTCGATCATGATGGCGGTCTCGACCTCCGCCGCGATCGGCCCGGCGCTGGGCGGAGCGGTCAAGGACCAGACGGGCAGCTTTTCCGGCATCTTCATCGGGCTTGCCGTGCTTAGCGCGGTGCTGTTCTGCGCCGTGGCGATCCTGCGCAAGCCCGGCGAGCGCGGGGTCGAGGCAACGGCGGTAGCGGCGGAGTAATTCCTTCCCGAGCTTGTCTCGGGGAGGTGGCGCCGACGAAGTCGGCGACGGAGGGGGAATTGTGCGTGGCGCCTGCACCCTCCACCAAACCGCTACGCGGCCGGTCCCCCTCCCCGAGCCGGCTCAGGGAGGAATTCGGCGAGTTCCGTCCGCATCGGCATCGACGGCGCTGCGCCACGACGGGTGACGGAGAGCGATGCCGCCGCATTGGCGATCCGCAGCGCCGCCTCCAGGGTGATGCCCTGATCGACGCAGGCGGCAAGAACGCCGCAGAAGCAGTCTCCAGCGCCGCTGGTATCGACCACCCGCTCGGCCGGGATCGCCGGTACGAACGTCGCGTTGGCAGCATCGATCGCAGCCGATCCGAGTGCGCCCAGCGTCACCACGACGGTCTGGCCCGGCCGCGTCAGCAGTCTGCGTGCGACGAGCAGGTCATCGAGATTTCCGGGCTCGCGATCCAGCGCGAGGTAGTCGGCGAACTCGCTCTGGTTGAAGATCAGCATGTCGGCCATGCCGAACAGCCGCGCGCCCGCGGGGATGGCCGGGGCCGCGTTGACGATCTTGTACGTGTTCGCTGTCAGTTCGCCGGAGAACAGCGCGGCGATCGCATCAACGTCGGTTTCCAGCTGCACCAGCAGCACCCGCGTCCCGGCATCGATCGCGCCCAGCGCCACTTCGGCACGCGCGTACAGGTTGGCGCCTGCTTCGACAGCTATCATGTTGTCGCCGCCGGGCTCGATCAGGATCGTCGCCCGCCCGCTGCCCTGCCCACTGGCCCGCCCGTCGCCCCGGCCATCCAGCACTTCGACATGCGCGGTATCGATACCGTCGCGCACCAGTGCCGCCAGCAGGAACGTGCCTGCCGCATCGTCGCCGACCGCGCCCGCCATGCGGGTGACCGATCCGAACCGTGCGGCAGCCACCGCCTGGTTGAGCCCCTTGCCGCCGACCGCCTGCGCGCTCTCCTCGACCAGCAGGGTCTGCCCCCAGGCCGCCTTTGCGGGCAGGCGCAGCGCTATGTCGAGATTGAGGGAACCGAAGACCGTGACGCTCATGATAACTCCCGGAACGCTCCCCTCTTACCCCTTCAGCGTCAGAACCTGTAGCCGACAGAGAAGAGTGCCTGGCGCGGCGGAATGTAGGTGTCCGAGATCTGCCCGCTGCCGTAGGGATCGGTGAAACGGGAATTGATGCCGTTCTTGTCGAACAGGTTGGTCACCGTCGCCGAGACACTGATACCGGTATCGGCGAAGGCATAGCTCGCGAACAGGTTCACCTGCGAATAGGACGGCGTATCGTCCTGCACCGGCGTATTGAACACGCGCGACTGGAACCTGCCGCGATAGATGTACTGCGCGCGGGCGGTGAACTCGCCGGGGCCGACCTCGCCGGTCCACGAGATCGCCGCCGAACCCTGCACGGAGGGCATCTTGGGGATCTTGTTGCCGTTGATGTTCTCGCGTGCCGCCTCGCGCACGTACACCGCGTCGCCGAAATTGGCGTAGAAACCGCTGACCCCGCCAAAGCCCGCCGCGACCTGCGCCGCATCCGCCGCCGTGGCGTTGAGCGCCATGTAGTCCTCGGTGAACTTGCCGTGCAGCAGCGACAGCGAGCCTTCCAGGCGCAAGTGCTGCGTGGCGTGCCAGTCCATCTCCAGTTCGGCGCCGTAGACTTCGGCCTTGGGGGCGTTGCTGATGCCCTCGCCGAACAGCACTGCGTCTTCCTCCAGGAACTGCAGGTCCTTGTAGAAGTAGTAGAATGCCGAGGCGTTGATCTGCAGCGTGTCGCCGAAGAAGCGGTTCTTGGAACCGATCTCGATCGAATCGAGCGTCTCGGGCCTGTAGGTGGGCTTCACACCGGTATCCATGCCAAAGATGGTGTACGAACTGTTGCCGCTCGCGGCCGCACTGTTGATGCCGCCGGGCTTGAAGCCGCGGGTGTAGCTTGCATAGACCATGTTGCCGGGCGTCAGCTGGTAATCGAGCGCGAACTTGCCGGTCAGGCGTCCGGTGCTGGTGCCGACCGTCGGCGCAGGCTGGAGATAGGCGCCAGAGGTGTTCCCGCTGGTCCCACCCGACATGCTGTCGCTGACGCCGCTGTACTTGTCATGGTTGTAGCGGATGCCCGCCGTCACCGTCAGTGCATCGGTCACCTCGAGGCTGGCCTGCGCATAACCCGCATAGGCCTCGCGCGTGATGGCCGAGAGTTCGGCATAAGTGATCGCCTTCACCAGCGGATCGCTGTAGAGCGTGCCGGTGGCCAGCGGCGGGTTGAGCCCGTCACCCCCGTTGGCGCGATATTCGTTGATGTAGTTCTTGTTCTTCGAGCGCAGGTAGACGCCGCCGACGATCCAGCGGAACGGCCCCTCGTTGTCGGAGGCGATGTTGTATTCCTGCGTCCACGAACTCGTGTTCTGCTCCCAGGTGGCGATGTGGTCGTAGTCGTACAGGCCGCCGGACACCGGCAGGAACAATGCCGGGTTCAGCCCGTCGCCGTCCCACGACAGCCTGCTGTGCAGCTTCTGGTAGCTGGTGATCGAACTGAACGTCGCCCCGCCCAGGTCGAACTTGACCACACCGTAGTAGAGCTGCGTGCGGATATAGGTCTTGCCTGGGAAGTCCTGCGTCAGTTCGCGCGGGTCGGGATTGGGATCGAGCACGTTCTTCTGCGCGGTCGCATTCTGGTCGCCCTTGTACTGGATCGTCGAAAGCAGCACCGAGACACGGTCTTCCGGAGTCCACTTGACGGCCAGCTTGCCGCCCCATTCGTCGGCGTCGTCGAGTTCGTAATCGGGATCGCCGGCGACGTCGGTGGCCTTCGCGTAGCCGTCATGGCGCAGGCGCTGACCGGCTGCGCGGATCGCCAGCGTGTCGGTGACCGGCACGTTGATCGCGGCGTCGGCCTTGAGCATATCGTAGTTGCCGTAGCCGACGTTCGCAGACCCCGACAGCGCCGAGGCGTCGGGCTGCTTCGAAACGACGTTGATGGTGCCGCCGGTCGAGCCCTGCCCGTACATCGTGCCCTGCGGGCCGCGCAGTACCTCGACCTGCGCGACATCGATGAAGGCGGCATTCGCGGCGATCGAATTGAAGATGTAGACCCCGTCGACGTGGAACGAGACGCCCGGCTGGGTCGAGGGGTTCTCCGGCGTTTCCGAACCGATGCCACGGATCGAGATCATCCGCTCGCCACCACCGCTCTTGGCGACGACGAGGCCGGGCACGCTACCGTTGAGGCCGGTGATCTCGGTGATGTTCGCCTTGTTCAGCGTATCGTCAGTGACCGCGGTGACCGAGAGCGACGCCTTCTGGAGAGTGACGTTGGTGCGCTCCGCCGAGACGACGATCTCGCCGATCGGCCCCCCGCTGCCGTCAGCCGCTGCCGCTGCGGTATCGGCCGCCGCATCCGCTGCTTCGGCGCGTGCCGAAGCCGGGCAGGCCGCTGCCAGCAGCGCGAGGACGGAGACGCCGGTGGCGCCCATGAATCGAGCAGTCGTGGTCACAATAACCCCCCATCTGTGAAGGCGCACCGCATCGATGCGCGCGTTGGCACCGCCTTTCCGTTGCCGAAGATCCTCGTTCCCGAAGGGCTGTCGACCGGTGTTCCGGTTCGCCCTGCATTCGTCGCTTGCGCTTTTCCCTGAACCTTTGCCTGAGCCCCTTTCCCACTTGCGAGCGGGGCCGCACATCGAAACTTCGGCGAATCGCACCTTGACGCAAGCGCCAACTTGCTGCGTGCGCTCGCGATCAAACGGCGGGGCATCATGCGCAAAGAACCTATGCGCAAGCGAGCCCGGCAGCGATGGCCGCGATGCGGATTGCCTCCATTCCCATGAAACCCTGTGCAGTCTGGCCCGTTGCCTCCCTCAAGAGACACGGCCAGAGGGGAAGTCAATTGATGGATTACGCTTCGTGAGCGGCAGGGCGGGTTCCGGCGCAAGGATCGGCATAGCGCTGGCTGCATCGCTTCTGGCCTTCACCCAGACCGCCAACGCCCAGCCCTCCCCGGCGGACCAGTTCGGAGACCTATTCGCGGCAGTGCAGGAAGGGCATGTCTTCGCGGACGGCAAGACCTTCGCCGATGCCGTGCCGAGGCGCGCTCCGGACGCGATCATGGCGGAATACGCAGCGAAGCCGCCAAACTCCCCGACCGAACTGCGCTACTTCGTGCTCGACAACTTCACCGTCCCCGGCGTCAACGACAAGCCGCTGCCACCCTTGCGCGAACACATCAGGACATTGTGGCCCCAGCTTTCGCGGGATGCCGTCACGCCGCCGCCTGAAGGCTCGGCGATCGCGCTTCCGGCGCCTTACGTCGTCCCCGGGGGACGGTTCCGTGAGATCTACTACTGGGATTCGTATTTCACCATGCTGGGGCTTGTCGCCGATGGCCGCGACGATCTTGTCGAGGGGATGATCGACGACTTCGCCAGCCTGATCGAGCGCTTCGGGCACATCCCCAACGGCACCCGCACATACTACCTCAGTCGCTCGCAGCCGCCGTTCTTCGCGCTGATGCTGGAACTGTCGAAGCAGACCGACGGCACCATCCGCGCCCGACGCCTTGCCGCCTTGCGCAAGGAGCATGCCTACTGGATGGCGGGAGAAGCCTGTGCCCGCACCGAAATGACATGCCGGCGCGTGGTGCGGATGCCTGACGGCAGCATGCTTAATCGCTACTGGGACGACCGCGATACCCCGCGCGACGAATCCTTCGCAGAGGACCGCGCCACCGCCGCCGCCGCCACGGAGCGGCCTGCCTCCGAAGTCTACCGCGACTTGCGCGCGGCCGCCGAAAGTGGATGGGATTTCAGCTCTCGCTGGCTCACCGATCCTCGGCGCCTTGCGACCATCCGCACCACGCAAGTCGTCCCGGTCGATCTCAACGCCCTGATGTGGGCGATGGAAAGGCGCATCGAAAAGGGCTGCCGGCAGGCAGGCGACCAGCCCTGCACCCGTGAATTCTCGCGTCGGGCCGCAGCGCGCAAGTCCGCGATCGACCGCTACCTCTGGCAGCCCGCCCGGCAGCGGTTTGCGGACTGGATCGTCAGCGAGAAGAAGCCCAGCGGCGTGCAATCCTCCGCCACGCTGTTTCCGCTCTTCGTCGGCATGGCCTCTCCCGCGCAGGCCAGAGCCGTGGGGACAAGCACCCGGCGCACGCTGCTGGGCGAAGGCGGCATCCGCACGACGGTACAGCACACCGGCCAGCAGTGGGACGCGCCAAATGGATGGGCGCCGCTGCAATGGATCGCGCTGGAAGGACTGCATCGCACCGGGCAGGAGGCGCTGGCGAAGGACGTCGCCGCGCGCTGGCTCGGTACGGTGAACTGCACGTACCTGGAAACCGGCAAGATGCTGGAGAAGTACGACGTCGAGGAACGCCGCGCGGGCGGCGGCGGCGAGTATCCGCTGCAGGATGGCTTCGGCTGGACCAACGGCGTTGCGGCGGCAATTCTCGAACGCTATCCGGCACTTGTGCCTGGCACAACGCTGAGGACTTGTAGCCCGCCCTCAGACAGTGAACGGTAATAGCGGCGATTGCGCCGTTTCGGGACTCGCTGTTCTTTCGTACAGCTTGCAGATGTTATCGTTTACATATATAGACGATTCATGCGTGGCCCCGAGGGGCCTTTTTGTAGCCAGGCGGTGATCTCCTCCCTCCGCCTCCTGTGCCGGACAAGCGCAGAGCCTTCTCGGGTCGCAACCGCAGACGGTAAAAGAGAAACCCCGGGAGATTCCGCACTCCCGGGGTTTCCGATTCTCAGATCGCCATATGGGTCAGGCCATTCCCATCCGGCGGAAGTCCGGCAGCGCACCGTCGCCGCCCGCGAAATCGTCGAAGGCATGTTCGGTCACGCGGATGATATGCTTTTCGATGAAGGGCGCACCCTCCGCCGCGCCGACCTGCGGGTGCTTGAGCGCGCATTCCCATTCGAGCACGGCCCAGCCCGCAAAGTCGTACTGCGCCATCTTCGCGAAGATCGCCCCGAAATCGACCTGTCCGTCACCCAGCGAGCGAAACCGGCCCGGCCGTTCCACCCAGCCCTGATAGCCGCCATAGACGCCCGCCTTGGGCGAGGGACGGAACTCGGCATCCTTGACGTGGAAGCACTTCACCCGCTCGTGATAGACGTCGAGGAAGCCGAGGTAGTCCATCTGCTGCAGGACCATGTGGCTGGGGTCGTAGAGGATATTGGCGCGCGGGTGATTGCCGGTCGCCTCGAGGAAGCGCTCGAAGGTCACGCCGTCGTGCAGGTCCTCGCCGGGATGCAGTTCGAAGCCGATGTCCACGCCGCATTCGTCGAAGTGGTCGAGGATCGGCTGCCAGCGCCGCGCGAGTTCGGCGAATGCCTCGTCCACCAGCGCGGCGGGGCGCTGCGGCCATGCGTAGAAGTAGGGCCACGCCAGCGCGCCGGAGAAACTCGCCTGCGTCGTCAGGCCAAGGCGTTCGCTGGCCTTTGCCGCCAGATGCATCTGGTTCACCGCCCATTCCTGACGCGCGCCCGGATTGCCGCGCACCGCCTCGGGAGCGAAAGCGTCGAACGCCGCGTCGTAGGCCGGGTGGACCGCAACGAGCTGGCCCTGGATATGCGTGGACAGTTCGGTCAGCGCCAGACCGTGCTGGCCGAGGATGCCCAGCACCTCGTCGCAGTAGTCCTGGCTCTCCGCCGCCTTCTCGAGGTCGAACAGCCGCGCGTCGTTGCTCGGCACCTGCACGCCCTTGTAGCCGAGCGAGGCCGCCCAGGCGGCGATCGAATCGAGCGAATTGAACGGCTCGTCGTTACCGGCGAACTGGGCGAGGAAGATGCCCGGCCCCTTGATGGTCTTCATGTTCTGCGAACCTCTTCTCTCGTGTCAGACCGTGAAATCGACCCAGCCCCGTTCATCCCGGCTGCAAGCGACGGCAGCGGCAACGAGTGCCATACCACGCAAACCATCCTCGACGCCCGGAACGAGTGACCTCGCCTGCCCGCGCAACTGCCCACGTATCTCCAGTGCAAAATCCCGATAGAGATTGCCGAGCGATTCGAGGAGCCCTTACGGGTGGCCACATGCCTCCGTCACCGCGCAGCCATTCGAGGCGGTTCGGGTTCTCCTGGCTCCAGCGATAGGCGCCGGTCTCGCCGTAGATGCGGATAGCGAGGTCGTTGCCCTCGCCTGTCATGATCTGCGAGGCCATCAGCAAGCCCCGCTCTCGACGCGCAGGAACATCTGGCAGTCGTCGTCGAGCAGGCGGCCCGGCACTACGCTGCGCATCACGGCTGAAGGCTCCGGCCACCAGCGCGATCTCGCCGTCGAGTTCGGCCGCGATTCGGTGGACAGGCCCGATGAAGGAGTCCGGGCCACCGCCGATCAGCCCCATGCGAATGCGATCACACAGAACGTTCCTTTCCCGCTTGCCGGCCTGCGTTTGCCCGCTTAATGAAAACGATACCACTCATTGTTTAGGCGGAAATCCGCCATTTGCGCAAGCACGGCTCAGCCATCGCTTGACAACATGCGAGGATTGGGCCTTTTTAATGAAAGAAAAGGTTTACATTGAGGGCGCGCGGCGATGGCCGGGGCGCCATCGCAGGCTGAGGTGCTCATCTAAATGCTGTCGTTCGGGGTCGATCTCATCACATTCTTCCATCCCGGTTTTTGGGGCATGGCGAATGAGCAGGAGGTCGTCACCTTCGGCCGCGAGCAGCCGCGCACGTTCTGGGACCGCATGCTCGACACGCTGCAGGAAAGCGGCGTTACCGGCATCGAACTGACCTTCGACCCCTTCGGCCCGGCCAGCCTGATCGCTGCTTACGGCTCGATAGAAGCGGCCAAGGGCGAACTCGACAAACGCGGCCTCTCGATCGCCAGCGGCTTCTTCGCCGACGTCGCCATCGAGGGCGGCATGGGCGATGCGCAGACCGAAGCGCGGTGGCTCGACAGCGCTGAAGAATCCGCGAAAGCCCTTGCCGCCTGGGGCTCCGACATCATGGTCATGGGCCTGCCGATGCGTACCAGCTGGGACGCCGAGCCGCCGGTCTTCGTCGACATGGAATTCACGCGCAAGGCGGCGGACTTCTGCAACCGTCTCGGCGCGTTTACGCTGCGCCATGGGGTGCGCCTCGCGCTCCATACCGAGGCCCACTCCACCTTCTGCCAGCCCCGCGACATCGACCTGCTGCTGATGCTGACCGATCCAGTCTACGTCGGCTTCTGTCCCGACAGCGCCCATATCCTGCTTTCGGGCGGCGATCCGGTCACCGTCGTCGCGCGCCACATCGAGCGTGTCGTCACCGCGCACTGGAAGGACGCGAAGAGCGCGATGCCGATCAACATCCCGATCGATCACGGCATCCATCACGCCCACCGCGAATATTTCTGCGCCATCGGCGAAGGCACCGTGGACTTCGACGGCTGGGCGAGGCTCATGCTATCGAAGTCCGACCAGAAGTGGGCCATCCTGGAGATCGACGCCGTGCCGGATCCTCTGACCGAAACCCGCAAGTCCCTCGCCTTCGCAGGGGATGTGCTGGACCGCCTTTCCGACGAGACCGCTGCGTGAACGGCGCGCTGACCTGGCGCGAGAAGCTCAGCTACGCGCTGGGCAATTTCGGCATCAACCTGCCGTTCGGCATGACCAATGCCTACCTCCTGTACTTCTACACTGACGTCTACGGCGTCAGCGCGGGCACCGTCGCCTCGCTGTTCCTGATCGCGCGCTGCGTCGATGCGGTGTTCGACCCGCTGATGGGCCTGCTGATCGACCGTACCGAAACGCGCTGGGGCAAGCATCGACCGTTCCTCCTCTGGCTCGCCGTACCATTCGCGGTGTGCGGCGCCATCGTGTTCTGGGCACCGCCGCTGGAGGGCTGGCAGAAGATCGCCTTCATCTTCGCGACCTATACGCTGATGGGCATTCTCTATTCCGCCGTCAGCCTGCCGCTGAATTCCATGCTGCCGACGCTGACCCGCGATCCCAAGCAGCGCAACACCGTCAACGCCCTGCGCGAGTTCATCGGTTCCTCGGCCACGGTCGGCATCGGCTACGCCGCGCTGCCGCTGGTCAAGAGCTTCAGTAATGGGGACGAGGCGCACGGTTTTCTAGTCCTCGCCGCGATCACCGGCGCGATCACGCTGGTCTGCATGCTCAATGCCTTCGCCAACACGCGCGAGCGGGTCGAGGTCGATCATTCCGTCGCCAAACTCACCACCGCACAGTCGCTGCAGGCGACGAAGGGCAACTGGCCCTGGATCGCGACGATGCTGGTCAACTTCTTCTTCTGGATCGGCTTCACCGGCCACATCCAGTCCTTCGTCTACTTCGCGCAGAGCGTGCTGGGCGAGGCCGAGTTCACCTCCACCCTCATGCTGACGATGCTCGCCGTTCTGGTCGGCACCGGTCTTGCGGGCGTCTGCGCCAATGCCATCGGCAAGCGCATGACCGGCGCGATCGGGGCTGCCGTCGCCACCGTCTTCACCGCGATCATGCCGCTGTCGAACGACCACACCTGGCTGATCGCGACCAACTGCGTGGCCTACATCGGGCAGGGCCTGATCGGCGGTCTGCTGTTCTCGCTGATGGCCGACGCGGTGGACTACGGCGCGTGGAAGTCGGGCTACCGGGCGCAGGGCTTCCTGTTCGCTGCCTCCAGCTTCGGCGTGAAGCTGGGCATGAGCGTGGGCGGCGCGGCAGGCGCGTGGTTCCTCAGCCTCGCCGCCTATGACGCCAAGGCTCCCGTCACGCCCGAGGTCGTCACCGCCGTCATGGCCGGGCACGTCTGGCTGCCCGCCGCCAGCTACGTGGCGATGGGCCTCTCGCTGATCCTGTTCCGCTTCCTTCCTGCTTATAAGGCAGACCATGCGCACTGAGTTCGATTACATCATCGTCGGCGCGGGCAGCGCCGGTTGCGTCCTCGCCGAGCGCCTCAGCGCCGACGGTGCCAAACAGGTGCTCCTCCTCGAAGCCGGCGGCCGCAACGAGGAACTGATGGTCCGCATGCCGCGCGGCATGATCAAGATCTGGACCAAGCCCAAGTGGTACTGGCCCTTCCCCGCCGAGCAGCAGGGCGAGCGCCCCGCTGGCGAAACCTGGTTCTACGGCAAGGGCCTCGGCGGTTCGAGCGCGGTCAACGGCACGTGGTATTTCCGCGGCCAGCCCCGCGACTACGACGCATGGGAAGCGCAGGGCAACGCAGGCTGGAACTGGGCCGAGATCGAGCGCTGCTACGAGGAACTCGAGGACTTCCACGGCAAGGGCTACGGTCGTCGCGGCAAGCGTGGCCCGCTCGAAGTCACCGAAGTGCCGGAGGGCGACCCGGTTCTGACCGGCGCGATCCTGCAGGCCGCGCGCGAGGCGGGCATTCCCGTCCTCGACGACGTCAACGCGCCGGGCACCGAAGTCGCGGGCCGCACGCAGCAGACCGTGGACCCGCGCGGCACCCGCGTCACGGCCTATACCGCGTTTCTGAAGACCGCCGCGAAGCGCCCGAACCTCACCATCCTGACCGGCGCGCTGGTGCGCCGCGTCACGTTCGAGGGCAAGCAGGCCACCGGCGTCCTCGCCGAGGTGGAAGGCAAGGATATAGCCTTCACCTCAGGCCGCACGATCCTGACCGCAGGCGTATTGCAGAGCCCCAAGCTGCTCCAGCTTTCCGGCATCGGCCCGGCCGATGTCCTCGCGCGCCACGGCATCGATGTGGTGCATGAGAACCCGCAAGTCGGCCGCAACATGAACGAGCACATGATGGTCGCCCTGTCATGGCGGCTCAACAAGGCGCGCGGCCTCAACCACGAATTCCGGGGCTGGCGCGCCTATTGGCATGGCCTGCGCTACATCCTCACCGGCAAGGGCCTCATGGCCTCGCTGCTGCCGGAAGTCTCGGTCATGGCCTCGCTGGAGGCGGACAAGGACTGGCCCGACCTGCAGCTCGGCATCTCGCCTTATTCGATGGCAGCGTCCGAGGACGACAAGCCCGAGGCCGGTCGCGGCCAGACCGAGGCCATCCCCGGCATCACCGCCACCGCCTTCTGCCTGCGCCCGAACAGCCACGGCTACGTCGAACTGGCGAGCACCGACCCCGCGGCCCCGCCGCGCCTCGTGCCGAACTGGTTCACCGCGCCCGAGGACCGCGCCACGATCCTGCGTGCGATCCGCAAGGTGCGCGAAATCATGAGCCAGCCCGCCCTAGCCCCCTATATCGGTACCGAAACCGTGCCCGGCCCCTCGGTCCAGACCGATGACGAAATCCAGCAGGCGGCGAACTGGATGGTCTCCACCGGCCTCCACGGCACCGGCACCTGCCGCATGGGCTCGGCTGAGGACGGTGTCGTCGACGCGGGGCTGCGTGTCCACGGCGTCTCCGGCCTTTACGTGGCCGACTGCTCGGCGATGCCGACCGGTATTTCGGGCAACACCAACGGCCCGGCCATGGCCTTCGCATGGCGCGCGGCGGAGGTGATTGCGGGGGCGTGACGAAAGTTGCACCCTTCGCAACTTCGCTTGCCCCGCCCCTCGCCGCTATGTAACGTTTACATCCAATGGCGAACATCAAGGACATCGCCCGCGTCGCGGGAGTATCGGTAGCGACGGTGTCGCGCGCGCTCAGCACGCCCTCGCTGGTGCGCCCCGCGACGATCGAGCGGATCGAGGCGGCCATCGCCGACCTCAACTATGAGCCGAACCACCTTGCCGCGGGCCTGCGCCGCCAGCGCAGCGACAACGTGATCGTCGCGGTGCCCAGCATCTACAATCCGTTCACCTCAGCCTTCGTCGAGGGGATCGAGAACGTCGCGCGCGCCAACAAGATGCGCGTGCTGCTCGGCATCACCGAGGGCGACGTCGACGCGCTCAACAAGTTCACCTCGATGATCGCGGGCAAACAGGCCGACGGGCTGATCCTGCTGGAAAAGAATCTGCCCGACATCGTCCTCAATCCCCCGGCCAAGAGCAAGCTGCCGCCGATGGTCGCGGCCTGCGAGTATCCGCCCGACCTCAACCTGCCGCGCGTGCGCACCGACAACCACGAGGCCAGCGCCCTCGTCGTCGGCCATCTGGCGGAACTGGGACACCAGCACATCGCCGCGATCACCGGCCCGCTCGACCAGTTCATGTCGATGGACCGCCTCTCCGGCTACAAGCTGGGACTGCTGCGTGCGCGTATCGAGTTCGACGAGGCGCTGGTGGCGCGCGGCGATTTTTCGCTGCAGTCGGGCTACGATGCGATGGTGCGGCTGCTCGACAGCGGAGCGGAATTCACCGCCGTCGCCTGCGCCAACGACGAGATGGCGCTTGGCGCGATGAGCGCGCTGCAGCAACGCGGCATCTCGGTGCCTGACGAGATGTCGGTGGCGGGCTTCGATGACTTGCGTTTCGGTGCCTTCGCCATCCCGCCGCTGACGACGGTGCACATCCCTACTGTCGAGATCGGCGAGGCGGCGATGCGGCTGATGCTGGATTCGCTGCTGCAGCAGGACCACGAAGGACCCGCGCGCGAGGTGGTGCTGCCGCATCGCCTGATCGTCCGCCAGTCGACGGCGGCCCCAAGGAAAAAACGCAAGAAGGCCTGAATCCTCCCCGAGCCAAAGTCAGGTAGGAATTCCCAGGCAAAGCCGTCATCCCAGCGAAGGCTGGGACCGCTGGCCTGTTACGGCCAACTCGCGTCCGGACGCCCCGACGAGGGGTTGGGCGTTGCGCGGCCAGCGGTCCCAGCCTTCGCTGGGATGACGGGGTTGTGCGTGCGACGCGGGCACACAAAAATACCCGCTGGCGAGTGCGGGCCATTACGCCGGGGAATTTAACGCAACCGAGGTGAACATCGGGTCGGCGTCGGGAGCGTCCTCACCGGGACGCGGGGTTTTGTGTTCCGTGAAGCTCTGGCGAGCGGCCGGGTAACTCACGGTGCAGCCCGGCTCGACCTGTATTCCATCGGAAAGTCCCATGTGGCCGTCGTTAGGGTTCGCGTCGTTATCGGCCGACGGCTATCCGGGATGGTCGTCCCATGTCCTGCCGTGTGTCGCAGGAACGTATGGACGGCGTTTCCAGTAGCTCAGAGACAGTCCGGGTCTTCGAACGGGCGCGTGGTTTGCGTGATCACGGCTTGAAACCGCATCCCGGCCCACGGCGCCGACCCGATACACCTTTCCGGCGTGATCATCGCCGGATCGGATGCCGGGTCATATAACCTATTTGGCGATAAATGTCAACCTGCCTCATCCGATCATCGCCTCCACTTCCTCGCGGATGATCTTGCCGCTGGCGCTGCGAGGGAATGCCTCCATCGCGATGAAGCGGACGGCCTTGGGGCGCTTGTACCCCGCCAGTGCGTCCCGGCACATCTGCATCACCACCTGCTCGTCGAGCGAGGGATCGTTGCGCGCGATCACCGCCACCGGCACTTCGCCCCATTGCGGGTCCGGGCGGCGCACGACGATGGCATCGTTGACGCGCGCATCGGCAAACAGCACGCGCTCGATCTCGGCCGGATAGATGTTCTCGCCGCCCGACTTGATCAGGTACTTGGAGCGGCCGACGAAGTCGTAGCCCGAAGGCGTCCGGCGGAACAGGTCGCCCATGTGGAACCAGCCTCCGGCGAAGCACTCGGCATTGGTGGCCTCGGCGTTCCAGTAGCCGCTGAACAGCGTCGGCCCGCGCACGCAGGCCTCGCCGGTCTCGCCGTCTGGCACCTCGTTGCCGTCCGCACCCAGCAGGCGCAAGTCGCACAGCAGGCTCAGCCGCTTGGGGAAAGCCGAAGGCATCGTGCCGACCGGGATGAGATCGGCCGAAAGCGGCGGCATTCCCGTCTCGGTCGCACCGAAGGAGTTGAGGTAAGGTGCGCCCAATGCCCGGGTGATCGCCGCGATCGTGGCGGAGGGGACGAGGTCCGCCATGCAGCCCGCCGCCTTGACCCCGCGCACCCTGGCATCCCGCGCCTCGAGCCGTTCGAGCAGCGGCTCGATCGTGGCGGGCACCAGCATCAGCCAGCCTATGGGAAATTCCTCAAGCGCATCGACCAGCGCATCGGCGTCGAAACCGTCGACGATGATCCCGGTGCTCCCGCACATCAGCGTCGCCAGCAGGTGCTCGGTCCCGCCCATGTGGAACATCGGCGCCCACGAGACGTAGGCGTCGGTCATCGCCACGCCCATGTCGAGCCGCATGGCGCACATCCGCGCGACTTCGGCGCGGTGGCTGATCACGGCGGCCTTGGGCAGCCCCGTCGTGCCGCTGGTGTAGATGATGAGCAGGCCGTCTTCCGGTTCGGCCACGCTGGCGGTCTCTCCCGCCGCGCCGAGACGATCGATGGCGGCAAAGGGACGACCGTTCGCCGCCTTCTCTCCCAAGGCCAGATGGCGGGGCGAGGCGACCAGCAGCGACGGGTCCACCAGTTCGACGCAGTGGCGCATCTCGGCATCGGAGAGCCGCCAGTTGAGGCAGGCCGCGATCAGCCCCAGCTTCGCGCAGGCAAGCTGGACGGCGGTGTACTCGAAGCGGTTTTCCGACAGGATCGCCACGCGCTGCCCGCGCACGAGCCCGCGCGCGGCAAAATCGGCGGCCACCGCATCGACGCAGGCAAGCACCTCGGCATAGCCGAGGCGCATCCCGCCCTGCACGATCGCCAGCGCCTGCGGGGTCGCCCGCGCGCGCATGGCGACAAGGTCATAGACGCTGGCTGCGAAAGCCTTCTCCATCATCGCTGTCTCTCCCGTCCGTTTCTATTCTTGCCCTGAGCACGACGTTGTCGGGTGCGACCACGAGTTCGGCGTCGCAGGTGTCCTGGTCCCAGCTCCCGCGCGCCAGCACGCCGTCGCCCGCCAGCACGTTGCCCAGCAGCGCCGCCTCGATCGAGCATATCTCCCGGCCGGGCCGCGCTTCCATCACCATATTGAGCAGATAGGCGAGGTTCGTCGGCCCCGGGTTGACCGTGCGAGGGCCGAAGCCCAGCGCCTCGGCCGCGGCGGGGTCGACGTGGATCGCATTGTCGTCGCCCAGCGCCTCGCACCACAGCGCCATCGCCTCGGCAGGCACGGCGCCAAGTTCCCACTCGCTCATGCGGGTGCCTGCACGGCCGGACCGGGCGCGGGCATGATCGTGGTGAGGCTGACCCGCGCGTGCGGCCGCCCGGCGGCGCTGACCGTCATGCCCAGGGTCAGGTGGTCGGCCGCGCCGAACCTGCGGCTTGCCTTGCGCTCCAGCGAGACGACGCGGGCGGCCACGTCGTACCCGGTATCGACCGTCAGCGGCGCGTCATAGTCGATCCGGCAGCGACCCAGCACCGCCCCCTCGTCGAACGCGAGGCCGAGCGCACGGCACACGTCGCCCACCCGCGCGCCCATGCCGCCCAGCGCCGCGACAAAGGCGAAGACGGGGTGCGCCTCCTTGGCCCGGCGCTGCGGCGCGGCGCAGGACCGCCGGATCGCATCGTCGAGCCCGGCAGACAGCAGGAAGCGCCCCGGCGGTATCGCGAAATGGTCCATGCCTCTCCCGGAATGGCTGCTTGGTAAGTCCGCGCCCACGTGTTGCATGTCGCGCGATTGGGCGTAAAGCTGACCTCGGGCTTCGCCGGAGTCAACCGCAATCGAGGCCAGTAATGAGGATGGTTCAATTATCATGGCGAACCCGGTGAAGACCACGGAGGCCGAACCCCTCGCCTGGCGGCGGCGCAAGGACTACCGCCCGCAGGAAATCCTTGCCGCCGCGCGCCGGCTGATCGAGGAGGAAGGCACCACAGCCACCTCGATGGCGCGGATCGCCAAGCTGGCGGGCGTGTCCGAGGCTACGGTCTACAAATACTACGACAGCAAACAGGAACTGGTGAACCAGGTGCTGGTCGACTGGGCGACGCCTTTCGTCGAGCGCCTGATCGCAGAGCTGCGGCACATCACCGACCTGCGTTCGCAGCTGACGCTGATCGCCGCGCGCTTCATGCGCTCGATCGAGGAGACGCCGCGCTTCCACCGCGTGTTCTACCAGGAACTGCGCTGGGCGGACTATCGCGGGTCGGCGCTGCACAAGCTCAACCACGTCTTCGCGCATAGCGTGGTCGAGGCGGTGCAGCAGGCGCAGCACGAGGGCAAAGTCCGTGCCGACGTCGATCCGGTGATGATCCGCGACATGATGTTCGGCGGGCTGGAGCACGTCGCTATGCGCACCAGCTTCATCGGCCGCCCGCTCGACATCGACGCGGAGGCGAAGCGGTATGTCGACGTGCTGCTCTGCGGCGTGCTGTCCGATCCGGGCGAACCGCGCGGACCGTCGGAAACGGAGCGGCTGTCGGCGCTGATCGACCGGATGGAAGCGGCGCTGCGAGGGAAGCCGGGCAGCTAATTCTCTCACCCACTTCGTCATTGCGAGCGTAGCGAAGCAATCCAGAGCGGTTCAATGCTGCTCTGGATTGCTTCGCTGCGCTCGCAAAGAAGAACGGGGGAGAATGGCTATCGCGCCTGCACATCCGCTTTGATCCCCGCTGGATTCGCCGCAGCATAATTATAAAAGACGTTCATGAATGTCTTTTTTTATCGCCCGGATTGCGCTACCGATCAGGTTGGCGAGGCCGGAACCCACCGGCCCGCACGGCGTGGGAGAGCGCGATCCAGTGAGACGACCCGGCGCGGACGAACCGACGATGCAGGCGCTGAAAAGCGCCCAGACCCGCGCGCGGCTGATCGACGCGACGATCCGGGTGCTCGTCCGCAGCGGCTATTCGCGCACCACGACGCCCCAGGTGGCGATCGAGGCGGGGCTGTCACGCGGGGCGATGCTGCATCATTTCGACAACGGCGTCTCGCTGGTCAAGGCGACGATCATGCACCTGCACGAGCGCCGCCTGCGCGCCTTTCGCCGCGCGGCGGAGCGCAGCGCGCTCGATCACGGGGCGATGGTGCGCACGTACTGGAAGCAGATCCAGAAGCCCGCCTTCATCGCCTTTCACGAACTGGCGGTGGCGGCACGTACCAGTCCCGACCTTGCCGCCGTGCTGATGCCGCTGCAGGTGGAGTTCCGCGAGCGGTTCAACCAGCTCGCCGTCCAGCTCTATCCCGAATGGCAGGCCAGCCCCGAGAAGTTCGCGCTGGCCATGGCGATCTCGCAGGCGACGATGGAGGGCATGGCGATCAACCTGCTGACGGGCGCGATGGACGCCGATCTGGTGGAGCCGGTGCTCGAAGCGCTCGAAACCCAGCTCCACGCCCTCAGGCCGCAGGATCAGGCGGCATGACCAAGACCCCAGCGAATGCCCCGCCGCAGCAGTTCGTGGAACACCGGGTAGTTCCACGCACAGCGCTGCGGGTGCGGCCAGAACGGGCTGACCGGCAGCAGGTCGTAATGACCCCGGCAATGGCCGAGCGTGAGGTAGAGGACCCTGCCCTCGCCCACCTTGCGCTCGTAGAGCACGGGCACTTCGGCCTCGTCCCAGTCGGCATCGCGGAACTCGTCGCAGCGGCCGGTGAAGCTGGTGTGCAGCAGCACGTCGATGTCGGCGGTGCGGTGGGTCAGGTACAGCTCGTCCTCCACCCGGAAATCGCGCAGGCCCTGCGTCATCTCGTGATCGCCCCGCGTGACGAAGACCTTGAACGGCGCGATCGGCGGATGGCCGGCGAAGCGCGTACCGAGCAGGCCGGTGAAGGCGGGCACCTCGTCCGGCGTATCGACCACGCCGTCCGCGCCGAAGCGCAGCACCGCGTTGGTCCCGTGCAGCGCCAGCCAGCGCCCACCGCGCGCCAGGAACGCTTCCAGCGCCGCGACTTCCTCGCCGCGCGTGGGCACCAGATCGCAGGTATAGGTGATCAGCAGGTCAGCCGCTTCCAGGCTCGCCAGATCGGCATAGTCCGCCGCCACCGACGTGCGGATGCGCGGGGTTTCCGCCAGCAGCTTGAGCAGTTCCAGGCGCGCGTAGTCGATGTCGTGGAACTTCCCCGCGGCGATCAGATGAACCTTCATTCCGGCAAACTCCCCTCACGTGTGTGCGTGTATGCGCCCGAGCGTAGGGCTGGGCCGAGGGCTGTCAAAGGCCCAAGCGATATCACCACGCCGACCGTTTTCCGTCGCCCCTGCGCAAGCAGGGGCGACGGGTGTTCGGGGCAATCCTTTTCCAGAAAACACGGGCCGCAGCGCGGTCACTTCATCATCGGAGAATACGAATGAGCGGTAAGGGCAAGGGACCTCTGGCGGGCGTCAGGGTGCTCGATCTCACCAGCGTGCTGATGGGGCCTTATGCGACGCAGATCTTCGCCGACCTCGGCGCGGACGTGATCAAGGTGGAGAGCCCGCAGGGTGACACCACGCGCTTCATCCCGCCCGGCCCGGACGCCTCGCGCGGGGCGATGTTCCTCAACGTCAACCGTGGCAAGCGTTCGATCGTGCTCGACCTCAAGCAGCCGGAGGCGCGCGCCGCCCTGCTGAAGATGGCTGAAAGCGCCGACGTGTTCATCCACTCGATGCGTTCCAGCGCGATCGGGCGTCTGGGGCTGGACTATGCGGCGCTTAAAAGCGCGAACCCGAAGATCATCTACGCCAACCTCTATGGGTTCGCCCGCAGCGGCCCCTATCGCGACTATCCCGCCTATGACGACATCGTGCAGGCCGCATCGGGCATCGTCGACCTACAGGCGCGGCTTTCCGGCGGGCAGCCGACCTACGCCGCCACCGTCATCGCCGACAAGGTGGCCGGCCTCACCGGCGCCTACTCGGTGATCGCCGCGCTCTATGCCCGCGAAAAGAGCGGCATCGGCCAGGAAATCGAAGTGCCGATGTTCGAGACGCTGGTGTCCTTCGCCATGGTGGAGCACCTGTGCGGCTCGCTGTTCGTGCCGCCGGAAGGCCCGCCGGAATACCCCCGCGCCACGTCCGAAGCGCGGCGCCCCTATCGCACGGCGGACGGCTACATCGGCGTGATGATCTACAACGACAAGCACTGGCGCGCGTTCTTCGATGCCCTGGGCAATCCGGAATGGTCGCAGGATCCGATGTTCGCCTCGATGCGGTCGCGCACGCAGAACATCGGCACGGTGCTGGCGAAGGTGGCCGAAGTGATCGAGACGCGCAGCACCGAGGAATGGGTGGAACTGTTCCGGCAGGCGCACATCCCCGCCACCGCGATCAAGAGCCTGACCGACCTGCTGGACGATCCGCACCTTGTCGAGACCGGCTTCTGGCAGGAGCGCGAGACGCCTGAAGGCACCCTGCGCTTCCCCGGCATCCCGACGACCTTCTCCGAAACCCCCGGCGCCATCGGCGATCCCGGCCCGGCCCTGGGCGGCGAGAGCCTCGACGTACTGCGCGAAGCGGGCTTCTCGGCCGAGGAGATCGCCGACCTGCAGGCGCGCGGCGCGGTGCGGACGGCGGCATGAGCCCGGAAACGCGCTCCCCCGAAGCCCACTGGCGCACGGCGCTGGCCGAGGGCAGGCTGCTGCTCCAGCGTGCGCCGGACGGCAGCGCGGTGTTCCCGCCGCGCCTTGCCGCGCCGGGCAGCGGCGAGCCGCTCGAATGGTTCGAGGCATCGGGGCGCGGCCATGTCTACACGCTCTCGTGGATCAACCGGAAGCCGCCGGCGGAACCCTACCACGTCGCCCTGATAGACCTCGACGAAGGCGCGCGGCTGATGAGCCGGGTGGAGGGTGTGACGCCCGAAACGCTGGCGATCGGGATGCGCGTGGAGGCTTTCGTGGACCACAGCGGGGAAGCACCGCTGCTGCTGTTCCGGCCGGTGGAGGACTGACGATGGGCGATACCTTCCCTCGCGGCCGCACCGCCATTGCCGGCCTTGCCACCTTCGGGATCGGCGAGATGCCCGGGTTCAGCTCGATGGAGCTGACCGCGCAGGCCGCCCTGCTGGCCGTGGCCGATGCCGGGCTGACCCTTCCGCAGGTGGACGCGCTGTTCATCTGCCAACCGGACGACTTCTTCTCCGGCCTGTCCTTCGCCGAATATCTTGGCCTGCAACCCCGCTATACGGACAACAACCGCACCGGCGGCTCTGCCTTCATGAGCCACATGGCGGTGGCGGCGATGATGCTGGAGGCGGGCTATATAGACTGCGCGCTGATCGCCTATGGCTCCAACCAGCGCAGCAACGGCGGCAAGCTGGCGACGAAGATCACCAGCAACCAATGGGATGCGCCTTATGCGCCGCTGTTCCCGCTGACGTCCTATGCGCTGGCCACGGCGCGGCACATGCACGAATTCGGCACCACCCGCGAAGACCTCGCCGCGGTGGCGCTGGCAGCGCGGGCCTGGGCGAACACGAACCCGGAGGCTTTCGCCAAAGGCCCGTTGACGCTGGAGGACTGCCTTGCCTCGCGCATGATCAGCACCCCGATCTCGGTGCGCGACTGCTGCCTCGTCACCGACGGCGCGGCGGCGATCGTGATGACCCGCACCGATCGCGCACGCGATCTGTCCAAGCCCGCCGTGCCGGTGCTGGGCGCGGCGGCGGCGACATGGTGGAACTCGATCGCGCAGGCAAAGGACGTGACCGTCACCGCCGCGAAGGAGTCCGGCGCACGGGCGATGGCGATGGCAGGCGTCACCCCGTCCGACATCCGTACCGCGCAGCTCTACGATGCCTTCACGATCAACACGATCCTGTTCCTCGAAGACCTCGGTTTCTGCCCCAAGGGCGAAGGCGGCCGCTTCGTGAGCAGCGGCGCCATCGCGCCGGGCGGCAGCCTGCCGGTGAACACCAACGGCGGCGGCCTCTCGTGCTGCCACCCCGGGATGTACGGGTTGTTCGCGGTGATCGAAGCCGCGCGCCAGATCCGGGGCGAGGCGGCGAACCAGTTGTCCGGTGTGGACGTTGCACTGGCGCACGGCAACGGCGGCACCTTATCCAGCCAGGCGACGGTGGTGCTGGGGAGCGTGGAAACTCTATAATCAACGTCATCCCGGACTTGATCCGGGACCGCTGGCCGTGAACAGCCCGCCTCGCTGGGCGCGATTGCAAGCTATCGCCTCAAGGATTGCCAGCGGTCCCGGCCTACGCCGGGACGACGGATTATTGCAAGGTCAGCACCCGCCGATAGCCCTTCAGCGCCCGCCCGACAAAGAACGCCGAAACCGCCCCCGCCACCGCGCAAGTCACCGAAAGCGACAGGCCCACGCTGCGTTCGTCCGCGAAGACATGATCGGTCAGCAGCGCCACGATGGTCGGTGCGGCGCCAAGGCCCATCACGCTCGCCACGAAGACGTAGACCGACGAGGAAATCCCCCGCATCCGGTTGGGCGTCGCCATCTGCAGGCCCGAAGAGGCCAGCGCCTGCGGCAGCGAATAGGTGAAGCTCGCCAGCGTCGCCACGACCATCGCGAATTCGTAGCTGGGCGCGAAGGCCAGCGCGAGCGAGATCGGGATCAGCGCCAGCGCCGCGAAGAACGGCACCCGCATCAGCGCATCATGGTGGCCCCGCCTCCGCAGCCACCCCGCGATCACCGGCCCGGCCAGCACGCCGATCGAACCGGTGATGAGCACCGCCACGCCGTACTGCACCCCCACCGTCGCCGCGCTGGCTCCGAAGCGCCGCATCAGCATTGCCGGCATCCACGCCGGGAAGGCGTAAAGCACGATCACAAGCGAGGCCATGCCCGCATAGAAGTTGCCATAGAAGTCCCGCCGGTCCGCGAAAGTACGCCAGACCTGCCCAAACGGCATCTGCGCCGCATCGTGCGCCGCCAGCTTGCGAGCAGGCTCGCGGATCCGCAGCATCAGCAGCGCGATCAGAAGGCCGGGGATGCCCGCCACCAGGAACACCACCTGCCACGGTCGCAGCGCGCCCAGATAGGGCACCGCGCCAAGGTCCCACCCCTGCGCCGCTTCCAGCAGCAAGCCGCCGAAGATCAGCGCCAACCCGCCGCCGATGTACGGTCCCATCAGGAAAATGCTGAAGGCGCGCGGGATCATCCGCGTGGGAAAGCTGTCGGCAATGATCGACCACGCAGCGGGGGTGATGCTCGCTTCCGCACCGCCCACCGCCGCGCGGGCGAAGAACAGCTGCCAGTACCCGCGCGCAAGGCCGCAGAGGCTGGTGCCAAGGCTCCACAGCATCGCCCCGCCGATCAGGATCCGCTTGCGACTGCCGGTGTCAGCCAGCCTGCCGAACAGCGGACTGAACAGGATGTAGGCGGCGGTGAACGCCACTCCCTGCAACAGACTGAGCCGCGTGTCGGACAGCCCGAAGTCCGCCTTCAGCGGCGCCACCAGCAGGTTGAGCACCTGCCGATCCACGAAACTGGCGGTGTAGGCCAGGGTCAGAACGAAGATCAGATACCACGCCGCCGCAGTGGGCGCAGGCTCGGTATCCTCCGGCAGCGGCGCCGCCTGCTCTCCCGGCTCGACGAGAGCGACTGCCGCCCCGCTCATGCCCCCGCTCACGACCCTATCCAGTCTTCGATCATCGGCCGGATCGGCTCACCCACCAGTTCCAGCACCGGGCCGTCACCGCGCACCATGTAGGCCATCTGGCCATAACGATGCTTGGGAGACGCACCCGCCGCGATGACCTTCCAGCCCTGCGCCAGCAGCGCTTCCACCTCTACGCCGACGTCGTCCACCCAGGCTCCCACATGAGCCGCGGAAACGGCACGCAGCGCCTCGTAGGCCCCGCCCGGAACCATCTGGATCAATTCGACATGAATCGGCCCCTGCCGCGAATAAGTGACCGTCAGATGTGCTTCGGACCAACCGGAATCAGGAAGCCATACCCTAATAGGATCGAATTTGCGAATTGGCGCCCATTCAACGCCAAGTCCATTTTTCAACTGATCCATGGATAGATGAATATCGTCCACTATTAATCCATGGTGATGGAGCCTCTCAAAAGCTTTCAATTTATCCTCATCCCATATTATCGATCAGCTTATATGCCGTCGCGATTCGAGAAACGGTTCTCACCATCCAGGGACGGCGGATAACTTCGGGAGAATAGCGCAATGACCGGCCTTATCGTCGAACGCCGCGGCGCCGTATGCCTGCTGACAATCGACCGCGAGCATGCGCGCAACGCGCTCGACGCGGCCACATCCCGCGCGATGGACGAGGCGATCTCGGCTGCAGAGGCCGATCCGGACGTGGGCGCGATCATCGTTACCGGCGCCGGCAACCGCGCCTTCTGCGCGGGCATGGACCTGAAGGAAGCCGAGCGCATCGGCGCCGGTCACGGCCTGATCCCCGGCCGCGGCTTCGGCGGCATCACGGAACGCCGACGCACCAAGCCACTGATCGCCGCGATCAATGGCACCGCCGTCGCGGGCGGGTTCGAGATCATGATGGCCTGCGACATGGTCTTTGCGGCCGAACAAGCGCTGATGGGCGTGAGCGAGGTCAAGCGCGGCCTCTTCGCTTTCGCCGGAGGCATCCAGCGCCTTGCCGCGCAAGTGCCCCGCGCCACGGCGCTGGCCATGATCATGACCGGCGAACTGGTGCCCGCCCGCCGTCTCTACGACCTCGGCGTCGTCACCGAAGTCGTGCCAGGCGACCGCCTGCTGGGCCGCGCGCTGGAGGTGACGCAGGCCATGCTGGCGAACAGCTGGCAGGCGATCAACAACGGGCGTGAACTCTACGAACTGTCCACCGGCATGGACACTACGCAGGCGCTCGCCATGGGCAACGCCTGGGGCAAGGCCACGCTCGCCAGCGCCGACAGCCGCGAAGGCATCGCCGCCTACGCGCAGAAGCGCGCCGCGAAGTTCGGTCAGGGCTGAAGCGCCCGATTGTCGAGGCGGTGAAATTACAATCACTGTTGACTGTTTTATCGTGCGGGAGGTAGGATCGCAAGCATCACATCGACAGAATCAAACATTCATGTCTGTTTTTGATTCGGTCGGGCCGACCCGGCGACAGTCACAGTTCAGGGCGTCGCGGTTCAAGGCAAGGGAGAGAAGGCCGATGCTCGATCTGGTCACAGATCAAACCCCCGAAAACGATTTCGCGCGCATGGACTACGAGCGGGATCGCAAGGGGCCGCCGGAAGGCTTTCCGAAGCTGCCCGATATCCCCGGCACCCGCTACACCGACGCTGAGTTCCTCCGCCTCGAAAGGGAGATGATGTGGGACCGGGCGTGGCTCTACGCCGGCCACACCGATCAGGTGCCCAATCCCGGCTCCTGGTTCCTGACCCGCAATTCGGGCGTGCCGATCATCGTCACGCGCAACCTGAAGGGCGAGGTCAAGGCGTTCTATAACACCTGCCAGCATCGCGGCGCGCCCCTTGTTACCGAGGAAGCGGGCGAAGGGCGCGGCTTCGTGTGCGGCTATCATGGCTGGAGTTATACGCTGGACGGCAAGCTGACGGCGGTGCGCGACAAGCGCGACTTCGTCGATCTCGACATGTCGTGCCGTTCACTGGTGCAGGTACGTTGCGAGTTGCTGGGGTCGCTGATCTTCATCAACCGCGATCCCGATGCCCAGCCACTGATGGAGCACATCGGCCCGATGGCCGAGCAGCTCGAACAGTTCGAGCTTGAAAAACTGCGCCTCGTCGACAGCCGCAGCTACGAAGTTGACTGCAATGTCAAAGTCTTGCTTGACGCTTTTCTTGAGGTTTATCACCTCAAGTCGATCCACATCAACACGGTGGATCGCTTTCTCGATCACCGCGCGATGATCGTCACCCTCTGGCCGGGCGGACACAGTCGCATGGCGACGCCGAACCGCCGCCCGGACTGGGTCGATCCCGGCACTGTGGGCATGCCCGAGATCCCCTCGATCACGGAATTTCCCGCGAAGAACAACGTCAGCTACCAGATCTATCCCAACTTCATCATGCCGCCCGCGCCCACCGGCATCCCGATCCTGCAGTTCTGGCCGATCGGCACCAGGCGCACGCGCGTCGTCTCCAGTTGGCTCGCGCCCGACCACGATCCCGAGAATCCGCACCCGCTCTGGCCCACGCGCCTGAACAACTGGGAGCGCATTCTCTACGAGGACCTGCAGTACGCGCCCCAGATCCAGGAATCGCTTGAAAGTCCGGGTTTCAAGGGCATGCCGCTCAACTACCAGGAGCGCCGCATCTATCACTGGCACGAGGAACTGGACCGCCGCATCGGCCTCAACCAGGTGCCGGAGCACGCGCGGGTCGAGCAGGTTCTGGGCGACTGGGTACAGCGCGACTGACTTTGCCCCGCCCCATACGGGACCAGAACACAAGATAACGGGAGAACACGCATGGCCGATCTGGCTGGAAAGATCGCCGTCGTCGCCGGCGCGGCGAACCGGGACAACATGGCGCAGGTCATCGCACGCCGCCTTGCCGCCGATGGCGCGACAGTCATCGTCGCGGGCCGCAGGGCGGAAGAACTCGAACACCTCGCTGCAGAGATCGGCGGGCTGGCAGTTACCGGATGTGACCTTACCGACGAGGCCAGCCTTGCCCGGCTGGGCGACACGGCCAAGGCCACCTACGGCGGGGTCGATATTGCCGTGAACGCCACCGGCTGGGGCCTGCTCAAGCCCTTCCTCGACACCACGAAGGCCGAGATCGAGCAGATGACCGCGTTGCAGTTCACCGGCGCGATCCTGTTCTACCAGGCCATGTTGCGGGTCATGCGCGACGGCGGATCGCTGATCCAGATTTCGTCCGCCACGGCATCGATCATGCTGGAGGACCACGCCGCCTACATGGGCACCAAGGCCGGCGCCGACCACGTGATCCGCTGCGTCGCCAACGAATTCGGCCATCGCGGCATCCGCGCCAACTCGATCGCGCCTGGTTTCACGGTCACGCCGATGACCGAGAAAGCATCGAAAAACAATGCAATAATCGATACATTTACGAAAGAGTATCCGCTTGGCCGCGTCGGCACTAGCGAGGACATTGCCGAAGCCGTTTCGTGGCTAGCCGGGGATGCCTGCTTCATGAGCGGGCAGGTCCTGCAAGTGAACGGCGGCCTCACCCTGCGCCGCAATCCCACCAACGCCGAGATCGTTTCCGCCGTGAAAGCCGCCAAATCCGCAGTGGGACAGGCCGCTTGATCCGGGGCGTCCACCACCTCGCCATATCGACGCCTGACCTCGAACGGTTCGTCGATCACTACCAGCGCTGGTTCGGCTTCGAGCGCGCCGGCAAGGAAGGCGGCTGGCAGCCCGGCAACGACCGCATAGACACGATGGTCGGCTTGAAGGACAGCAGTGCCCGCTACGAGATGATCCGGCTTGGCAACCTGCACATCGAGGTCTTCGAGTATGCCAGCAACGACCCGCAGGTGGTCCACCCCCGGATGTGCGACCGGGGCATCACCCATATCTGCCTCTACTGCGACGACGTCTTTGCCGAATACGAGCGGCTCCTGGAGCTGGGCATGGAGTTCAACTGCCCGCCCGGCGGCTCAGCGGCGACACGGGCCACTTATGGCCGGGACTGCGACGGCAACGTCGTGGAACTGCTGCAGATCGTCGATCCCGAATGCGGATTCGGGTTCGAGAAGCTGGCGGTGGCCTGATCGCTTCGTCCTCCCGGACTTGATCCGGGACCGCTGACGGTCTTTAGGCCGGGGGCAGTGCCATGCTCTCAAATCCGCTCAGGCTGAGCTTGTCGAAGCCCTTGCGTAACACCGCCAGCGAAATTGGATGGACTTCTTGCTCGACACCACCCCCTACATCGACGACCCCGAACTCGAACGCCGCATCGCGTATCAATTCCAGGAAATCGCGGCCGACCATTACCGCGTTGCCCCGGTGCCCAGCAGCTTGCTGCGGCTCTATGGCGGCATGGCCTTGTCGCAGTGCCTTGCCGCCGCGCGGCTGACGGTGCCGGAAGACAAGGCCGCGCACAGCCTTCACGCCTATTTCCTCCAGCCCGGCCATACCGACCGCGCCGTCGATTTTACCGTCACGCGCGAGAGCGACGGGCGCACCTTCGCCAATCGCACCGTGCGCATGACGCAGGATGGGGCACCGATCATCAACCTGATGGCCTCGTTCAAGGCGCCCGAGCCCTCGGCCCGCCATGCCTTTCCGATGCCCGACGCGCCGCCGCCCGAAAACCTTGTCAGCCTTGCCGAGCTGGTAGCGGACTACGGTGATCGCCTGCCCGAGCGGCACCGGCCGTTCTGGCGCCGCCGACAGCAGGTGGACTGGCGCCCGATCGGCTTCTTCCCCTTCGACGAGCGCAAGGTGCGTCCGGCGACGCGCAACTTCTGGTTCCGCTTCAACGGCAGGATCGACGGCCCGTTGCACGTCCATCAATGCCTGCTTGCCTATGCCTCGGACCTGCACATCTTCCACACCGCGCTCGGGCCGCTGGGGATAGGCTGGGCGAACGACTTCCTGCAGAGCAGCAGCCTTGACCATGCGATCTGGTTCCACGACGCATTCCGCGTGGACGAGTGGATGCTCTATGCCCTCGACAGCCCCGCTGCCACCGACGCGCTGGCGCTTGGCCGGGGCAACATCTTCCGCCGCGACGGCACGCTCGTCGCCACTGTCAGCCAGCAGGGCCTCGCCCGGATGCTGGAAGAGAAACGCGAAGGAAAGCTGTGACCTGCAAGCCGTTCACTCCCGCGAAACCCCATCGCACTTTCGAGGATCTCGAACTCGGCGAATTCCGCCGCTCCTCGCCGCGCACCGTGACGCAGGAGGAAATCCTGGAGTTCGCGCGCAAGTACGATCCGCAGTGGTTCCACACCGATCCCGAGAGCGCCGCGCAGTCTGTCTTCGGCGAAGTGGTGGCCAGCGGCATCCACGTCCTCGCGCTGTGGCGGCAAATGGATCACGAGATCAACTGGGACATCGACTGGGTCTGCGGCGTGGGCTGGGACGAACTGCGCCTGAAGCGCGCGATCCGTGCCGGGGACACGATCCACGTCACCAGCGAGATCGTCAGCCTCGAACCCTCGAAGACCCGCACCGATCGGGGCACCGCGATGACCCGCTACGCCGTGGTGCTGGAGGACGGCACCGAGGCAGTAACCTTCACCAGCATCAACCTCGTCTATACGCGCGGCGCGAGGGAGCGGATGGCCGGCACCGCACGCTAGAAGCGCGGGTGCCGGGCCACCCCCTCATGGCTCTTTGAACCATTATCCCAGCTTAAACCGTCATCCCAGCGAAGGCTGGGACCGCTGGCCTTGCCTCGCCCATCCATCGGCAGGGCGTCATTCTGACGGGTGGGCTGTTCCTTGCCAGCGGTCCCAGCCTTCGCTGGGATGACGCCTGCTCGGCCTCACGTGCCTCACCGCCGCTGGTCGAACCGCCGACCAAGCATGGCCCCGGCGATATTGACCTTCTGGATATCGATCGCCCCGCCCGCGATGCCCCAGCCCCACGAGTCCCGCAGGCGGCGCTCCATCGGGAACTCCTTGGAATAACCATAGGCGCCCATCAGCTGCATCGCATCGCCCGTCACCTCACGCGCGATGGTGTTGGCGAAGCACTTGCCGGTGGAGCTGTGCAGCACCGAAGGCAGGCCGTCCTCGGCCAGCGAGGCAGCGCGCCAGATCAGCAGGCGCGCTGCCTCGATCTTCATCTGCATCTCGGCCAGCTTGATCTGCACCGCCTGGAATTCGGCGATCGGCTTGCCGAACTGCTTGCGCTCCTGAACGTAGACGCTGACGTCCTCCAGCGCGCCCGAGGCCTGCGCCAGCGACATCGTGGCATTGCCGCAGCGTTCGAGGTCGAAGGCTTCCATCAGCTTCTTGAAGCCGCCGCCCGCCTGCACGATGATATTGTCGAGCGGCACTTCACAATCGTCGAAGTTGATGTCCGACGACGGCACGCCGCGGAAACCCATCAGTTCCTCGTTCGGGCCGAACGAGATGCCCGGCGCGTCCTTTTCCACCAGCACCGCGCCGATGCCCTTGGCGCCCGGATCGTCCGAAAGACGGCAGTAGACGACATAGGCGTCCGAGTGGCCGCCGCCCGAGCACCACCGCTTGGTGCCGTTGATGATGAGCTTGTCGCCCTTGACCACGCCTTTGGTCTTGAGGTCGGTCAGCGCGCTGCCCGCGTCCGGTTCGGACATGGAGACAGCGACGACCATGTCACCCGAGCAGACGGCGGGAACCACGCGCTTCTTCAGGGTATCGGAGGCGAAGTGCTCGATGGCGCGCACCGGACCGACCGAGCTTTCGAAGATCGGGAAGCCGACCGCCGAGGAGATCTTGCCGAATTCCTCCAGCACGATCAGCGCCTCGATGTTGCCGAGGCCCAGACCGCCGAGTTCGCTCGACACGTTGATGCCCAGAAAGCCCATCTCGGCATAGCGCTTGACCAGCGCGCGGCTGGGCGGCTTGTTGTCGCGTTCCAGCTGGGCGGCGATGGCGGGCAGTTCGGCGCGGGCGAAGGTGCGGGCGGCTTCCTGCAGCTGGAGCTGGTCTTCGGTCAGCTTGAAGTTCATCGTTTCTTTTCCGTCAGAGCAAATGGGGCTGTTCGATGAGGTTCGCCAGCGCGGCCATGAAGCGGCCACCGTCGGCCCCGTCGATCGCGCGGTGGTCGCACGAGAGCGAAAGGTGCAGCACCGGCACGATGCGGATCGCGCCGTCGTCGTCGATGGGCTCGGGCCGCGCGGTGCCGACCGCCAGGATCGCGCCCTGCGGCGGGTTGATGATGGCGTCGAACTGTTCGACCCCGAACCCGCCGAGGTTGGAGAGCGAGAAGCTGCCGCCGATGAATTCCTCGGGCTTCAGCTTGCCGCTGCGGGCACGCTGGGCGAGGCCCTTCATCACACTCCCGATCTCGGCCACGGAGAGATCGTCGGCCCCGAAGACGATCGGGGTGACGAGGCCCTTCTCGGTCGCCACCGCCACCGCAATATCGGCCGAGCCTAAGCGGTGGATGTCGTTACCGTGGACCTGCACGTTGACGGCTGGCACTTCCATCAGCGCCAGCGCGCAGGCCTTGACGATGAAGTCGTTGACGCTGGGCTTGTCCGACCCCAGCGAAGTGCGCAGCGCCAGAAGACGGTCCGCACGGACGCGGCGACGTACGTAGAAGTGCGGGATCTGCTGCTTAGCCTCAGTGAGCCTGCGCGCGATGGTCCGGCGCATCGAGGACATCGGCATGACATCGACATTGCCCGATGCCGGACGCGGTGCGGGCGCTGCCACGACGGGGGCCGGGGCCGCGCTGGCGGGCGCCGGAGGGGGCGCGGGTGTCGGGGCGGCCTGCTGGAAGATCGCCAGCACGTCGTCACGCCGCACTTTGCCGCGCGCGCCGGAGCCCTTGATCGTGGCGAGGTCCAACCCGTGCAGCGCGCCGAGACGGCGGGCGACAGGAGTGGAGAGCACCGGGCTGTCCGGCGTCGCCGCGAAGACGCCGAAAAGCTGCGGCTGCGCCTCGGGCCGCGCGGCCTGATGCACGTCCTGCGCGAAGATGCGGCCACCCCGGCCCGTGCCGGTGACGGTGGCCAAATCGACGCCAAGGCGCTGCGCCTCCGCCAGCGCAGCGGGGCTGATGGCAAGGCCCTCGGGCACCGGCGGCGCGGCGGGCGTAGCGGGCCTCTCCGGTTCCACGGCAGGTGCGGGTGCAGCATCGTCACCATCAGGCCCGAAGCCACTTTCGGACGGCGTGAACGCCGCGATCACCGCGTCGATCTCTGCCGCGCTGGCTTCGCCGCCGTCGCTCAGCACCGCCAGCAGCGCGCCGACCGGGTAGGTCTGCCCGGCTTCGGCGAGAATGCGCACGAAGCGGCCGTCCTTTTCCGCCTCGATCTCGTTGGTGATCTTGTCGGTCTCGACCAGCGTGAGCACGGCGCCGCGTTCGAACGGGGCGTTTTCAGCCACCATCCAGTCGGCGATCGTTCCTTCGGCCATTTCGATGCCCCACTTGGGCATCGTGAAGGGCGTGAGCTTTGCCATGTGCCCTCCCCTCAGCGGAAGGCGAGGACGCGGCGCACCGCATCCTCGATCTTCTGCGGCGAAGGCACCCAGGCGCGCTCCAGATTGCGGGCGAAGGGGATCGGGCTGTGCGGCGCGGTCACCATCGCGGGCGGGGCCTTCAGGCTGGTGAAGGCGCGCTCGGTCACCATCGCGGCGATGTCGGCGGCAAGGCTGCAGCGCGGCGGGCTTTCGTCCACCACGACGAGGCGGCCTGTCTGCTCCACCGATTCCAGGATCGCGTCCTCGTCCAGCGGGCTGGTAGTGCGCAGATCAAGCAGGTCCATGCCGATGCCGTCCGCCGCCAGCTTGTCGCCGGCTTTTTCCGAGAAGTTCACCATGCGCCCGCAGGCGACCACGGTGACGTCGCCACCCTCGCGCACCACGCGCGCTTCGCCGAAGCGCTGGCGGTGGTCGCCCTCGGGCACTTCGCCCTTCACGCCGTAAAGCGTCTTGTGTTCGAAGAACATCACCGGATCGTCGCCGCGCAATGCCTCGGTCAGCAGGCCCTTGGCGTCGGCCGGGGTGGTGGGCAGCACCACCTTGAGGCCGGGCATCGCCGTCAGCATCGCATAGACCGACTGGCTGTGCTGCGCCGCCGTCTGCATGCCCGCGCCGTAGACCAGCCGCACCACGGCGGGGCACTTGGTCTTGCCGCCGAACATGTAGCGGAACTTGGCCATCTGGTTCCAGATCTGGTCGAGGCTGACGCCCACGAAGTCCGCGAACATCAGTTCGGCCACCGGCCGCTTGCCCGAAAGCGCCGCGCCCGCCGCCGCGCCGATAATGGCGCTTTCGCTGATGGGGGTGTCGATCACGCGCTCCGGCCCGAACTTCTTCCAGAGCCCCGGACTGGTGCCCCAGATGCCGCCGATCGCCTCGGGGCCGCCGGCGGTGCCGTTGCCGCCGACCACGTCCTCGCCGAGCAGGATGATGTCGGAATCGCGTTCCATTTCCGCGTGCAGCGTCGAGACGATCGCCTCGCGGATGTTCATGATGGCCATCTGCGGTTCCTCAGTAATATTCGACGTAGACGTCGTCGGCGACAGTGGCGGGATCGGGCTGCTCGTCGGCACGCGCCTCTGCCACGGCCTCTTCGATCAGGGCGAGCACTTCGGCGTCGACCGCATCGAGATCGGCGTCGGTCAGCAGAGCGGCGCCGGTGACGCGGGCGCGAAAGGCCTTGAGGCAGTCCCGCTCGGCACGGATGCGGTCGAGTTCACCCTTGCCGCGATAGCGCTGCGGATCGCCCTCGAAGTGGCCGTAGTAGCGCTCGGTATCCAGCTCGATCGCGGCGGGGCCATTGCCGGCGCGGACATATTCGAGAAGTTCCGTGAAAGCCGCGTAAGTCTCGAAGAAGTCGCAGCCATTGGCGCGCCAGGCCTTCATCCCGAAGCCCTCGGCGCGGCTGGCGATGTCCTTGCTGGTGCCCACGGCGTAGGCATCGCCGGTGTGCTCGGAATAATGGTTGTTCTCGAAGACGAAGATCGCCGGAACCTTGGTCACGACGGCCAGGTTCATCGCCTCGAAGGTGGTGCCCTGATTGCAGGCGCCGTCGCCGGAGAAAGTCACGCCCACCCTGCCCTTGCCGTCGATGCGCGCGGCGATCGCGGCGCCCACCGCCTGCGGTGCACCGCCGCCGACGATGCCGTTCGCGCCGAGCATCCCCACTTCGAGGTCGGCGATGTGCATCGAGCCCGCGCGGCCCTTGCAGAGACCTCCAGCGCGGCCGTAGATTTCCTTCATCATTCCCTTCACGTCGCAGCCCTTGGCGATGCAATGGCCATGGCCGCGATGGGTGGAGACGATCTTGTCGTCCACGGTCAGCTGGTCGCAGATGCCCACGGCAACCGCTTCCTGCCCGGCGTAGAGGTGCGTGAAGCCGCCGATCTCGCCGGTCTTGATCTCTTCGTGCAGGCGTTCCTCGAATTCGCGGATGGTCTTCATCCCGCGATAGGCGCCCATCAGTTCGTCGCGGTTCAGTTGCATCGCCGCTGCTCCCGTTGGTGTTCTTAAATCGTCGTCCCGAACTTGATCCGGGACCGGTGGCTGTCTTTAGGCGCGCCCTGCCGAGGGTTGGGTGACGCTCGGCCAGCGGTCCCGGATCAAGTCCGGGACGACGTCCTTGTCACAAGTCATCCGGCCCCTTCCCGTGCGTGTAGATGTAGTCGTCCAGCACCTTGTGGAAGTGGCGGATGCGCAGTTCCTGATCGCCGATGTGCAGGCCGGGGAAGAAGTCCGACTGCATGCCCGTCTGCACCGTCGGCAGGTTGAAGGCATCCTGATCGAGCACCTGACCGATGGTCTTGTCGCCGTGTTTGAAGCGCTGATGGCGGACCCGCTCCGGCCATTCCTCACCCTCGGGGACGAGGCCGAACATCCAGATGTCGTAGTACATCTTGTTCGGGTCGGTGGCGTGCGGGCGCTGACGGAACAGCATGACGTCGTCCGCGTGGACGTTCACCGACACGTTCGGGAAGATCGTGTAGTGGTAGTCGTCGGTCAGTTGCTCGTCATTGAGTTCGGAATAGTCCTTGCCCTGCGCCGCGCCATGCTCGCGCTTGAACAACTGCACGTCGCGGCGGATGTCGGAGACGCGGCCTTCGTATTCGGCCGGGTCCATCCCCGCATGCACCATGATCTCGTGGATCGCGGGCGGGATCTGGCTCGGCATCGCCACGCGCGGGGATATCGCCGCGAAGGGGATCAGATAGCGGTTGTGCTTGCCGTAGCAGTCGATCTGGACGTTGACGTCATCGAGATACCACTTGAGCTGCGGGTGGATGCCCTGGACGTGGTAAGTCTCGCTGAAGGCATCGACCGAAGTTTTCCAGTTGCAGTCCCACTCGACGGTGATGTCGCGCATCCATGCCATCCGCTCGGGGTGATAGGGTTCGAGGTGGCGCTTCAGCGGATCGATGAAGTCGTCGAACGGCTCGACGTTCGGATCGAGCGAGAACCACACGAAGCTGTTCCACTCGACAGAGGGCAGCGGCGTCAGCTTCATGCCGCCCGGGCCGCCCTGCACGAAAGTACACAAGTCCGGGATATGCTCGAGCTTGCCATCGAGGCCGTAAGTCCAGTGGTGGTACATGCACTGGAACTTCTCGGCATTGCCGCGCCCTTCGGGGCGGAGGCGGTTGCCGCGATGGAGGCAGACGTTCGGGAAGGCACGGATCGAGCCGTCGGCCTGCCGCACGATCAGCACGGATTCCTTGCCTATGTCGGTGCAGATGTAGTCGCCCGGTTCCTTCAGATCGTCGGAGCGGCCGCCGAGCAGCCACACCTTCGTCCAGACGCGCTCCCACTCCAGCTTCATGAATTCCGGCGAGTAGTAACGCGCAGCGGGGATTATGTCGGTGCCCAGTTCCGGATCGGGCGCACGCTCGGTCGGGGTGCCGTTGCCCACGGACTCGGGATCGACGCGAAACACGTCGACGACGCGCTTGACGTCCATCGACGCCCGGTCCCAGCCCATGACATGCGGCTTCATCAGAAGTGCGTCCTGTTGGTGAAGCCCCCGTCGACGACGAGGTGCGACCCGTTGCACCAGCTGGCCGCGTCGCTGGCGAGGAAGGCGATGGCCTTGGCCACTTCCTCCGGACGGCCGAGGCGGCCCGACGGCTGCTGGCGAAGCTGGGAAGCGTAGAACTTCTCCATCGTACCCTTGATCATGTCCCAGTTGCCGCCCTCGAACTCGATCGGACCGGGGGAGACGACGTTGACGCGGATGCCGTTCTTGCCGTGCCACAGCGCCAGCTGCTTGCCCCAGGTGACGAGGCTGGCCTTCATCGCGTTGTAGGCCTGCGGACCGCCCATCGCCTCGCCCACCGAGGTCGAGCCGAGCAGGACGATCGCGCCGCGCTGCTGCTCGGTCATCTTTTCGATCACGCCCTCGACCGCACGGACCACGCCCATCACGTCGGTCTCGAAGGCGTTGTACCAGTACTTCTCGCTGCCCATGCCGCCACCGGCCGAGGTGAAGGGGACGAGGATATCGACACCGTCGAGCGCTTCGATCGCCCAGTCGATCCAGGCCTTGTATTCCTCGGGCTGCTTGGCGTTGACGGCCTTGCCGACGACTTTGGTGCCGTACTTCGAAAGGTTGGCGACGGCGTCCTTGACGCTGTCCTCGCTGCGCGCGGTGAGCGCGATGTCGCAACCCTCGCGCGCCAGGACTTCGGCCACCGAGTAACCGATGCCGCGCGCCGCGCCGACGAGGATCGCCTTCTTGCCCGCCAGTCCCAGATCCATTCGCTTCTTCCTTGTTCCGTATGGCCGCGGAGTCGGAGTGCGGCCTTGAAGTCTTGAGAGGACTGTAAGCGCCCCGGCCCGGACGATGCAATAAAAAAGACAAGCACGACTGCCTTTTTTATTTTCGGTTTCAAACCGCCTGCAACTCCGCGATCAGCCCTTCGCGCAGGCGGAACTTCTGGATCTTGGAGGTCGACATCGGCCACTCCGCGACGAAGCGCACATGACGCGGGATCTTGAAGCTGGCGATGCGGCCCTTGCAGTGGTCGATCAGTTGCTGCTCGCTGGCGCTCTCGCCCTCGGCGAGTTCGACGAAGGCGGCAGGGACTTCGGAGTAGCGGTCGTCCGGCAGGCTGACGACTTGCGCCAGTTTCACCGCCGGGTGAGTCTGCAGCATGGCCTCGATCTCGGCCGCCGCGACATTCTCGCCGCCGACCTTGAGCATGTCCTTGGTGCGGCCATGGAACATGACGTTGCCGTCCGCGTCGATCGAGCCGATGTCACCGGAGAAGAACCAGCCGTCGCGAATGGCCTCGGCGGTCTTCTCGGGGGCGTTGTAGTAGCCCTTGAGGATGTTCGGGCCACCCAGCACGATCTCGCCCTGCTCGGAAGGGCCGCAATCGAGACCCGTTTCAGGATCGACGATACGGACCTGCCATTCGTCCAGCGGCACCCCGCAGCGGCCGGTACGCACCTCGTAGTTGTCGGAGAGGCGGCTGGTGGAGACGGTGCCCGCGCCTTCCGTCAGCCCGTAAGTGCCGACCTGTATCGTGTGCGGCATGGCCTCCGCCACCGCCAGCTTGATCCATTCGGGCTGGACCGCGAAGTTGGAGTTCATCACCCGCAGCTTCGACAGGTCGGTATCCTTGAAGGTCGGATGGGTGATCAGGTCCTGCATGATCGTGACGAAGCTGGGATAGGCGATCGTCGCGCCCTCCTTGCCCAGCATCGCCAGCCCCACCCCCGCATCGAAGCGCGGGATCGTCATGTAGACGCCGCCGAGGTCGAGGATCATCGTCATCGGCAGGATGCCGGCGATGTGGAAGATCGGCAGCGGCGACCAGACCTTGTCATCGCTGGTGCATTCATACCGCACGCCGAGGTTGCGGCTGTTCGCCACTTGCGCACGGTGGCTGATCATCGCGCCCTTGGGATTGGCCGTGGTGCCCGATGTATAGAGGATCATCGCCGTATCCTGCGGCGAGACGGCGTCGATCAGCGCATCCACTTCGGCCTCGGGCGTCTCAAGCCCCGCCCCCAGCGCCGCGCGGGCGGAAACAAGGTAAGGCGCGCACCGGTCGTCCAGGCACACGATGCTGCGCAGGCGGGGCGCCTCGGGCAAGGCAAGCGCCCAGGGGTCCTCCGCCTGCGTCAGCGAGGGCAGCGCCGCTTCGAGACGTGCGCTGAAATCGAGACCGTCAGCGACTTTGCCGATGGTGATGATCGTCACGAGGTCCGCGTCGGCGGCGACGAAGCCCAGTTCGCCCGCCTGATACCGCGCGTTGACCGGCACCGCGACGGCGCCCGCCATGGTGATGCCGTAGAACGCGGTGATGAAGTCCACGCAAGTCGGCAGCAGCAGACCGACGTTGTCGCCGGGCTTCACGCCCATCGCCACAAACGCCCGTGCCCAGCTGCGCGCCGCCTCGTTCAGTTCGGTGTACGTCAGCCGCCGGTCCGGCAGTACGATCGCATCGCGGTCCCCGAACTTGCCTGCCGAGGATCGCACCATCTCGCCCATAGTCAGGATCGGCCTATCGCCCATTCCCGCTCTCCCATGTCCTGTGCTCTTATCAGATCGCGCGGCAAAGCGCCCGATCATGCGAACTGTGTTTGACGCCAGCTTATCAAGCGGCGGGAAAAATACAATCAGTCATGTCTGTTTTGTTTGTGGGCACTGCAAGGTGATGGCAGCGGGGCGATATCCGCAGGAATGGCCGCGATCCGGGCCTTTCAGGTGCTTGCCTAACGGGCAATCGAAGGCGTAAGCGGATCGAATCCGCAATCACTGCCGACAGCAATTTCAGGCGAATCACATGGCCCTTTCGCGCACCCGCACGACCCGAACTGCAAAGCCTGCCGCTCCCAAGGCGTCTCCCGCAAAGAATGGCGGCACGACCCTGCAGGCGACCAAGGCGGCACAGACGCGCGCGCGGCTGATCGATGCGACGGTGCGCTGCCTCGTCAGGCACGGCTACGCCAACACCACGACCCCGCGCGTGGCCGAGGAGGCGGGCCTCTCGCGCGGAGCGATGATGCACCACTTCGAGAACGGCGCCGCGCTCATCAAGGCGACGATCATCGAACTGCACGAAAAGCGCCTGCGCGCCTTCCGCCGCGCCGCCGAGAAGCCAGAGGAGCACGACGTCGATACGCTGGTGGAAGTCTACTGGGCACAAGTGCAGAAGCCCGGCTTCATCGCCTTCCACGAACTCGCCGTTGCCGCGCGGACCGACAAGGACCTCGGTGCGATCCTGTTCCCGCTGCAGGAGGAGTTTCGCGAGCGGTTCAACGCGCAGGCCGATGCCCTCTTCCCCGAATGGCGCGATGCCCCCGTCGAGTTCGACATGGCAATGAACCTGTCGCAGACGATCCTCGAAGGCATGGCCATCGCGGTCCAGACCGGCGCCATGGACAAGGCCAAGGTCCCGGCGATGCTCACCCATCTGGAGAACCAGATCCGCGCGCTGATGCCGTGGCACAAGGGTGCCACCGCTTCGTAAAAACAATCTTGTTTGTCTTTTTGATCGCTCACCGCTACCGTGGCGGCGGGCAGAGGATCAATGCGGCGCAAGTCGGCCTCTGTCCCGATTCGTGAGGACAAGAGATTTGAGCGCGCCCAACACTCCCACTGGCAGAACCTTCACCGCCAAGACCTTCCGCCCCGAGGACGACGGGCCTGACCGCCCCGCGCGCGGCCTCGACGAAGAGGCGCTGCGCCAGCAGTCCACGATCTACCGTGACGACATGCTTGCCGGGCAGACGGTGTTGATTACGGGCGCGGGAAGCGGCATGGGCAAGGCGGCGGCGTTCCTCGCGGCGAAGCTCGGCGCCAACGTCGCGATCTGCGGGCGCGATCTGGAAAAGCTGCAGACCACCGTGGGCCTCGTGCGCGAAGTGGTCGGCAGCGAAGTCCTCGCCGTATCGACCAACATCCGCGATCCCGAAGGCGTCGAGGCGCTGATCGGCACCGTCCACGATCACTTCGGCGGGCTCGATACGCTGGTCAACAACGCGGGCGGGCAGTTCCCGCAGGACGCCATAGACTTCACCCGCAAGGGCTGGCTGGCGGTGATCGACACCAACCTCAACGGGACCTGGTGGATGATGCAGGAAGCCGCCAAGCGCTGGCGTGAGGACGGCAAGCCGGGCAACATCGTCAACATCGTGGCGAACGTCGAGCGCGGGATGCCGCAGGCGGCGCACACCTGCGCGGCGCGCGCGGGGGTGATCTACCTCTCCAAGACGCTCGCCACCGAGTGGTCGCAATGGAATATCCGCGTCAACTGCATCGGCCCCGGCGTGATCGAGACCGAGGGCTTCCGCATGTACCCGGAGGAAGCGCTCGCCCGCTTCCACAAGGCCAACCCGATGCGGATGCGCGGCAATGCCTGGGACGTGGCCGAGGCGATCGCCTACCTCGCCTCGCCGGCGGCGCGGTTCATCAACGGCGACCTCATCATCATGGACGGTGGGCAGGCCCAGTGGGGCGTGATCTGGCCCGCCGGAATGCCGGAATATTTCAGCGAGGATGGGGCGGCGTGACTGCCGCCCTCCGCCCTCGCCGATCGTCATTGCGAGCGTAGCGAAGCAATCAAGGGCAGTTGAATGCCGCGCTGGATTGCTTCGCTACGCTCGCAATGACGAAGCGTTATAATAGTAGGAGAGATGAATGGGCCGGGTTGAAGGCAAAGTCGCGCTGGTCACCGGCGGCGGCTCGGGGCTGGGAGCGGCGGACTGCGAGGCGCTCGCCCGTGAAGGCGCCACCGTGGTCGTCACCGACGTGAAGCTGGAAACCGCGCTCGCCGTTGCCGACCGCATCGGCAATGGCGCGCTGGCCATGGCGCTCGACGTGGCGAACGAAGCCCAATGGATTTCCGTCATGCAGGAAATCGAGGCGCGCTTCGGGCGGCTGGACGTGCTGGTGAACAATGCGGGCGTGGTGCTCAGCGCCGATGTCGAGGACACCACGCTCGAACAGTTCCGCTGGGTCAGCGCGATCATGACCGACGGCGTGTTCCTGGGCTGCAAGCACGCGATCCCGCTCATGAACAAGGGGAGCGGCGGCTCCATCGTCAACATGAGTTCGACCGGCGCCCTGCTCGGCTATCCGATCTTCTTCGCCTATTCCGCCGCCAAGGGCGCGGTGCGGGCGATGACCAAGTCGGTCGCGGTGATGTGCCAGGAAAAGGGCTACAAGATCCGCTGCAACTCGGTGCATCCCGGCGCGATCGAGACGCCGATGGTGCAGACCGCCGAAGGCCGCCTCGACAAGCCGAAGGAAATCCCGGACGGCGTCCTGCCTTCCGGTACGCCGGGCCATCCCAAGGACGTGGCGGCGCTGGTGCTGTTTCTCGCCTCGGACGAATCCCGCTTCATCACCGGCGCGGAGCTTGTCATCGACAACGGCGTGACGATCAGGCCGTTCTGACCGGTCAGAGCAGGAGCGGCTGCCCTTCCTCCATCGCCAGCAGCCAGGCTTTCGCTTCGATGCCGCCGGCGAAACCGGTGAGGTTGCCGCTCTTGCCGATCACCCGGTGGCACGGCGCGATGATCGAGATGGGGTTGCGCCCGTTCGCCGCGCCGACCGCGCGGCTTGCACCCGGAGTGCCGAACCCGCGCGCGATCTCGCCGTAGCTTCGCGTTTCGCCGAAGGGAATTTCCAGCAGTGCGGCCCAGACTTTGCGCTGGAACTCCGTGCCCCGGAAATCCAGCGGCAGGTCGAACACGCGTCGCCCGTCCGCGAAGTATTCGCGCAGCTGTGTCTGCGTGGCCGCCAGAACCGGATGCTGCTCGTCGATCAGCGGGCCGAGGGGAACCCGGTCCGGCCGATCATTCTCCCACAGCACCGCGACCAGCCCGGCGTCGCCGCCCACCAGCGTGAGTTCGCCCACCGGCGACGGCATCATGCGGCGATAGAGAGGCTGTTCCATCCGCGCCTCCTTGCCGCCGCCGCGCCGGGTGTCAATCCGTCACCGGATCATAACCGGAACATTTATACCGTCTAACCTTCCAGCCAACGATCCAGTTCGATATGGAAATGCCTTAGCCGCGCTTCCTGCTCGCCCCAGAGCGGGCCACGGAATCCCCGCGAACGCGCGCCCGCCTGAACGATCGGCAGCAGGTCGGAGTCCTGATCCAGAACCTCGCCCATACCCGGCGGTTCGCCGAGCCCGGTATGGACCACTTCGGGCCGCGTCGCGCCCGTCACGTCGACGTCCGCGCCCAGCCCCATCCAGCCCGGCGCACCGTAGCCGGGGGCATCGACGTGGCGGTAAAGGATGGTGGTCTCGTACGTGAACTGCTCCGGATCGCTGGCGTGCGGCTTGAAGCGATGGAGGAACACCGCCTCGGGGTGGCAGCCGATCTGGGTATTGGGAAATATCCCGAAGATCGTCGCATCGGTCAGCTGCGCATCGGAGAAGTGCGAATAGTCCAGCCCGATCCGCGCCGCCCTTTCGCGCTTGGCATGGGCCACCGCGGCGCGGCTTTCCATGGCGGTGCCGGTAAAGCTGTCCGGATCGACGCCCGCGTCGGCCAGCAGCATGGCGATACCGGGATTGATCCTCTCCTGATCGGGGAAGTGCGAGTTGGGCTGTGCCATCGGCACGAACTGGCGAGAGAGGCCGTGCGGGAAAAGGTCGATGTGCGTGCGGTCGTCGATCACTCCCATCGTCTGCGGATGGATCGCGTGGAGGTGATAGCTCTCGTAGAAAGCGTCGATCCCGCCCTTCCAGTTCGCCGCCCAGTCCGACCGGCGATGCTGGACGACGTGCATCCGGTCCATGCCGTAAGTCTCCAGCATCGGCAGGATCGGTGCGAGAAACTCGGCCAGCGGCCGCGCGCCTTCGTCCATGTTGATGAACACGAGGCCCGCCGCTTCCTCCGCGCGAACCGAGGTCAGGTCGGTGCCATGGCAGAGCACTTCGGGGCGGAAGGTCTCGGCGTCGGTCACCTTCTGGTTGTGCCCATCGATCCCGTAACGCCACGAGTGGAACGGACAGGTGAAGCTGTCCTGGCTGCCCATCTCTCCGGTGACGAGGCGGCTGCCCCGGTGCGGGCACACGTTGTAGTGCGCCGCGACCGAGCCGTCCGCCTGTCGCACGACGATGAAACTCTCCGGCCCGGTATCGAACTTCACCCAGTCGCCGGGCTCGGGAATATCGCTGGACGGCGCGGCGAGCAGCCAGGTGCGGGCAAAGACCTCGTCCAGTTCGCGGGCGAAGAATTCGGGCGAGGTGTAGCGCGCGGGATCAGGGCGTGCGGTGCCGTTGTCGATCGCCGGGGCGGGCTGGTCGAACGGGTGATCGGAGCCCTTGTGGACGGCCCAGCTGCGCGGATCGTAGTTCATACGCCTGCCTCCATCCGGCGGTCGAGTTCGGCGTGGAAGTGGCGCAGGCGGCCTTCCTGCTCGCTCCACAGCGGTCCCCGAAAACCGCGCGAGCGGGCGCCCGCCTGCACGATGGGCAGGAGGTCGGAGTCCTGGTCCAGCACTTCGCCCAGCCCCGGCGGCTCGCCAAGGCCGGTGTGGACGATCTCAGGCCGGGTGCCACCGGACAGGTCGGTGTCCTCCCCCAGCCCCATCCACGCCGGAGCGCTGTAACCGGGTGCATCGACATGGCGGTAGAGGATGCAGGTGTCGTAAGTGAACTGGTTCGGGTCGCTCGCGTGCGGCAGGAAACGATGGAGGAAAATCGCCTCCGGATGGCATCCTATCTGGGCATTGGGGAACAGCCCGTAGACGACGGAATCGCTGAGCTGGCTGTCGCTGAAGCGGTCATAGCCGAGCCCGAGGTCTGCGGAACGACGGCGCTTGGCCTGCTGCACCGCGCGGCGCGTCTCTGCGGCGGTGCCGTTGTAAGTCTCGGGATCGATACCCGCATCGCGCAGCATCGACTGGATGCCGGGGTTAACCGTCTCCTGATCGCCGTAGCGCGCGGCCGGCTGCGCGAAAGGCACGAACTGTCGCGAGAGGCCGCCGGGCCAGAGGTCGATCTGCGTGCGGTCGTCCATCAGGCACTGGGTCTGCGGGTGCACGGCGTGGAGGTGGTAGATTTCCGCAAAGGCATCCACTCCTCCCTTCCAGTTCGCCCCCCAGTCGGAGCGGCGGTGCTGCACCACGTACATCCGATCGATGTCGTAGAGTTCCAGATGCGGCAGGATCGGCGCCAGCCATTGCTTCAGCGGCTCGACCTGCGGGTCCATGCAGATGAACACCAGCCCCACCGCCACCTCGCAACGAACTGAGGTGAGATTGCGGTCGTGGCAAAGCACTTCGGGCCGGAACGTCTCCGGATCGGTGACCGCGACGTTACGGCCCTCGAGGTCGAACTTCCACGAATGGAACGGGCAGGTGAAGCGGTCGAGCGAGCCGAAGTCCGACGTCACGAGGCGGCTGCCGCGATGCGGACAGACGTTGTAGTGCGCATGGATCGCGCCGTCGTCGCCGCGCACGACGATGAAACTCTCGGGACCGACATCGAAAGTGAAGAAGTCCCCCGACTCCGGAATGTCGGATGCAGGCCCGGCCAGCAGCCAGCTCCTGGCGAAGACCTTCTCCCACTCCTCGCGCATGAAGGCGCGGTCGTGGTAGCGGCGCGGGTCGGGCCGCTCGGTGCCGTTGTCGATCGCGGGCGAGACGCGCGCGTTGAACGGATGCGGCGTGCCGACATGGATGTTCCAGTCGTCGAAATCGAGCTTCATCATGGTCATCCCTCTCCTCTGGGATCCACCGGGCGGCCGTCTCTCATGTCCGACTCACCCTCGGGGTGGACATTCAGTAGAAAACAGTCATGAATGTTTTTCAAGAAGGATCGCGACCACCCGTGCCGACCGGACGCGGGAACGCGGCATAGCGGGAGAGTGACCGAGATGAGCCGCATCTATGGCAGGATTTTCCAGATCGCCTACGTCGTCCCCGACATCGACGAAGCGGTCGAGCACTGGACGAAATCGATGGGAGTCGGACCGTTCTACGACTTCCCGATCCCCCTTCCCTTCGAGGAACTTTCCGTCGCCGACAGCCCTGCATCGCTGGACGAACCGATCTTCGGCGGCGTCTCGATCAGCTACAGCGGCGACACGATGATCGAACTGATCCAGCCCGGCGCGGCGCCGTCCACCTACCGCGATTTCCTGGAAAGCGGCAAAAGCGGCGTGCATCACTACGGCACCTGGATCGATGACTACGAGGCCACGCTGGCACAGGCACGGGCGGACGGCGTGCCCGTGCTGCTGGAAGGCCGCCTGCCGCTGTCGCGCTTCGCCTATCTCGATACCGCGCGCAACGGCCTCAGCCCTCTGATCGAGGTAATCGCACCGCTGCCGCCGATGGTCGAGTTGTTTGCCATGATCAAGGACGCGGCGGCAGCCTGGGACGGCAGCGATCCGCGCCGCTCGATCTGAAAAGCCCTCGCGAAAATGGCCCAAGGCATATCCGTAACGGATATGGTCCGATTTGAAGTTTCCTCGAGAAACCCCATATCGGGCTCATGACGGAAGAATCCTCCCGATTGAGCAGGCGTATGCTCATGGCCGGAAGCGCGGCCGTTGGAATCGGCGCGCTGGCGCAGTCCACCTCGAGATCGCTCGGGCCGTTGGCGCCGCCAGCGCCCGTGCGTATTCCGGCACCGCCGAAGCTGGTCGAAGCGCGTCCCGCCGCTGCGCGTTCGGCATTCTTCACCGTCGATCCCAAGCTGCTGCGCAAGGCGCTCGCCTCGCTCGATCGGCATTCGAAGCTGATCAAGGCCCATGATCGCATCGCGATAGTCGATTTCGACGCGCCATCTTCCGAGATGCGCATGCATTTTCTCGACGTGATCGATGGCAAGGCCTCGAAGCTGCTGGTCGCTCACGGCTCGGGTTCCGACCCGCACCATACCGGCTTTGCCGAGCGGTTTTCGAACGCCTTCGGGTCCAATGCGTCGAGCGAGGGCGCCTTTCTCACCGACGACTATTACGTCGGCAAGCATGGCCGTTCGCAGCGGTTGATCGGGCTCGATACGACCAACAACAATGCGCTGGACCGCGCGGTCGTGGTCCATAGCGCGTGGTATGCGAATGACGACATGATCCGCGCGCACGGCAAGCTCGGGCGCAGCCAGGGCTGTTTCGCGGTGGGTGAGAACAAGCTCGACGATGTCTTCCGGTTTCTCGGCAAGGGACGGATGATCTACGCTGGACGGGCTTGAGCCGGGCGGCTTGACTGGCCTATGGGCCAAGCCCCGTCCTCTCCTGCCGAGAATGCCATGCCTCCCGTGAAAGACCTCGTCCAACTTGGCCAGCGCGTTGCCGCCACCCATGGCTGGGCCGCCGCCAAGGCATTCAAGGCTTACGCATGGACCGAGGCCGATCAGGCGCGCATCGCCGCCTGCGCCGCCGATCTTCTGAAAGTGTTCCCGCAGCAGTCCGGAACCGGAATGCTGCTCGGCGCTGCGCTTGCCGTGCAACTGGAACGCCATCTCGATGCCCCCGTACATCTGGTGGCCGGTACGCTGAGCATCGACGGCACGCCTGTACGCGGCGACCGCCAGCCATTCGACGGGGCGCAGCTCTTCGGCGAGGACAAGCCCGTATGGGACGGGCATGTTTGGATCATGATCGGTGCCCACGTCGTCGACGTCGCCATCTTCGGGCTTGCCCGCTCGGCCGATTGCCGTCCGGAACTCGCGCGGCACATTCACTCGGTGTTCGGCCAGGACAAGGGCCTCTACGCCGACCAGTGGCGCCGAGCGCGCCGCGTGGGGCTGGAGTACGAGCCGCAATACGTGCTGAGCAGCGAGGATGTCGATCGCCTGATGACCGCCGCCTATCGCCTTCTGTCCGGCGACTGAAGACGTGACTGCGCCGATCCTCTATAGCTTCCGCCGCTGCCCTTACGCGATGCGGGCAAGGCTGGCGGTGATCGTTAGCGGGACACGCTGCGAACTGCGGGAAGTGAAGCTCTCCGCCAAGCCCGAGGCCATGCTGGCGGTGTCGCCCAAGGGTACCGTTCCGGTGATGGTCATGCCGGACGGCGAAGTGATCGACCAGAGCATCGACATCATGCGCCGGGTGCTCGCCGCAAATGATCCCGAAGGCTGGCTCGATCGTGACGATCCCGCGCTCATCGCCGTCAACGACGGATCGTTCAAGCACGACCTCGACCGCTACAAGTATCCCGAGCGTCACGAGGGAGACCCCCTGCTGTACCGGTCGAGCGGCCTCGATTTCCTGCGCGAATTGGACGCGCGACTGATACGAACGGCCCACCTCTCGGGAGAAGCGCGAGGAATGTCGGACGCCGCAGTCATGCCCTTCGTGCGACAGTTCGCGGCCGTGGACAGCGAATGGTTCGCCGCACATGCACCGTCCCACGTGCAAGGCTGGCTCTCTCGCCACCTAACATCGCCCTTGTTCGACGCCGCAATGGTGCGCGTGCCGCCGTGGGCGCCTGAAACCCCGACGGTGATGTTCCCGCACTGAGGCAACGTTTGCCCTGCTCGGACTTTGTCTTCCACATGCAAGCGAAGTCAGGGAACCGACCGTAGGCATGGATCAGGCTAGCGAAACCTCCGACAGCGCGCCCGGCCGTGCAAGGCACAAGCGGCTGCAGCTTCGCATTCTTGCAGGCTTCGTGCTTGGTCTCGGTGCAGGACTGCTGACGTACACGCTCGCCCCCGACGCGCCATGGATCGCGCCCCTCGTCGAATATGTCACGATGCCCATCGGGCAGATTTTCCTGCGGCTGCTGTTCATGCTGGTGCTGCCGTTGCTGTTCTCCGCTCTCGTCATCGGCATTGCGGAGATGGGCGAGATCCGCGCCTTGCGGAACGTCGGGGTAGCCACGCTGGTCTATACCCTGATCGTCTCGGGGATCGCGGTTGCCATCAGCCTCGCCCTAGTCAATGTCCTGAGGCCGGGCGACGGCGTGGACCGGCAGGCAGCGCAGGAACTGCTGGCCAAGGGTGCGGATTCGGCCGGGAGCATCCTGCAGACCTCGGCAAAATCGACCACGGGCGTCGATGCCGTGCTGGCGCTGGTGCCATCCAACGTGATCACCGCGATGAGCGAGAACGACATCCTCGCCGTCATGTTCTTCGCGCTGTTCTTCGGCATCGGCCTGCTGCTGGTACAGAGCCCGCGCACAGAGACGCTCAAGGATGCCATCGAGGGCATCTTCGAGGTTGCGATGAAGCTGATCGGCATCGTCATCCAACTCGCGCCGATCGCGATCTTCTGCTTCATGTTCAATCTCTCGGCGCAGTTCGGATGGGACCTGCTGGGCAAGCTGGCCGCCTTCGCGGGGGTCGTGCTGCTGGCGCTGGGCCTGCAGATGTTCGGCGTATATCCCCTGCTCCTCGCCTTCGTGGCGCGCAGGAACCCGATCGCGTTCTTCCGCTCGACCCGCGAAGTCAGCCTGCTGGCCTTCTCGACCGCGAGTTCCAACGCCACCCTGCCCACCTCGCTGCGCGTCGCCGACGAGGAACTCCACCTGCCCAACAAGGTCGCGCGCTTCGTGCTGACGATCGGCGCTACCGCCAACCAGAACGGCACCGCCATGTTCGAGGGCGTGACCGTATTGTTCCTCGCGCAGTTCTTCGGCGTGGAACTAAGTCTGGGCCAGCAGCTCTACGTGATGGTGATCTGCATTCTCGCGGGGATCGGGACTGCGGGCGTTCCTGCAGGTTCGCTGCCGGTGGTGGCCTTGATACTCGGCAGCGTCGGCGTTCCCCCTGAGGGCATCGGCCTCATCATCGGCGTCGACCGCTTCCTCGACATGTGCCGCACGACCCTCAATGTCATCGGCGATCTCGTATGCGCCACCGTCATCTCTGCCGTGAGCACTCCTGCAAAGGCTGCCGCAGCCTGATCAGGCTGGCGGCCGGCTCCGCGATGAAGTAGGCAGCCGACGATGGAAATCCGCCAGCTGAGACACTTCCTCGCCGTTGCCGAGGCGCGCAACTTCCGGCTCGCCGCCGAGCGCGTCAACCTGTCCCAGCAAGCCGTCAGCAAGAGCATCCTCCAACTGGAGCGCAGCCTGTCCGTCAGCCTGTTCGAACGAGGACGACAGGCGGTGCTGCTGACCGAGGAAGGACGGCAACTGCTGGCCTACGCGCGCGACATCCTTGCCGACGTGCGCCGCTTCGACGACGCCCTTGCCGACACCATGGGACGCAAGCACGGCCACCTGCGTATCGGCGCGACGCCTAACCTGCTCAGCGAGGCCATCCCCGACACGTTGCGCATGTTCCACGAGCGCTATCCGCAGGCGCGCCTCTCCGTGGATCGCGGCGACTTTCCCCTGCTGCGCGACACGATGCTGCAGGGCGACCTCGACCTGATCCTCTGCTCCAGCCCCGAGCAGATTCCCCGGCATCTCGTGACCACCAGCGTCATAGCACACGACCGCAACGTGGTGGTGGTGCGCAAGGATCATCCGCTCGCACAGGCAGCCGCCGTCCCCACGGCGATGCTCGCGGAATATCCGATGCTGGCGATCCACAACTACCCGCGCGGCGAGAACTATCTTGAGCGGATGTTCGCCGGGTCGCCGACACCGCGACCGATGCTTAAGGCAGCTTCGATCGACTTCGCGATGGCGTGGCTTCGTCGCAGCGACTTCTGGTGGATCGCGCCCCTTCGGCAGGCCCGACCCCACATCCGGGATGGCGTGCTCACCGTGCTTCCGGTGAAGCCGGAGGACACGGGATGGGAACTGGTGATGGCGACTCGCCGCCACGCCCGGCCTACCCCGGTCGTCACCGCCTATTGCGACATCGTAAGAAGCTATCTCGACACACAAATAGGCGACAACCATCAGTTGTCGTAAATTCTCCCGAGTTGCTGGCCGCGCCATTTCCCCGTCCATAAACCTTGCCGCAAGAAGCGACGAGGCCGTGCTCCGGTCTCAGGTGGCAAGGGAATTCGCATGGCCGGTAAGACCAAGGGCTACGCACGCACGAGTGCAGGGCAAATCCATTTCCGTTCGGTCGATGGCCCAGGCATCCCACTGGTCCTGCTGCACCGCACGCCGGTTTCCTCCTCCAGCTTCGATGCGATGCTGGATTATCTCGATGGCCGCCATGCCACCGTGGCGCTCGACACCCCCGGCTTCGGGCAGTCTTTCCGGCCGGAAGGAAGTCCTTCGACGGACGACTATGGCCGCTGGTTGCTGGAGGCACTCGACGCGCTCGGCATCGGGACGTTCCACCTCGCCGCGCATCACACCGGCACGCATTTCGCGGCGGAAATGGCCCGGCTCGCCCCTGAGCGAGCGCAGTCTCTGACCCTTTCCGGCGTCCTTTACGCCCCCGAAGAAGATCGCGCCAAGATGCGCGCCGACATCGGCAACGCCGCGCCGATCGCCCGTGACGGATCGCATGTCTCCGACTGCTGGGACCTGATGAAAAGCCTGTTCCTCGACTACGATGGTCCGCTCGTCCATGCCGAGACACTGGGCGCGCTCACCGCCATGGAGGCGCGCAATCAGGCCTTCGACGCGATCTTCGCGCAGGACTTCGGCGCGGTGTTCAGCGAGGTCCAGTGCCCGGTGCAGATCGTGCAGGCTGCCGACGATCCGCTCACCCTCGGCGGAATGCTCACCCGCTTCCGCGAGGATTTCCCGGCCGTTCCCTTCCATCCGACCGGCCCGGCCTTCCTCGCCACGCCGGAGCGCCAGGCGGGCCAGTTCGCCCGCGCGGTTCTCGACTTCATCCAGCCTCCTCACGAAACGGACAAGACCATGGCAAACAAGCGCTACACCCTGAAGCAAGGCGACACCGGGTACGACCTCGTACGCGCCGACACGCAGGTTCCCTCGCCTGCGCAGGGTGAAGTCGTCGTGCGGGTCCACGCCGTCTCGATCAATCGCCGCGACGTCAGCATCCGCGACCTCAGTTACCCGGTGAACGGTGCCGACAACTTCACGCCGCTGTCCGATGCAGCAGGTGAAATCGTCGCGCTCGGCGCGGGCGTCGAGGGCTGGCAGGTGGGCGACCGCGTCGCCTCGACGTTCTGCCAGAACTGGGCGGGCGGGCGCCTGACGCTGCCCGCGGCGGTCTCCTCCCTCGGTGGCGGCGGGCCGGGTGTCTTTGCGGACTATGTCGTGCTTTCGGTCTCCGGCATCACCCGCATTCCAGAGGGCTGGACCTGGGAAGAAGCCGCCGCCCTGCCCTGCGCCGGTGTCACTGCATGGCGCGCGCTGATGACGCTCGGCAAGCTGGAGAAGGACGACTGGGTCCTGATCATCGGCACCGGCGGCGTGGCGCTGTTCGCGCTGCAGATCGCGGTGGCGGCAGGCGCGAAGGCGATCGTGCTCTCCTCCAGCGACGAGAAGATCGAGACGGTCAAGGCGATGGGCGCGCATTCGGGCGTCAACTACGTCACCACGCCCGAGTGGGCCGACGCGGTGCGTGCGATTACCGGTGGTGCGGGCGTCAACCACGTGGTCGAACTCGGCGGCAGCGGCACCCTGGGCAAGTCGATCGCCAGCCTCGGCCTCGACGGCCACCTCGCGATGATCGGCGCGCTCGACGGCTTCGGCGGCGACATTCCCGCGATGCCGATGATCTTCGCGGCGCTGCGCGTCAGCGCGGTACTGGTCGGCTCGCGCGCCGATCAGGAAGCGCTGGTCGCCTTCATGGAAGACAAGAACCTGCGCCCCGTCATCGACCGCGTGTTCCCCTTCGCGGAAGCGGAAGCCGCTTACACCCGCACCGCCTCGGGCGCGTTCGGCAAGGTCATCGTCTCGCTGAACGACGCGGCCTGATAGGAGTAGAATGCCATGACCAAGCACATCGTAATCGTCGGCGGCGGCATCGCTGGAATGACCGCAGCTGCCGCCCTCGCACAGCAGGACTTCCGCGTCACGCTGCTCGAATCCGCACCGCAACTCGGAGAGATCGGCGCGGGCGTTACCCTGTCGCCCAACGCCATGAAGGGCCTCGATTTCCTCGGCGTGTGCGAGAAGGCGGCCGCGGTCGGCGTCGAGCCCACCCGCCAGCGCATCCAGCACTGGGAGGACGGCCGCACTCTGGTGCAGATGGACCGCTCCACCCAGCGCGCCAAGTACGGCGCACCTTACGTCACCATCCACCGCGCCGACCTGCATGCAGTTCTGACCGCCGCAGCCCTTGAGGCAGGCGTCGAGGTCCGCTGCGGCGCCGCCGTGGTTGGCAGCGATGGCCCCGAGGCGATCCTTGCGAGCGGCGAGCGCATCGGCGGTGACCTGCTGGTCGGCGCCGATGGCGTTAAGTCCGTCATTCGCCAGCGCTTCGAGACAACGGCCCCGCACTTCACCGGCCACGTCGCATGGCGGGCTCTGGTGCCGGTGACGCCGGAACTGCAGGAACTCTCGGACTTCCCCGGCATCTTCATCGGCCCCGGCGCGATGCTCAACCGCTACAATGTGCGCGGATCAAAGGTGATGAACCTCGTATTCTTCGCCAGACAGGCCGGGTGGAACGAGGAAGGCTGGATGCTCCCCGCCGATCCCGCCGAACTCCACGGCATCTACGCTGGCTGGTGCGACGACGCGCAGAAGCTGGTCGATGCAGCTTGCGCCCAGCCCCTGTTCAAGTGGGCGATCAATGCCCGCGGCGCGCTTCCGAACTGGATCATCGACAACAACGTGACCCTGATCGGCGACGCCGCGCATGCCATGACCCCGTTCCTCGGCCACGGCGCCGCCTGCGGGATCGAGGATGCAGTGGTTCTCGCCCGCGCACTCCGCGCCTCGGACACGATCGGCGAAGGCCTTGCCCGTTATCAGGCCGCACGCCATGAACGCGCGAGCTTCATACAGGCCGAGTCCAACGCCAACGCCGACCGCATGCAGGGGCAGGATGCCGCGCTTTTCGGCCTCGGCGAGATGAAGGACGAGGAATCGCTCGGCCTGTTCCAGTACGATTGCCGGACGGTGGAAGTATGACGATGGCCCAGCCCTTTGACGGACACACACTCTCTCCCGAAACCCTCGCTTTCCTCGATACCGACATGCGCCTTCTCATCGATGGCGAGCGGGTCGAGGGCGAGGACTTCCACGAAACCCGCGATCCGGCGACCGGCCTTGTGATCGCGCGCTTCCATGTCGGCGGCAAGGCGGAGATCGACGCTGCCGTCGCCGCCGCACGCCGCGCTTTCGAAGGTCCGTGGGGCCGCATGGCCGCCGCCGAGCGCACCGCGATCCTGCAGCGCCTTGCGCGGATCATGGAGGCCAACGCGACGCTGCTGACCGAACTCGACATCATCGACAACGGCATGCCGCGTTTCATCGCCGGGCTGACCACCGCCAACTGTGTCGAGATGGTGGACTACTACGCAGGCGCGATCCTGCGCATAGAGGGCACCACCACGACCCCACCGCGCCATGTCTCCGCCGAGGCCGAAGCGCTGACCTACACCTTGCGCGAACCGGTCGGCGTCGTCGGTCAGATCGTGCCGTGGAACGTGCCGCTTTCCACCGCGATCCTCAAGCTCGCCCCGGCCTTGGCGGCGGGCTGCACGGTCGTCGTCAAGCCCTCCGAGGAAACCCCGCTCTCGCTGCTGGCGCTGGCCGACATGATCGGCGAGGCGGGCTTCCCGGCGGGCGTGGTGAACATCGTCAACGGCTTCGGCGCGACTGCCGGGCAGGCTCTGGCCGAGCATCCGGACGTGGACAAGGTCTCCTTCACCGGATCGACCGCCACCGGGCGGCGCATCGTCATGGCGGCGATGGGCAACCTCAAGAAGGTCAGCCTGGAACTCGGCGGCAAGAGCCCGGTCATCGTCATGCCCGACGCCGACCTCGCCCTCGCCGTGCCCGGCGTCGCGATGGCGACGTTCTTCCTGCAGGGCCAGAACTGCATGGCTGGCACCCGCATCTTCGCGCATGAGGACATCCATGACGCGCTGATCGAGGGGCTGGTGCAGTTCGCCTCGGGCATGACGCTTGGCCACGGCCTCGACCCCGCGACGATGCAGGGGCCGCTGATCTCCGAGGCGCATTGCGGCAAGGTCATGGCCCATATCGATGCCGCGAAGGCTTCCGGTGCCCGGCTCGTCACCGGCGGCGAGAAGCTGGCGCAGCCAGGCAACTTCGTCCAGCCCACGATCTTCACTGACTGCACGCCCGATATGGCGGTCATGCGCGAGGAGATCTTCGGCCCGGTCATGGCGGTGCAGAAAGTTGCCACGACCGACCTCGACGAACTTGCGCTCCTTGCCAACGACACGCCTTACGGCCTGTCGGGCAGCGTCTGGACGCGGGACGTGGCGGCAGCGCACCGGCTGGTGAAGCGGGTGCGTTCGGGCCACGTCTCGATCAACTGCCATGGCGCGGTGGGAACGAACATCCCGTTCGGCGGCTACGGCCAGTCCGGCTGGGGCCGGGAGTTCGGTCAGGAAGGTCTCGACGGCTATCTCGAAACCAAGGCGGTGACGGCGCGCCTATAAGGCGGCGGTCTGCCCTTGCCGCGCCGCCGCTGCCCGCCAGCGCCGGTAGCCGAGCACGGCAAGGGCGACCATCGCGGCGTAGAGCCCCGCCGTCAGCCACAAGTCCTTGAATGCGAACATGCCGACGTAGAGCACGTCCACCGCGATCCACAGCAGCCAGCTGGCCGACTGCCGCCGCGCCGTCCAGTACTGCGCGACGAGGCTGAAGCTGCTCAGCCCAGCGTCCATCCACGGCAAGGCGGCATTCGTGTAGCGACTGGCGAGCCAGCCTATCGCGACGGCACCGATCGCTCCGGCCCCGAGGCCCGCCGCCGCGCCGACAGCCGACAGCGGCTTGACGACGATGTCGCCGCTATCCGCCTTGCCCCGTGTCCATGCAGCCCAGCCATAGAGGATGGCCGCGCCAAACAGCGCCTGCAGCACCATGTCGGAATAGAGGCGAACATCGAGGAAAACCTTGAAATACAACGCGCAGGCCAGCAGGTTCACCGGCCAGCACAGCATCCAGCGTCGGGCCGTGAACCAGATGCCGAGGAAGCTGACGACGACGGCGACGATCTCCAGTATCGACATCAGGCTACGCCCTCCAACTGGCTCAGGAAATCGCGTCCCGGCGGGGACAGGAACCACTCGGCGTGGCCTATGAGATAGTCCTGCCACGCAAGATCGGCCTGACCGCGATCGGCGAGGATTCCTGCGAAATAATCGACTTCCGACAGCGCGAATTCGACGTGTACCAGCGGAAGCAGGCGGGCGATCGTCCGAACGTCCTCGCCGGTCAGCGGGAGGACGGTCCGATAGCCCGCGATCAGTGCCCGAGCAGCCTGCGGATCACCCTGATTTTCCAAGATTTCCAGCCAGGGAACGGCCGTCCGCTCGATCGCCGTGGCAAGGTCGTGGAGAGCGCAAGTACGGGTCGCCAGTCCGAAATCTATAACGGCACTCACAGGCCCCCAAACGGACCACAGAAGGTTCGAAGGGTGCCAGTCGTTGTGCGTCCACAGGGTAGGCCGCCCCTCCAACCGTGATGCAAGTCCGTCGCCGAGCGCATCGAACAGACGGGCCATTTCGCTCCGCCAGGACTTGCCTTCCAGATAGGCGCCGAGAGCCGGTCTTGCGGCTACGTAACCCTCGGCCGCCGCGAGCGGGTCAGACGAAGGCACGATGGTGAAGCTGGCGACTAGAGGACGATCCGCCCGCGCCTTAACGTCAAAGTCGCTTGCAGCAGCATGCAGTCGCGCCAGCGCGACACCGGCCTCGAATGCATGGTCATGCGAGAGGAACGGCGTCCACGATTGCCGCTCGCGGTAGAGATCGATGCCCGGCGCGCGGCGATGAAGTTCGTATGTCCATTCGGCCTGCACCACCGCCCCGTTGCCATCGCGTGCCGTCATGACCTCGGGCACGCTCAGCCCCTTGGCGCGCAGATGCGCCATGAAGGCGTGCTCCTCGCCCAGCGCGGCGGGGGAGCGGACCGAGCGGTGGTGACGCTTGAGGAACAGCGTTTCCCCGCCCACCTCCACCAGCGTCGCGGCCGAGAACGGGCGCGGCGAATGCCAGCGCAGCGCCTCCACTCGCCCGACCGCCGGGAAGTGCGCGAGAACGCCTTCTGCCTCGGCCTCGGTGATCGCTGGCCAGACGGGTGCCTCAAGCTCGGTGCCCATCCCGTGCACGAGATGGTCCGCACCACTCATGTCAGAACGCGCGCGACAGTGTCGCCACCACCGCCCGGCCGCCGCCGATGTAATAGGCAGGCGCGGAACCCGAGATCCCCGTGCCGTTCCGGCCCACCGTATCCTGCGCATTGCTGCTGACCGAGTATACGCCAGAGAGCACGCGCGGATTGGTGACGTTGATCGCGTTCACGCGCAAGTCCATGCGTTGCGCGTCGATTAGCCCGGCCAGATGCACACCGATCGCCAGGTCGAGCGTGGCATAGCCCTTGATGCTCTCGTCGTTCATGAACGTCGAGTACTGGCGCCCGACGTACTTGAGCGCGGTGCTGCCGAACAGGCGGCCATCATCGTATGTGCTGCCCACGGCAAACTGGAACTCGGGGCTCGAAACCGCGCGCTTGCCCTTCGTCGGCAGGTAATCGCCGCCGATCGCCAGATCATCGTCCTGCCGCGTGTGCAGGTATTCGCCCGAGGCGTAGATGCTGACGCCCTTGGCCGGACGATAGTCGATCTCGGCGTCGAGGCCGTAGCTGGTCTGGCTGCCGCCATTGACCGTCGAATTGACCAGCGCCCCGCCGCTGTTGATCACCGTCGCCACCTGCCGGTTGCGGAAATGGTAATGGAACGCGGTCAGCGAGAACGACAGGCTCGGCCCGATGTAGCGATAGCCCAGTTCCTCGGACACCGAATACTCGTTCTTGAGGTTCGAAGTCCCCTGCTGCACCAGTTCGCCGCCGTAGTAGCTGTTGTAGAGCGCGAACTCGTTTGGCGTGCGGAAGTTGGTGGTCACGTTGGCGAACAGCTGCTGGCGATCGTCGAGCTTGTAGTGCACCGAAGCACGCGGGAGCGCCGCGAAGCTGTCGGTGTGCACCTTGTCCTGCGGTCCCGGCAGATGGTTGCGGCCATTGCGCAGCAGGTCCACGCCCTTGAAGCCGACATCGACGGTCAGGCGCGGCGTGACGGTCACGCTATCGGCGACGAAGAAGCCCTTGGTGACCGTGACCGTACGCGCGTTCTCGTAAGCGAGCAGGCGGCCGTCCGCAGTGCGGATCGCTTTGCTCGGATAACCCCACTTGTCGAAGGGCTGCCCGTCCGCACCGATCGAGGTGTAGGTCTGCTGCACGCGGTCCGTGCCGTAGTCGAACCAGAGCCCCGCCGTGATCGTGTGCGCGCCGGCCTCCAGCGTCAGCTTGCTGACGTTGCCGGTCCGCATCTGCTTGCCGGTCCAGTTGCCCATCACCGTGGCGAGGCCGTCCACCGCGCCCGGCAGTTCGACCGGCTGCGCCAGTTCCTCCGTGCCGAGGTAATTGCCGGTCGTCGTCAGCTGCGTCCCGTAAGGTGCGTTGCCGTAGCCGAACTGGAGATAGGTGGTGCTATCGAGCGCGAGCCCGCCGCCGAGGTTCAGATGCACCGGCGCCGAGGCATAGAGGTTGCGGAACGGCGCGCGGTACAGGCGCCAGTACCCGGTATCGCCCTCGGTATAATTCGCGCTGTAATTGAAACCGCGACCGGAAGTACGCCAGTCGGCCAGCGTCGGCGCAGGGTAGCCCGAGGTCTCGGCCTCGTTGAACGACAGGGCCAGACTGGCACGGTTGCCCTCGCCCCATTCGGCCAGCAACTTGGCGTCGATGTGCTGGCGCTTGTCGAAGCCCGGCCCCCGCCAGTTGTCCGCGCGGTTGTTGGAGTACGACACGAAAGCCTTGAGCCCGGTATTGCCGATCTCGCCGGTGTCGAAGCGCAGGAAAGCGCGCCGCTCGTCGAACGAGCCGACCGACAGGTTGACCAGCCCGCCCATGCGCTCCTTCGGATCGTCCAGCGTCAGCGACAGCAGACCGCCCGCCGCCGCGACGACCGGCGCGTCGATGTCCGCTCCGCCCTGCACGAGCCTGACCTGACGCACGTTCTCGGCATCGGCGAACTGCGAGGGATAGGCGTTGTAATAGCCGATGTCGTTCTGCGGCGCGCCTTCCATCAGCACGCCGATCTGGTCCTGCCCCAACCCGCGCAGCGTCAGGCTGGAACTGGCCGAGAGCCCATAGGGATCGCTCATCGATACATTAGCGCCGGGCAGCAGGTTCACCAGCTGGAAGGCGTTGAAGGTCGGCGCCTGCTTGACGATGAACTCGGACGAGATCGCGCTGACCGCCTTGGGCTCGGTCTGGTCGGGCAGCAGGCCCTCGGGATCGGCATGGCCGATGACCTGGATCGGCGAGGTGTCCGCCTCGTCGGCCAGTGCCGGAGCCGCCGCAAATAGGGCCGGGAATGCCAGCGCCGCGCCACAAAGATACGAAAAATTGCCCGTCATAGTCTCGCGTCCACTCCACTCGGAGGGACAACGGACCTGCCGCCAGCCCTCCCTACGCCGGTGTCAACCGGATCAGGTTCAGCGGGTCGTGGTCTGCTGACCACCTCTCAGCCGCGCATGAGCGGCCCCCCGGGGATGGAGCGCGCCTTAGGCGCTTCGATGCGAAGTGGGAAGCGATATTATTACAGGTTGGGGTCAGTAATCGCCCTGTTCTACGACGAGGTCATAAGCATCGCCCCGGTAGTAACAGTTGGTCGCCTCGACCAGACGGCCATCGGGCAGGAACGCACGGCGCTCGATGGCAAGGCACGGATCGCCCGCCGAGATTCCCAGCATCTCGGCATGTTCGGGGCTGAACCCGACCGAGCGCAGCCGCTGGAGCGCACGCACCGGCCGGTGACCCTCCGCATCGAGCGCGGCATAGAGAGAGTCGCCGACAACGTCAGGCGATGGCAGCGCCCAGCCCGGCACGACGGCGTGCTCTATCGCCATCGTCTCGCCGTCGGCGCAGCGGATGCGGTTGAAGCGCAGGATTCGCGATCCCGGCGACAGGCCCAGCAGCATCGCCTCGTCCGGCGTCACGACGCCTTCGGAACGGTCGATCCACACGTTCGTCGGCTTGCGCCCGCGCGCGGCCATGTCCTCGGAGAAGGAGGTCATGATCGAGAAGCTCTTTTCCACGCGATGCCCCTGCTCGGACGGGCGCGGGGCGGCAACGAAAGTGCCGGCGCCCTGGCGCCTTTCCAGCATGCCTTCGTCGACAAGGCCGTCGATCGCCTTGCGCACCGTGACGCGCGAGACGCCGTATTCCTCCACCAGTTCGCGCTCGGTCGGCAGCGCTGATCCCACCGCGATCCGGTGCCTGTCGATGGCTTCGCGGATGAGCCGCTGCAGCCGCATGTAGCGGGGGCCTGTCTCACCGTCGCGAAGAGGCCCGATCTTGTCCACGGCTGCCATAGTTCTCCTCTATGCGCCTGCGATACGCCGGGAACGGCATCGGGACAACGCGAATATGATTAGTATCGTATTGGTATTAAAAAATCATCTGCCCTCATCGACGCATCAGGTCAAGGAATGCCAGCCTTCCATCGCTTTGGATTCGAAGAGAAGGTGCCACCGCGATCCAACCAGGGCGCCCCGACGCAGTCCAAACGCCGCCAGCGCATCGAGGTCCGGCCTTGCCGCCGTTTCGACCAGCAGGCGACCGTGCGATATCCAGACGGCTGCATCCTTGCCGAGCGCCTTGCGCACTCCGGCGGGCAACCGCGCCGGATCGACGGTGGACGCTCCACCTGCCTGCTCCTGCGGCGGCGCAACCGGGGCAGCAGCAACCCGCGGACCAGCGCGGGCGGCATCGCGGATTTCGTCGGCCACGGCATCGGCAATCGGACCTAGCACCACCTGCACTCCATGCGCCGAAGGCCGGATGACCCCCTTTGCGCCCAGCGCACGCAGTTCCGCCTCGTCGACCAGCCCCTGCTGCGCCACCACCAGGCGAAGGCGAGTGGTGCAAGCTCCGATCTCGCGCAGGTTGTCGGCTCCGCCCAGGGCATCGAGAAAGGCGAGGCCTCGCTCGGCAGCTGGTCGCTCCCGCCTGTCCGTGGCATCGGCAATGTCCTCACGACCCGGCGTCTTGAGGTCGAAGCGCAGGATCGCCCAGCGGAATACGGTGTAGTAGATCGCGAAATAGGCCAGCCCCACCGGCAGCAACAGCAGCGGTTTCTGCGCCTTGCTGAGGTTGAGTACGTAGTCGAACAGTCCCGCCGAGAACCCGAAGCCGAGATGGACGTCCAGCGCCGACATGAGCGCCATGGAGACGCCCGTCAGCACGGCGTGGACCACGAACAGTACCGGCGCGAGGAACATGAAGCTGAATTCGATCGGCTCCGTGACCCCGGTGAGGAACGAAGTCGCGGCAAGGCTCAACAGCATGCCGCCGGTCGCCTTGCGCCGCTCCGGCAGGGCCGAGCGGTACATCGCGAGGCACGCGGCGGGCAGGCCGAACATCATCACCGGGAAGAAGCCCGTCATGAACGCGCCCGCGCCCGGGTCGCCCGCGAAGAAGCGGCGCAGGTCTCCGGTCACGCCATGGTAGTCGCCCAGCACGAACCATGCGACGTTGTTGATGATGTGGTGCAGGCCGGTGACCAGCAGCAGCCGGTTGAGCAGGCCGTAGACGAACAGCCCCCATTCGCCGCTTGCCAGAGCAAGACGGCTCATACCGTCGATGCCGCCGTTCACCGCCGGGAACGCGGCGCCGACGACACCGGCGATGACCACGCCCACCGTGCCGCTGACGATCGGCACAAAGCGCCGCCCTCCAAAGAATGCCAGGTATTCGGGCGCGCGGAAGTTGTGGAAGCGGTTATAGGCACTGCCCCCGACCATGCCCGAGACGATCCCGATCGGCACCGAGAGCCGGGCGATCTGCGACTGGCTCCATGCGGCTGCCAGCGTCGCCTTGATGTTGGCGGCATCGCCCGCGACGCCTGCCGTGACCTCCGGCGGGATCACCAGCAACGCCCGTGCGCCTTCGCTCGCGACCAGGAAGCAAACCGCCCCGGCGAGCGGCGCGGCGCCGTTGCCATCCCGGGCGAAGCCGGTGGCGACACCGATCGCGAACAGCAGACCGAGGTTGGCGAACATGGCATTGCCCGCCGCGCTCAGGAACTCCAGTCCCAGCAGGTCGGGCTGGCCGAGGCGCAGCAGCAGCGCAGCCACCGGCAGCACCGCGATTGGCAGCATCAGCGCGCGGCCGAGGCCCTGCAGCCGCTGCCCCAGAGATCTCATCCAGCCCGTCACAGTCCCACCTCCCTGAGCATTTCCGCCGCAAGCGTGCGGACTTCCCCCGCACTTGCAGCCTCGAGGGCCGCGCGCGCCAGCGCCCTGCAGCGCGCGTCCGTCACCGCCGCCAGCGTCGCCTTGATCTCGGCCACCTGCCCCGGCGCCGCGGAAAGTTCACCGACGCCCAGCCCGACCAGCAGCCCCGCCGCCAGCGGATCGGAAGCAAGACCGCCGCACACGCCGACCCATTTGCCGAAACGATCCGCGCCCGCGCAGGTCTGCGCGATCAGGCTCAGCACCGCCGGATCCAGCCCGTCCAGCCCTCCGGCAACCGCAGGATTGCCGCGATCCATGGCCAGCGTGTACTGCGTCAGGTCGTTCGTGCCGACTGACAGGAAATCACATTCTGCAGCAAGACGGTCGGCCATCACCGCAGCCGCGGGCGTCTCCACCATGACGCCCAGTTGCGGCACCGCGACGCCCAGCGCCTCGGCCTCCGCGACCAGCACCTTGCGCACGGCTCGCAGTTCCTCGACCCGGGCGATCATCGGTACCATGATCCGAATGTCGCCTGACGACGCCGCGCGCAGGATGGCCCGCAATTGCGTCGAAAGCACCTGTGGCCGCGCGAGCCCCACGCGAATACCGCGCAGGCCCAAGGCCGGGTTCTCCTCCGCCGCGATAGGGAGATAGGGCGCAGGCTTGTCCCCGCCGATGTCCAGCAGGCGCACGATCAGCGGCCGGCCTTCGAGCGCCTCCGCAATCGCGCCATAGCATGCTGCCTGCTCGTCCTCGTCCGGCGCCTCGGCGCGGTCGAGGAACAGGAACTCGGTCCGCAGCAGCCCGCAGCCCTCCGCACCTTGTGCCAGAGCGGGCGCAACGTCGTCGAGCTTGCCGAGGTTCGCGAAAACCTCGATCCGGGTCCCGTCGGCGGTCGCGCCCTTGCGCCCGGCAGCAACAAGCGCGGCAGCCCGCCGCGCCTCGCGCACAGCTACGGCAGTTCGCGCCTCACTCAGCCGTTCGGCGGGCGGATCGACTTCGAGCGTTCCCGCCACTGCGTCGAGTACGACCATGGTTCCGTCCGCGATGCCCAGCACCGCGCCGCCCAGCGCCACCAGCGCAGGCAGCCCGCGGCTTGCGGCGATGATCGCGACGTGCGAAGTCGGCCCGCCGCGCGCAGTCGCGATCCCCGCGACGCCGCCCGGATCGAGCGCCGCCACTTGCGAAGGCAACAGGTCGTCGGCGAGCAGGATAGCCCCCGCAGGCGCGACCATCGGCGGCGGTGCGCTGCCGACGATTTGCCATTGCACGCGCAAGTCGAGGTCGATGAAATCGGCCGCACGCTCGGCGAAGCGGGCGTCGCCGGTCGCACGCAGGCCCGCAGCTTCGGCATGGAGCACGCGCCGCCAGGCCGCTCCGGCGCTGGCCCCCTTTGCGATCAGCGCCTCGGCCGCCCCGGTCAGTTCCGGATCATCGAGCAGCGCGAGATGGGCGCCGAGAATCGCCTGCTCCTCATCATGCGCGCCTGCCGGATCGCCAAGGACGGCTCGGACCGCAACCAGCGCTTCACGAAGACGCGCGGCCTCGATCTCAGGCCCTGCGCCGATTTCATCGATCTCGGGCTCGGCCTGAACCGGCCGCCAGACCGGCCCGACCGCGATCCCCGGCGCTGCCGTAACGCCCGGCAGGGCCTCACCGGCCACGGGAATTGAAAACTCGACGGCGGCTACCGGGGCGGTTTGCACCTTCACGGCCGCTTCGGCGGGAAACGGTGCGCTCTCACCCATGCCGCTTGCGATCATCTGCACGAGTTGATCGAGAACCGGCCCTGCGTCGGGACCACTCGCCAGCAAGGTGATCGTATCGCCATGGCGCACCGCCAGACGCAACATCGCGGTGGGACTGGAGAGAGACGCTTCACGGCCTCCAACCGCCACACGGACTTGCGCGTCAGCGGCGCGCACGACTTCGGCCAGCCTCGCGCAGGGACGTGCGTGGAGACCGTGCGCCAGCGGCACCCGCACTTCGCGGGTAAGCCGATCATCCGGCGTCTTGCCAATATCGCTGGCGTGCTCCGACGACGCGGCCTCATCGCGGACGAGACGCGCCAGCGGTTCGCCGACCTCGATCGTGCCGAAGGGTGCGATCCACTCGATCGCGTATCCGGCCGGTTCGGTAACCAGCAGCGGCGTGACGAGGCTGCGCGCCTTGTCGATCACTTCGTCGAGCGCGACGCGAAGGAGCGGCTGGCCTTCGCCGACATGCTCGCCGATACGGACCAGCGGGGTGAACCCGGCACCGCCCAGGCGCACGGTGTCGAGCCCGAAATGCAGCAGCAGTTCCACGCCTTCCAGCAGACGCAGCGTGACTGCATGCCCGGCCTCGTGGAAACCGATCACTTCCCCCGCAGCCGGTGCATGCAGGACGTCGCCGAGCGGATCGATCGCCACGCCTTGTCCCAGCATGCCTGCTGCGAAGACCGGATCGGGAACCTCTTCGAGCGGGCAGAGCCAGCCGGAAAGCGGTGCACTGAGGGAAATGAACGACATCTCGGTTCCCGGCAATTGGATGTTCGAAAGGAATTCAGGCGACGCGGCGGCCGCCGATCCAGGTCTGCATGGGCCTGAGCGCACTGTCGAGCAGCGCAAGGTCAGCGCGGGCGCCCGGTCGCAGCGCCCCGCGATCGCCGTCGAGACCAAGGAAACCGGCAGGCGTGGCAGCGGCCATGCGCGCCGCGACCGGCACTGCGATCCCGGTCATCTCGACCATGTTGCGAACGGCACCCGCCATGTCGAGGCCCGAACCGGCAAGCGTTCCGGCAGCATCGGTGCAGATCCCGTCACGCACGAAGATCTCGTGGCCGTCGAGATGGAACGGCGCGCCCTCGTTGCCGACGCCGGGCATGGCGTCCGTGACCAGCATGATCCGTTCCGGCGACTTCGCCTTGAGCGTCAGGCGCAGCACGGACGGCACGACGTGGACGCCATCGGCGATCAGCCCGCACCACACGGCATCGTCATCGAAAGCCGCACCGATCAGGCCCGGCGCGCGGTGATGCAGCGGCGCCATCGCGTTGAACAGGTGCGTGACGCCGGTTATGCCGTTTGCGAAGCCGCTGGCGGCCTCTTCGACAGTCGCATCCGAGTGGCCCGCACAGAGGATCACTCCCGCCGCGACCAGCCTTGCAAGGTCGGCGGGATCGGCCAGTTCCGGGGCAAGCGTAACCAGTACCCGGCCGCGGCGCGGACGGGTAAGCAGCGCCATCGTTTCCGCATCGAGCCGGATCAGCCGCTCTTCGGCATGGATGCCCTTGCGCCGGGGGTTGATGAACGGGCCTTCGACGTGGATGCCGACGACACCGGGCACACCCGCCGCGATCGCCTCGTCCACCGCGTCGAGGCCGCGCGCGATGACGGAGGGCTCGGCGCTGATCAGCGTGGGCAGGAAAGCGGTCGTCCCATAGCGCGCGTGCGCCGCGCCGATCCCGGCGATGCCTTCGGGCGTCGGCGTGTCGTTGAACAGAACACCGCCACCGCCATTGACCTGCGCATCGATGAAGCCGGGCAGCATCCAGCCTCCGGCCAGATCGATGCTTTCGTCCACCGGGCTTTCGTCGCGGTCATTGGCGGGAGCTTCCATCGCGACGATGCGCTCGCCCTCGATGGTGATGCGGGCTTCGTGCAGGACCGCGTCGGCTGTCAGGACGCTGCCATTGAAGACATGAAGGACGGTCATCGCGTGCGCGTCACCTTGGCGAGATAGGGCGGGCGGTCGGGATCGTTCCCCCGCGCGAGGGACAAGGCATTGGCCATGCGATAGAAAGACGCGATCGTCGCCAGCGGTGCAAGCTCCGCGCGCAGCGGCAGGGCGGGAAGATGCCGGACGCCTTCCAGCTCTTCATCCCGTTCCGAAGCGAGCCAGACACGGGCGCCCCGCGCCGCGAACTCGCCGCACAGGGTGCGCACATCCTCGCCCGCGCTGTCGGGGCCGGCGAAAGCGATCACCGGGAAACCCTCGCGCACTACTGCCATGGGGCCGTGGCGCACTTCGGCCGAACTGAACGCTTCTGCATGGAGCCCCGAGGTTTCCTTGAACTTGAGCGCCGCCTCCTGCGCGACGGCAAGGCCGTAGCCGCGTCCGATCACGAAGAGATTGGTCGCATCCAGCAGCCCTTCGCCCAAGGCTGACCAGTCCAGCGCGAATGCCTTGTCCAGCGCAGTGGGGAGCGCTGCAAGATCCGCCTCCAGACCTGCATCGCCGCGCCAGGCGGACACGATCGCGGCAATGCCTGCCAGCGAGGTGATGTACGACTTGGTCGCCGCAACGGACCGCTCCGGCCCGGCACAAAGCGGCAGCACGACGTCAGCCATCGCCGCCAGGGGGGAATCCTCGTCATTGACCAGAGCCACCACGAGAGCACCCGCAGCCTGCTGACGCTCCACGGTCGCGAGCATGTCCGGACTGCGGCCCGACTGCGAAATCGCAAGACACAGCGCGCGACCCGAAGAAGGCGCGACTTGTGCATCATATAGCGACACGGTGGAGAACGCGGCGGAAACAGTCGGCACGCCGAGCAGTGTCTCCACGAGGTACTTGGCGTAAGTCGCGGCGTGATCAGACGAACCGCGCGCACAGGTGACCAGCAATGCGGGCGGGTCGGCGCGCAGGCTGTCACCCAACAAGTCGAGCGCCGCGCGATTGTGAGAAAGAAAGCGCGAAACCGCCGGGCCTGCTTCCGACGCTTCGGCATGCATCAATGTGACGCGGGACTCACTACCGGAACAGTCGGCCTTTTGCGTCGCGGAACCGGAGAAGGCGTCTGCTGTCACGTTCGATGTTTCCTCGTTGGGGCGCGCTGATGCGAATCGGAAATTCCCCGAGAAGTCAGCACCAGCATATTGGCATCATATGTCGCAAAATTTATAACACAATGGTATTTTAAATGTATCTATTTTTGCCAATCACCACAAGCCCGTGGAGGCAAATCCGCAGCAGCAGCACTCATGAAGCAGCAATCCATTTCCGCAAAAAATACAGGAATTCGCATCTTTTCATGTGATTGGCGGAAGGTATCAACCTCACCTCGACGGACCCGGAGCATGCATACGAGAGTGCCGATGATTGCAAATCCGGACAATACCAAAATAATCATTTTCGTCTTTAAATGGACTTGACTCGGATCGATGTCTTTGTGACATGATTGGGTAACAAATCAAAAAAAGCGTTCGCAGGAGGTGCGGAGGGTCCGCCGGGCTTTTCCGTTCCTAGAAACACGTCTCAGGGGGTAGTCATGACAAGTTCAGACCGCGATTTCGATCCGATTGCACGGCGCCTCGCCAAGGCCGCCCTGCTCCTTTCCAGCTGCGCACCTGCCCTGCTGGTGCCGGCCGGCCCGGCCATGGCGCAGGAAGCCGCCGCGCCCGCAGAGGGCGATGCCGCCGACATCGTCGTCACCGGTTTCCGTAGCAGCCTTGCCAACGCCCTCGACGCCAAGCGCAACGACGTGCGCGTGACCGACGGCATCTCCGCCGAGGACATCGGCAAGTTCCCCGCCGAAAACATCACCGAGGCAATCCAGCGCATCTCGGGCGTGCAGATGTCGAACATCAACGGCCGCGGCGCGACGATCAGCATTCGCGGCCTCGGCCCGCAGTACGCGCTGACCACGATCAACGGCCAGACCTTCAAGAGCGCCGACTTCACCGACGGCTTCCGCTACGACATCATCCAGACCGAACTCGCCAACGCGATCGAGGTCATCAAGTCGCCCACGGCGGCGATGGACACCGGCGGTCTTTCGGGCACCGTCAACATCTCCACGCCCAAGCCGCTGGACTACAAGGACCGCCAGATCATACTGTCGGTGAAGGGTCAGAACTCCGAATACGCAGGCGGCAAGATCACGCCCAAGATCAGCGGCAGCTACGTCGACCAGTTCGCCGATGGCACCATCGGCGTCTACGCCAACGTGGGCTACCAGAAGCTGCGCGACCGCGCCGACTACATGTGGATGGACCGCTGGGCCACCACCACCGTCGACGGCGAGACAGTGCAGCTGCCGCGCCGTCCGCGCTACCGCCGCATCGACCGCGACACCGAGCGGCTGATGGCCAGCGGCGGCCTGCAGTGGAAGCCGTCCGACCGCTTCGAGATGAACGCGACGGCGATCTACGCGCGTGACAAGACCGACTACGACCTCAACCAGCAGGTCTTCCTGTTCGACACCTCGCGCATCACCGTGAACGAAGTGAACAACGGCGTCGCCACCAACGTGACCGCCACCAACTTCACCATGGAGAACAACCGCCAGCACGAGGACCGCAACCTCACCAGCCAAGGTTACACCCTCGGCGCCAAGTGGAACGACGGCACCGGCTGGGTCGCCAGCACGATGCTGAACTACACCAAGGGCACGACCTATCAGGACGAGCGCGCTGCGATTGTCGGCGTCAACATCCCCAGCGCCTCGATCGACTTCTCCGATCCGAACGACGTGAACTTCACCGTCGGCACCGACCTTACCGATCCGAGCCTGTACCAGCGCAGCACGCTGACCCGTAACGAGTACCCCAACGGCGCCACCCGCCGCATGAACTCTTCCGAGAAGTCCGCGCAGTTCGACCTCAGCCGCGAAGTCACCTTCGGGCCGATCTCGAAACTCAGCACCGGCGTGAAGTATCGTCACGAGACGTTCAACCGCTACGTTTCGCGGCACGACATGGTGGCATTGGCCAATGCGCCGAGCGCGACCAGCAGCGTCTTCCCGGACATGACGACGACGTACTACCCGGTCTCCGGCTTCCTCAACGGCGCCTCGGGCATCCCGACCTCGTGGGTCGGTCCGGACCTTGCTGCCTATGAAAAGGCGCTGGCTGCAGCCGGGATCGTCGTCCCCGACATCTTCGCGCCGGAAGCGAGCTACAACGTCGATCGCTACATGCCCTCCGTCTACGCGATGGCGGACATCGACACGACCATCGCGGGCATGCCGCTGCGCGGCAACGTCGGCCTGCGTTACGAGCACACCAAGCAGAAGGTGCTCGGCAATGTCACCGAGCCGCGCACCGACGGCTACGAGGAAGTGCAGCAGAAGATCGGCGAGTACACCGTCACCCAGAAGTATGGCAACTTCCTGCCGAGCCTGAGCCTGGTGGCCGAACCGACCAACAACCTGCAGGTCCGCTTCGCCGCCGCCAAGGTACTTGTGCGTCCGTTCATGGACTCGCGCACCTCGATGGCGCAGACCACCTCGACTTCGGCGAACACCGATCCGGTCGGCACCAACACCGTCACCGTCGATCTCGGCCAGGCGGGCCTCAAGCCGCTGACCGCCAAGCAGCTCGATCTGGGCGTCGAGTGGTACTACGACCACGGCAACGCGCTCTCGATCAACGGCTTCTACAAGTGGATCAAGAACGGTACGTATTCCTCGCTGGTCTGCCCGTCCTCGTTCGACGGCACCGCGCTGTCGAGCAATTCCGGCGGTGAGTGTGTCGATGCCTCGGGCAACATCTACGACATCACCCAGACGCTCAACGATCCCAGCACCATCCGCGTGAAGGGCTTCGAGGTCAGCTGGACGCAGTCGTTCGACCGCTTCCTGCCGGTGGACGGCTTCGGCATCATGGCGAACTTCACGCGCGTCTACCCGCAAAAGGTCGCGATCGGCACCGGCTACACCATCCGCAACCTGTCGAAGGTGACCTGGAACCTCGTGCCCTACTGGGAGAACGAGCACTTCAACATTCGCGCGGCGATCAACCACCGCAGCGGCTACGAGCAGAACAGCGCCGACAGCTTCTTCGCTTATGCCGGCCACGTCGTGCGCGCTCGCACGCAGGTCGACATCAGCGGCGGCTATTCGCCGAACGAATGGCTGAGCTTCTCGGCCGGTGTCATCAACCTCAACAACAGCCGCGAGGAAGCGTACTACACCGACTCCTCGATCTGGCAGGAGAGCAGCTTCTACGGCCGCAGCTTCTACCTTTCGGCGACGCTGAAACTCTGACATCGCCATAACGACAAGGTGCGTGCCCGGGCCTGTGCCGGGCACGCACCAACCTGTTCAAGACTGTTGCAAGGACTGCCCCCGATGACCGCGATCCGCATCCCGCGTCCGTTCAAGAAGGGGAGCCTGCGATGGGCGGGCACCGCCCTGCTGCTGGCCACCGCCGCGCAGCCTTTCGCGGTCGCTGCGAAAGACAATCCTTCCACCGTTTCCCCGGCCCCCTCTCCTCCGGCCGGTGAACAGCCCGGCGTCGATTCCGCCGTCGCCGCGCTGGCCCGCTTCGGCATTCCGGCCGACAGGCTCTCCTTCAGCCTGAAGCCGGATGCCGGGGCGGCGCACTATCGCGTGCGCATCCGTGGCGGACATATCGATGCCGAGGGCACGTCCCCCGTCGCTCTGGTGCGCGGTGTCGCCGCCACGCTGGAGAAGCTTGGGCGCCTGCACGTCAGCTGGGAAGGCCGCCGCCTCGGCGCGCTGGACGCCCTGCCGGACATGGATACCGGCGAAGTCGCCTCTCCCTTCTCGCTGCGCGCTTACCTGAACACCTGCACTTACGGCTACACTACGCCCTGGTGGGGCTGGGACCGCTGGGAGCAGGAAATCGACTGGATGGCCGCGCACGGCGTCGACACGCCGCTGGCGATGGAAGGCCAGGAATATGTCTGGCGCGAACTCTGGCGCGAAAGCGGCCTGAGCGAGACCGCAATCGCCGAGGGGCTCTCCGCCGCGCCGTTCCTGCCGTGGCAGCGCATGGGCAATCTTGCCGGCTACCGCGCGCCGCTGTCGTCAGGCTGGATCGAGAAGAAGCACCAACTCCAGCTGCGCATCCTCGCGCGCATGCGTGCGCTCGGCATGAAGCCGGTACTGCCCGCTTTCGCCGGATACGTGCCCGAGGCTTTCGCAAAGGCCCATCCCAAGGCCCGCATCTACAAGATGCGCGCATGGGAAGGCTTCCCGCCGACCTACTGGCTCGACCCGTCTGACCCGCTGTTCGCGCAGTTGGCCGCGCGGTTCGTGACGCTGTACAACCGCACCTATGGCGAGGGCGAATACTACCTCGCCGATGCCTTCAACGAGATGATCCCCCCGATCGCCGAGGACGGCAGCGACGCCGCTGCCGCCGAATACGGCGATTCCATCGCCAACACCGCCGCCACCCGCGCGGCGGCCTTGCCCCCCGCCGTGCGCGACGCGCGCCTCGCGGCGTATGGCGAGCGGCTTTACGGCTCGATCACCGCCGCCGCGCCCAAGGCCACATGGGTGATGCAGGGCTGGCTGTTCGGCGCCGACAAGGCGTTCTGGACGCCCGAGGCGATTGCCGCCTTCCTCAGCCGCGTGCCCGACGACCGCATGCTGATCCTCGACATCGGCAACGACCGCTACCCCGGCATCTGGCAGAAGACCGACGCTTTCGACGGCAAGGCGTGGACCTACGGCTATGTCCACAATTACGGCGGCAGCAACCCCGTCTACGGCGACCTCGAATTCTACCGCCGCGACATGGCCGCGCTTCACGCCGACCCGCGCAAGGGCCGATTGACCGGGTTCGGCCTGTTCCCCGAAGGGCTGCACAGCAACTCGGTGGTCTACGACTACGCCTACGACCTCGCCTGGGGCGAGCCCGACCGCCCGCTTGCCGACTGGCTGGGCGAGCACCTGAAGGCCCGCTACGGCGAAGCTTCCCCGGCGCTGACGAAGGCATGGGAGCAGGCGGCTGCGGGCGCCTATCGCACGCGCTACTGGGAACCGCGCTGGTGGCAGCAGCACGCGGGCGCCTACCTGTTCTTCAAGCGCCCGATGGCAGAGGGCGCGGACTATCCCGAAGCGCCCGGCGATCCCGCCAACCTGCGCGAGGGGATCACCGCGCTGCTTGCCGCCGCGCCCGGCAAGCCGCCAAAGCTGCTCACGTACGACATCGTCGATCTGACCCGGCATTACGCCAGCCTCGAACTGGACCATCTGCTGAAGGCGACGCTGGCGGCGTACCGGGACGGCAAACTGGCAGAAGGTGACCGCAATCGCATCCGGATGGGCGCGCTGGCGCGGCGGATCGACCTCCTCGCGGGCAATCAGCAGGAAACGCTGGGTTCGTGGGTCGCCGATGCCCGCGCCTATGGCGACACCCCCGCCGAGAAGGCCCGCTTCGAGGAGGAGGCCAAGGCCATCGTCACCGTCTGGGGCGGCGAGGGCCACTTGTCCGACTACGCCTCGCGCGCATGGCAGGGCCTCTATTCGGGCTACTACCTGCCGCGCTGGGAGAGCTTCCTCACCGCCCAGCGCGCTGCGGCCGCCAGCGGCAAGCCGCTTGACGAACCAGCCACCCTCGGCGCGATCCGCGCATGGGAGCAGCAGTGGATCGCCGACGGACGCCAGTGGAAGCGCAAGGTCCCCAAGGATCCGATCAAGCTCGTCCGCGAAATCCTAAACGAGACCCAGCCGTGACCGTCGCCGCCAAGCCGCAGCGCTTTGCGTCGCTCGACGTGTTCCGGGGCGTCACCATCTTCTTGATGATCCTCGTCAATACGGCCGGGCCGGGAGCACCCGCTTTCGCCCAGCTGGTCCACGCCAAGTGGATCGGCTTCACGCTGGCCGACCTCGTGTTTCCCAGTTTCCTCTTCGCGATGGGCAACGCGATGAGCTTCGCCATGCGCAAGCCGCTCGCGACGGGGCCGTATCTCGCGAACCTAGTCCGACGCGGTGTGATCATCTTCACGCTGGGCTTCCTGATGTACTGGTATCCTTTCGTCCGGCATGACGCGGATGGCTGGAGCATGGCGCCCTTCGCGCTCACCCGGGTCCCCGGCGTGTTGCAGCGTCTGGCGCTGTGCTACTTCCTCGCCGGACTGTTGGTGCGGTGGCTCGACTGGAAGAAGCTGGTCCTCGCCTGCATCGCCCTGCTGTTAGGATACTGGGCGATCCTGCTGGCATTCGGCCTGCCGGGCGAAGCCTATTCCAAGATCGGCAACGCCGGGACCCTGCTCGACCTCTACCTTCTGCCAAAGGAACACCTCTACAAGAAGGACGGCGGGTTCGATCCGGAAGGCTTCCTCGGCACCCTGCCCGCGACCGTCAACGTGATCACCGGTTACCTCGCCGGTCTCGCCGTCCTGCGCGCGGGCTCGCTGGAGAAGACATTACGAGCGCTGGCGCTGACGGGACTGGCGTTCGTCGTCGTCGCTCTTGCTTGGAGCCCATGGTTCCCGATCGCCAAGAAGCTGTGGACCGGTTCGTTCGTGCTGCTGACCGTGGGGCTGGCACTGATCCTTCTATCGCTGGCGAGCTGGCTGTTCGAGATCAAAGGTATAGAGCGCGGCAAGCGCTTCTTCACTATCCTTGGCCGCAATCCGCTGGCAATCTACCTGTTCTCCGAACTCTTCGTAATCACCCTCAACCTCGTGAGGGTGCCCGGCTATGGGGGATTGTACGACTGGATCGGCATCGCCATCTTTCAGTCCATCGCCCCCGGCGCGGTCGGTTCGCTGCTATGCGCTTTCGTCTACACAATGCTGTGCTGGAGCGTCGGCTGGGGTCTTGATCGCAAGGGCCTGATCCTCAAGGCATAAGCGCCGTGAGGCAGCGCGCGGCGGCGCGTCCCGCGACTTTGCCGAGCGTCGTCGCCGCCAGCAATCCATTACCGGCAAGGTAGCCATAGGACGCATCGCCCGAAAGGCCCCGCGCTGCCCCTCCGCCCGCGAAGAGGTTGGGAAACGCCGTCCCGTCCTCGTGCAGCACGCGCGTCTGGCTGTCGATCACCAGTCCGCCCTGGGTGTGGAACAGCGCACCCGTCACCTTGGCCGCGTAGTACGGCCCTGCGAGAACCTGCGAAGCGGCGAACGATCGCCCGAAAGCATCCTCCCGCTCACCCCGTGCGACCGCCGCGACATCGGCACATGTGTCCTCCAGCGTCGAAACCGGCACCCTGATCGCCTCGGCCAGCGCAGGCAGGGTGGGCGCACTCACCACCGCTCCCGCGCGCAGGGCATCACGGTAGTCGTCGAAATCGCTCATCAGCACATGCAGCCGCTCGTCGAAGATCGACCAGCCGACACGGCCCGGCTGCGCATTCAGCTTGGCCGCCTGTTCGGAATAGCCCGCAGACTCGTCGGAGAAGCGCCGCCCCTCGACATTGACCTGAAAGCCCCCCTCCATGATCAGCGGCCACAGGATCGGCACCGCGTGGCCTACCGCCAACCCGCCATGCCCCTGATAGGCGGTCATGTCCGCGACCGCCGCGCCCATCTCCAGACCCCAGCGGATCGCATCACCCTTGTTGCCCGGATGGCCATGGAACGTCGCCTCCGCCATGTCGGGGATGAACCGCGCGACCATCTCCGCATTGCCAGCAAAGCCCGAACAGGCGAGGATCAGGGCATCGCAGGTGACGGTTTCCGCGCTGCCGTCAGGGCGCGTGTAGCGCACTGCGGTGACGCGGTCGCCGTCATGCAGCAGCTCTTCCACGGTCGCTTCGGTAAGGATCGGGATCTGCGCCTCCCCACATGCCGCTTCGAGCGCCGCCATAAGCTCGCCCCCCGTCCGGTTCGGCGTGCCGTACATGCGGCGCACGCTATGCCCAGGGTAGAGAAAACCGTCGACGAGATCGAGCGGCACTCCATGACAATCGCGCAGCCATGCGATCGTCTCGACCGATTCACGCGCGACGTGCAGCGCGAGTTCGCCATCCACGCGGCCCTTGGTCTTGGCGACCATGTCGGCGGCGAAGATCTCGGGCGTATCGACGATCCCTGCGGTTTTCTGCTCGGGCGTGCCGCTGGCCGGGATCAGACCCGTCGACATCGCGGTGGAGCCTGAAGGCGAGGCGTCGCGTTCCAGCACGAGAACCTCGCTCCCGGCGTCGTGCGCGGCAAGCGCGGCAGTCAGGCCGGTGCCGCCGGCGCCGACGATGACGATAGGGAAGTGCATTGCGTCGCTCATGATGGAAACCTGTCCGCGAAAAGGGCTTGCCCACGAAGATGCGCAAGCGGCCCGATCACGAATGGCGAAGCAGGGCGCTCCCTGTCCCGCCCCCTCTTCCCGCCTTTTCAACAGACGAATATCGCCGCCCGGGCCGAAAATTCACTGCGCGAACATCGGCAAACGAAGCTGGCGCGAGCATGCGCGGTCAAGCGTTAGCCTCGAAGCCAAGCCTACATTGAAAAGGATGGAGACGATGGCCACTCACGAGACGCCTGCTTGCCGGACCGCGTTCGTCACCGGCAGTTCGAGAGGGATCGGAAAGGCGCTGGCGCAAGCGCTGCTCGATCGGAGTATCAACGTCTACGTATCCTCTTCCGGTGGTGAGGATGCCCGCCATACGGCCCGGCACTTGCGCCAGGATCGCGCCCGTGCCGAAGGCGGCGCCTGCGACGTCACCAGTGCCGATGCGGTACGCTCCGCTTGGGACGATGCCTGCGAACGGTTCGGCGGTGTCGATATATGGATCAACAATGCCGGGCTGGCGCTGGGCGGCGGGCTTGTCGACATGCCCGAAACCGACGTGAGCCGAATGCTCGACATCAACGTCATGGGACTGGTGCATGGCTGCCAGACCGCGATCCGCGGATGGCGCACAGCCGGCAGGCCGGGCGCGCTGTACAACATGCTGGGGGCCGGAGCGGACGGCACGCTGATGCCCTTCATGAACGGCTATGCCACCACCAAGGCCGCCGTCACCTATCTTACCCGCTCGCTGGCCGAGGAAATGAAAGACAGCCCCAGCATCGCCCACCCCATCGTCGTCGGCGCGATCAGCCCCGGGCTCGTCATCACCGAGGGCTTCCTGCGTGAACATGCGAAGCTGGATGCCGAGGCCGCGCGTGCCCGTCGTGACTGGGTAAATCTCATTGCCGACCACCCGGAGACGATCGGCCGGTGGGCCGCCCGCATTATCGACACGAACACCCGCAACGGCCGAACCTTCACCTGGTTGACACCGCGCAAGATCCGCGATCGCCGCAAGGGCAAGCCGCGTGACGTACTCGCACGCTATTTCCCGGTGGAGCCCGCCTGACCGTCCCCGTCGATCGCGCCAAGCACGATATTCGGCAGCATCGCATTGTCCCAGATCGACTTTGCGGGCGGGCGATCGCCGGTGCGCAGGATCACCAACTGGCGCGATGGCACTATGTAGACCACCTGGTTGGCATTGCCGTCGAACAGGAACAGGTCCGCAGCGGCATACGGCGCAGAGTGATAGGATCGTCCGAAAGTGACTTGCGGATTGGCCGGTCCCCGCCACTCGACATAAGGGCTGCCGATATAGACGCCGAGCCCCGCGTGCGGGTTCTGCTCCGTCGGCGTGACCATGGCCTTGACGAAGCCCTCCGGCAACAGCCTCCTGCCCTCCCACACCCCGTCGCGGGCCAGCAGGATGCCCAGCCTCAGATAGCTCTCGGCAGGCAGTAAGGCACAGCAGCCCGAATGCGGTGTACCGCCCTGACGGTTCATCCAGATCCGGCCGCCGCGCGCACCGATCGGTGACAGCACTTCGCGCGCGATCCATTCCCCGAACGGAACGCCGGTTGCCCGCTCGATCAGGGGAGCGATGAGTTCGCCGTTGGCGTTTGAGTATTCGTACCGGCTCCCCGGCACATCGACGAGGGGGTACTCGTCGATGATGATGCGATCATGGTAGGGATGCAGGTATGCGCGATTGAGGATGTCGCCGGGATCGGACGCGGCACCTTGCGGCAGCAGGCCCGATCGCATGCCCAGCACTTGCCGGATGGTGATCGCCGCGCGCCGTGTTCCCCGCCATTCGGTGATGAAATCCGCCATCGGCTGGTCGAGCGACGCGATCCTGCCGGCCGCGATGGCCCGCCCGACGGCGATGACCGCCAGAGGCTTGGACAGCGACTTGGAGATGATCGGCGTGTCCTCATGCGTATCGCCGAAATAGTCCTGCTCGATCAGGGCGCCCTCGTGCCAGACCATGAACGCCGAACTGTTGCTCGATGCCGCATAATCGCGCGCTTTTGCCAGCGCGGCGGGTGCGATGGAGCGCCCTGCAGGAAGCGGGCGCCATTTTCGGACCCCGCCGAGCGGCGCCAGCGTATCGTAAGCCGCAATGCCCGTCTCTCCGGTCGCGTACTGCTTATAGCGACGCATGTAGAGCGCCTCCGCATCCCTAGAGGACATGTTCGTGGCAGACTGGCGCGACAGGCGAGGCGTCGAGGTGCAGCCAGTCAGGCACAGGCCCGTCATGCACAAGGCCGCCGTGCCGGACAGCACGGTGGCAGGCAGCGCACGTTTCATCGCGGATCTCCCCAAGGCGAACGCTGTACCCTGCCGCGATGGAGGGCTCCGGCGAATGCCCGGCCCCGCCTCTGTTCATCTGTTGAACAGAGGCGATCATAACGCGCGCCATTTAACCGGTTTGCCGTCAATCCTGCGCCCCTGGAGGGCTAGATGACACGACAGGCAGGAGGCATGAACACTTCGCTCACCCCCGTTCTCAAACAGCGGGGCAGGGCATCGGTCGATTTCCTGGTGCATTTCGGTCGCGGATCGCAGGCCGTGCGGAGGCAGGTCGACCGCGAAATTGCCGTCGCCGTTCCCGATCCCTCGACACTCCCGGACGATCTCGACGAGCGCGGCCGATGGATGGAAGACACCATGGCCGCAAGCCGTGCCTGGCGCGTATCGCAGGCGGTAGGCGAATGGCATTCCACGATGCACGGCCTGATCGCACGTGAGGCTTTCGAGGAAGCCCTGCCCGACCTCGAACCCGTGATTGCCCGCTTCCAGACGGGCGGGCCGGCCACGCTCGAACCTGCCGCTCATGACGAGGCGCCGCCGTTCTACTGGCAAGGGGTGAACTTCCACCGCACCGCAGGCGGATGGGAAGACCATCCGTTGCAAGGTTACATCCATGGCGAAATCGTCCACCGCCGACTGGTCGAGGCGATGTACCCCGGCGGCATCTTCCTCCAGCGACGCGCGATCGCGGCGATGCCTCCGCGCGACAACTATGCGCGCATCCTCGACATGGGTGCGTCCACCGGACACTTCACCGCAGCGCTTCAGGAAACCTACCCGGCGGCACGGATCACCGGCGTGGATCTGTCCCTGCGTACACTCGAACATGCGCAGCGGGTGGCCAATGCCCGCGGCTGGGCGTGGCGACTCCATCAGCGCCCGGCGGAGCGCACCGGCTTCGCCGACGGCGCGTTCGATCTCGTTGCTTCCTACATTCTGCTCCACGAACTCCCGGCCAAGGTGATCCGCGCCGTCTTCGCCGAAGCGTTCCGCGTCCTGGAGCCCGGTGGCGACATGATCATGAGCGACGTCACCCGCTATGCCGACATGGATCGGCTCGGCGTATGGCGTACCGACAGCGGCGCCCGCTACGGCGGCGAGCCGTACTGGCGCGAATCCGCCAGCCTCGACCTTGCCGAAGTCGCCCGTGAGGCAGGCTTCGTCGATGTCAACGCCGCCGGCCTTGGCCCGCGCGCCTATCCTCACGTTGTCCAGGGCCGCAAGCCGCTATGATCGACGCCGACCCGAAGAGCTACAACCACCCCAGGCGCAGCACGCTCACCGAAGCGGACAGCGGGCACCTTGCCGCCGGGCTGATCGCGCTCACGCGCGAGGTATGGGTGCTGGCCGATCGCATGGCCGTGACCGAGGAGGTGCTCGCCCGACGCGGTATCGATATTCGCGCCGAGATCGACGCTTTCCAGCCGGACGCGGAATTCCAGGCGAGGCTCAACCGGATGGGAGAACGCCTTGTCGCTCAGGTCGTCAACGCCGTGGGCGGCATCGGCAACGACTGAGGCCAGGCCCGATCCATGACCGACAGTACGCTGGCCGCCGCCTCGCGGGGCCGCGCCCTTTTCACGATCACGCTGGTCAACTTCGTCTCGCTGGCGGGGTTCGGGCTGATGTTCCCGGTCTTTGCCGTCTACGGACGTCAGATCGGTGCGAGCGGTATCGAGATCGCGGGCACCGTCGCCGCCTTCTCCTTCGGCGGATTCCTGTCCAGCCCGATATGGGGCCGCCTATCCGACCGATACGGACGCCGCAATGTCATGTTCGCGGGGCTGGCGATCGGGGCACTGGTCTATGTCCTGCACATCTATGCGACCACGCCCGCCACGCTTCTGGTGGTGCGCTTCGTCAGCGGGCTGACCAACGGGTGCTTCTCGATCACCTTCGCCGTCGCATCGGACATATCGACGCGGCAGACGCGCACCCGCGACATGGGCATCGTCAGCTCCGGCTTCTCGCTGGGGTTCATCTTCGGCCCTGCGATCGGTGGGTTCGCATCAAGCATCACCGGGCAGGAGCACGCCTTCGTGTTCGTATCGCTGGTCGGCGCAGCAATGGGCCTGCTGGCGGCTGCGGTGACGTGGTTTCTCCTGCCGGAAACCGGGACGAGGCACGATCCCGTAACTGCATCCCAAGCGATCGGCAGCCTGACGCTGCTGCGCCTTCCCGCCTTCGCCACGCTGACGTTCATATCGTTTCTGGCGTCGGCGGCCTTCTCCAAGCTGGAGGCGATCCTCGGGCTGTTCGCCGACGACGTGCTGGGGTTCGATCCCTTGCGCATCGGCCTCATGTTCGGCGGCATGGGGATCGTCACCACCATCACCCAGCTGGCAGTGACCGGCCCGGCTTCGCGGCGACTCGGCGATCGGGGAACGATGCTGGTGGCACTCGGGACGATCGGCGTAGGAATGCTGGTGCTTGGCTGCGCGCACGAGGTGACCGTGGCCGGGATCGGGCTGACCTTCACTTCGCTCGGCTTCGGACTGCTCAATCCGGCGCTGTCCGGCTTGACCTCGCTCGCCACGCCTGCCAGCGCACAGGGGATGGGGCTGGGCCTCGTACAGGCGGCCAATTCGCTTGGAAGAGTGTTCGGGCCACTGATGGCGGGGCCGCTCTACGACCTGCTGGGGCCGCCCGCTCCGCTGCTGTGGGGCGCCGCGATGTTCGCTGGCACACTCGTCGCGGCCTGCCTGTTTCCGGTCGTCGCCACACAGGATCCGGCCGGGTAGGTCACCCTCGATCGAGGCTGCAATTTCAGCAGGTGAACAGCCCGCGAAACGCCGTTCGACTTCGTCCGCCATCGCCCGCCTAATCGGCGCCTGATCGATGGAGAAGCGAATGAGCGATGCGGCAGAACTTGTACTGGAGGTAACGCCGCCGCCCGTCGTGACCGAGCTTCCCCCACCTCGGAGCGACACCGGGCCGGTTCAGCTCAGCCGCGCCGACCTTGTCGCCTATGGCCTTGCTGCTTTCGGGCCAGGCCTGCTGCTCAATCCGATGACGCTCTATGTCCCGCAGATCTACGCCAAGGAGTTCGGCATCAGCCTCGCCGCGCTCGGCACGGCGCTGGTGGTGCTGCGCATCGTCAACGCCTTTACCGACCAGGTCATCGGCTATGTCTCCGACCGCACGCGCACTCGCTGGGGTGCGCGCAAGCCGGCGATCGCGGTCGGCGCGGCGCTGGTGCTGGTCGCGGCGTTCTTCCTGCTGCGCCCGCCGCCGATGGCCGGCCTTGCCTACCTCGTCGGATGGAAGATCCTCTACGACTTCGCCTATACCCTGGGGGACATTAACTACACATCGTGGGGCGCGGAGCTTTCCAGCAACTACGATACCCGCTCGCGCATCACGGGGATGCGGGGGCTGGTAAGCCAGATCGGCAACCTCTGCAACGACGCCCTGCCGATCATCCTGGCCTGGGCCGGACTGGTGGCGACATCGGCCTACTCGATCCCGGTGCTGGGATACTTCTTCGTCGTCGCGGTGATCGTCATTCCGCTGACCACCGCCATCAGCCTCGCACGGGCACCGCAGGGCACCGCACCGCCGGTCGAGCGCCCGGCCTTCTGGACCTTCCTGCACAGCGTTCGCGGCAATCGGCCGCTCTGGCTATACCTTGCCGCGTTCTGCCTCGGCGGGATGGGGCTCGGCACGCTGCAGATCATGTTCACGTTCTATGACGGCTACCTGCGGCTGGGCTCATGGTATCCCTACCTCATGACGGTCTTCGCGATCACGATGGCGGGCACGACGCCGCTGTGGTCGTGGATGGCCCGGCGCATCGGCAAGCATCGCGCCTACGTGGTGTCGGTCGTGATCGTCAGCCTGGCGACACAGGGCTACTGGTTCCTCGATCCCGACACGCTGACGCAGGAGTTCATCGTTTCGGTCAGCATGGTGATCGTGTTCTTCATCGGCATGGGGGCGAGCGCCGTCATGGTCCTGTCGCCGGCGATCCTGGCCGACGTGGTGGACTATGGCCGCCTGCGCACGCGCGAACAACGCACCGGCAGCTACTATGCGTTCTACATGCTGACCAGCAAGATCGCGACGGCCATCGGCGCAGGGATGGCCTTCCTGCTGCTGAGCGCATTCGGCTACGACGCCTCGGCCGGTGCGGTGAACACGGGGACCACCGCTTTCGGCATACTGTTCACGGTCGCGGTGGTGCCCGCGATCCTCAAGGTCGGCGGCGGCCTCATCATCTGGAACTTCCCGATCGATCGGCGCCGCCACGCGATCATCGAACGCCGCCTTCTCCAGCGCGCTGGGCGCTGTGCCTGATCATTTCGAACCAAAGGAATTTGCGCGATGGCGAACGTCTATCTTGATGAAACCAATGTCGACGATCTCGGCCGCATGGTCACGACCCTGCTGTCCGAAATGTGGGTCATGCGTGACCGCATGCTGGTGATGGAGGAACTGCTGTCCCGCCAGGGCATCCTCGACAGCGCTACCATCGACGCCTTCGACTGGCCGCCGGAACAGGCGGACCGGGTCGAGGCCCTGCGCGACCAGATGGTCGGCTCGGTCCTGGGAGCGCCGCTGGGCGCGCGCGAGCGCCACGTTGACCAGATGCTGGCCCGGGCCGGATACGCCCGCCCCGGCTGAGTACCACGCAAGAAAAAGGGGGCGGACCGTTCGCAGGTCCGCCCCCTTTTTTACATGCCCTGCCAACGCCTCAAGGCTTAACGGCGCGCGTCACCCAGGGATAGCCGTGATCGCCCAGCGCATAGCCTTCGACATCCACGAAGCCGATCTCCCGCAGTTCGTCTTCCCAGTTGGCCAGGCAGGTCTCGCGGAAATAGGGTTCCTCGCGGTGGTCGTTGTCCCACTCCAGCAGGACTGCGTCGAAGATGTCCACCCCCCGGAACGGTGGGGGGTCGGAGATCACGATCTCGCCGCCGGAACGCAGCACGCGGAACACCTCGCGAAACATCTCGCGATTGACCCCGACGGGCGCCTCATGATGCAGCGCATAGCTGAAGACGCCGTCGATGCTGCCGTCAGCCTCGCCCGTGTCACGCGCGTCGCGCTGGCGCAGCGTCACCTTCATCCCCATGCGCTCGGCGATCCTGAACCCTTCTTCCAGTGTCTGCCCGTTAAGGTCGCAGCCGATCAGTTCGGCCTCGGGGAAGACGCGGTGGATCGCCATCAGCGTGAAGACCCCGCCGCAGCCGATCTCGAGAATGCGCTTGAGGTCGCCCTGCCGAAACTGGCGCACCACATCGACCCGCTGCGCGCCGATGTTGGAACTCGGAGGCACCGCCGCAAAGCCGCCATAACGAAACACCCGCCCGATCCCGCCGCCCTTCGCGCCGAGATCGTAGTCCTCGGCGCCATGGGGGGAGAGATGGTAATGGACGCCCTCGTAGTAGGCGGGCAACGGCGCATCGCCGTCAAGTTCGAGCGTGCCGCCCGCACCCGCGACCGGAGCGGAATCCTGCATAACGTGAAAATCGCGCATCTCCTCGACGGAGACGACGTTACGGCTCATCATCTCCTCGGCGACGTAGCGCTGGACGAACCGCTCCATGCGATGCACCGGGAGAGCGGACGCCACCCTGATCGCGCTGTCGACGCGCGCGGCGACCTCGTCGGCGCCGATGCCTCCGCCCTCGTGCTCGCGGGCAAGTTGCGCGCCCTGCTCGGTGGCAAGGAAGTCTTCCCGCGCGACCGAGCGCAGGCTGGTGGAGGAATACTTCAGCATCGCCGCCAAGGCGTCGAGGCCAGCCCGGCTGCGCTGCGTGATGGTGCTGGAATTCAGGTTCGACGCGGTGTTCGTCGGCGTGGTCATCGCCCCGGCTCCGTCATTGGTGAAACAGGATCGGGCGATAGTATTGCGCCGTCCGGAACCCGTCGCTGCCGCCCGTTTCCGATTTTCATCAGGCGAGAGGCCACAGCCGCAGCGCCGTCGACATTTCGGCAGATGAAAAGGCCGTCGATCCCACGTTTCTTCGGATCGGAGCGTGCCCCATGATCCTGCCATTCCCATCAGAACGAGGTCCATAGTCCATGAAACGCACGATGATCGGGGTCATCCTTACCGCCGCTTTCACTCCGGCTACACTGCATGCCCAGAGCGCTGCAGAGATCGAGACCGCCCGCAACGAGATCTGGGCGTTGGAACGCTCGATCTACGCCGGTCGGGCCAAAGGCGACCTCAGCAGCTACGCCGACAATCTCGCCAAGGGCTACCTCGCATGGCCGCCGGTCTCGGCCAGACCACTGGGCATGACGACGCTCAAGGCGAGCGCGGCAGTGACGCATACCTCGCAGGAGAAGCTGGAGATGACGTTCGTGGACTTCTCGATGAACGGGAACACGGCGGTCATCTACTACAACACGCACCGCACGCGCCGGGCGGACGGCACGCCCTGCGATGACCACTTCGACACTACGCACACCTGGCTCCGCGAGGACGGCAAGTGGCACGTCTTTGCCGGAATGGCCCGGATCACGCCTGGATCGGCCGCTCCCTGAAGCCGTCCGCCGGTGCGTCGCGGCCGCGGATCAGGTCCGCGGCGCGCTCGGCAAGGGCGAGTACCGCCGCATTGGTCATGGCCTGAGGGATAGAGGGCATGATCGAGGCGTCAACGATCCGCAGTCCCTCGACGCCGCGCACCCGGCATTCAGGATCGGTCACCGCAAGATCGTCGCACCCCATGCGACAGGTCGAGACGGGGTGGAAGAACGGTGAAGCCGTGCGGCGTATGTGCTGCGCCAGCGCCTTGCGATCGCGCACATCGGGACCGGGGTGGATTTCCGCTGCCACCCATTCGCGCAGCGCCGGCTGGGAAAGGATGTCACGGCTGATCTCGAATGCATCGACCAGAGCCTCGACATCCTGCGCCTCGGCCAGATAGTTCGGATTGATCCGCAGTTCTCCTGCTTCGGCCAGCGTCAGCGAACCCACCGATCGCGGCGCCATCAGCGCGGGGACGAAGGAAAAACTATCCGGCGGCGGCGCGCCCAGCTCGGGGCTGAGGAACGGCACCGTCAGCCCCATAATCTGCAAGTCCGGCACCTCATCCATGAAGCGGCTGCCCGTGATCACCAGCGCTTCGCAATGGTTGAAGCGGGATGCCGGAACGGGCCGGCGTGCATGCAGGAGCAGCCCAGGCACCAGCGGGTGATCCTGCAGGTTGCGGCCAATTTCCGGGCTGTCAAGCACTACCGGGACGCCCCGAGCCGACAGCATCGCGGGATTGCCCAGGCCCGAGAGCATCAACAGGCGCGGTGTGTCGATCGCACCAGCGCTCAGGATCACCTCGCCAACCCGGCCGAGCGTGATCGCTCCGTCCGAAGTGCGCACCTCGACCCCGGTGCAGACCTGTCCGGCGAACACCAGCCGCCGCGCGGCCGCGCCGGTCGCGATGCACAGATTGGGGCGATCGCGAACAGGTTCCACGAAGGCCGTGGCGGCCGTGTCGCGGCAGCCGTCCCGGATGGTCAGCTGGGTCCAGACCGTGCCGTCGCAGCGCGCCGCGTTCCAGTCGGGATTGGCTTCATGACCAGCCGAAATGCCCGCCTCGTAAATGGCGATCGATAGGGGATTGCGCTTGCTCACATCACTAATGCGCAGCACGCTCAGCGGCCCGTCTTGTCCGCGATAGGCAGGATCGCCCGAGGACGCGGTTTCCAGCCGGCGAAAGTAGGGCAGCAGGCTCTTGCCGCTCCAGCCCGCGTCTCCCGTGGCCTGCGCCCACCGGTCGTAGGCCTGCAACGGTCCGCGCTGGAAGCCGAGGGCATTGATCAGCGTCGATCCGCCAAGCCCCTTTCCGCGCGGCTGCGCAACGCTCCGGCCTTGCAGGCCGGACTGCGGCGTCGAGGCGTAGTTCCAGTCACTAGCCCCACCTGCGAGACCGGGCCATGCGGGGGGCGACCTGATCGCGGGATCCATTGCGACCTCCCCGGCCTCCAGCAGCAAAACCCGGCGGCCGGCGTCCTCGGAAAGTCGCCGGGCCAGCACGCAACCCGCCGAGCCGCCGCCCACGATGACATGGTCCCAACTCGTAGCCGCAAGAAGGTCCGGATCAACCGGCTGACCGCCAATGGTGACGTGCATTCGTGGAAGCGCCATGATCCGTCTCATTCAAATGCGACACCGGCCCGAAGCCATTCCGCGCCGGTGTCGCCGATACTCAGAAGTTGAAGCGGCCGCGTAGGCCGAACTGGCGTTTGTCGGCAGCGAAGGCCGCCATCGACAGGCCGCCCGAAGGCAGCGCCTGCGTATCGCCGCCCGACTGCGCCGACTGGATGGAGCGGTTGTCGAACAGATTGGTGACGAAGAAAATGATCGAATAGCGATCGTTCTCCACGCCGGCGCGCAGATCGACATTGGCATAAGGCGCGTACCAGTAGCTGTTCGTGTTGTCCTGATAGCGACGGCTGCGATACTGGATGTCGCTCTCCAGCAGCAGGTCGAGATCGCCCGTCAGCGGCGCGCGATAGTTCAGGCTGCCCACCGCCGAGTGACGCGCCGAGGCTTCGAGCCGGTTGCCGTCGAGGTTGACGAAGCAGCCCTTGAGGTTGCCTTCGGTGCGGATGGTACAGCCGCCCGCCAGCGCGATCGTGATCGGGCTCGTCGAGGGCAAATCGTAATCGGTGTAGCGCGCATCAAGATAGGTATACCCGACCGAGAAGGTCAGGCCCGGCGCGATGACGCCCGCCAGTTCCACTTCGGCGCCGTCGATCCGCGCGCCGCCGACGTTCTGTACGAGGCTGACGTTGCCCTGCGGGTTGACGCTGAAGTCCACCGGCACCAGCGTCGATTCCTGCTTGTCCTTGTAGTCCATCCGGAAGATCGAGGCGTTGAACCGCAGCCGCCGGTTTAACAGGCTCGACTTGAAGCCGATCTCGTAGTTGTTGAGCTTTTCGGTGCCGAACGCCGCATCGTCCGGGTTCGGCGTCTGGACCTGCGACATGCCCGCCGGCTTGATCCCGCGCGAGAACGAGCCGTAGAACATGAGATCCGGATTGACCTTGTAGGTCAGTCCCACCTTTGGCGCGAAGTAGTTGGTCGAAGTGCTCGCCTCGAACACGCTGCCGGTCAGCGCGAAGGGATAAACCCCGTTCACCGCCGTCGTCGAGATGGCGATGCTGCGGGCGAAGAGATAGTCGTACTTCTCCTTGCCGTAGCGGCCTTCGGCAGAGATCGTCAGCTGATCGGTCAGGTCGTATTCGGCGAGGGCGTAGGCCGAATAGTGCTCGGTCGTGCGGCCCTGATCCTGCGCCGGACCATAGCCTCCCAGCAGCGCGAGGTTGGAATAGATGTTGACCGGCTGCCCGCCCGCACTGAACCCGGCGTTGGAGATGCTGCCCAGCTTCTGCTTCACGTCCTCCCACCAGTAGAGGCCGCCCACGGCCCAGCGGAAGCCGCTGCTGGTCTGGTCGCCGATGCGCACTTCCTGGCTGAACTGCTTGGTCAGCGTCGCGGCGTCGAAGAAGAAGAAGCCGGTCGCGATGCCGTCTTCGGGCACTTCGGCAAGCTGCGTCACGCCCGCCTGCGTATAGGACGTCAAGGGACGGCCGAAGAAGTCCGCATCCTGCCGCTGACGCGAACGCGAGCGGGTGAAACCGGTCCAGGTCGAGACCGTGATGTTGTCGCTCACCGCGAATTCGCCGCGCAGGCTGGAGAGGAACGTTTTGACATGCGTTCCGGGGAAGTCCTCGCCCGTCGCCGGATCGGCCGATAGCATGACGCGCCCGATGCCCTTGCCGATCTTGCCGCGCTGCGCGACGTAAGCGGTAGAACCGATCGTCGTCTGCGGTGCGCCGATGATGCCGACCTGCTGCCCCGCGACATCCGAAGGCAAGGCGATCGTCTCGCGCATGTCCACCTCGGGAGCGCCGCCGATGTAATACTGCGGGCGCACTTCGTAAGTGTCGTCGGAATAGCTTGCCCGGGCAACCAGCTTCACGTCGCTGGACGGCTGGAACTTGGCAGCCACCGCGCCGCCCTTGGATTCATAGCCGCCGATACGCTTGCCGGTGACGTCGTTGTCGTAGAACCCGTCGAAGTAGGAATAGGCCCCGTTGAAGCGGAACGACAGTGTATCCGTAGCCGGCAGGTTGATCGCGCCGCGCAGTTCGGCCTGGCTGTAGGTCGCGACTTCGCCGCTGACGTAGCCTTCGACCCGGTCGCTGGTCGGCTCCTTGCTGATGTAGTTGATCGCGCCGCCGAAGGCCACGCGGCCGTAAAGCGCCGATTGCGGCCCCTTCACCACCTCGATGCGCTCAAGATCGACCAGCTTCATGTTCGCCAGGTTGCCGCCGCCTGCCGACGCGATGGACTCCGAGGATATGTCGATCCCGTCGAGCAGGATGCCGACAGGCGGACGTCCGCGCGTGGCGGGGAGGCCGCGAATGTTCGGGCGCACGTCCTGCTGGACGAAACCCTTGTCCATGAAGATGCCGGGCGTCTGCTTCACGACATCGGCCATGTCGCGAATGCCCTTGTTCTCGATCGCGTCGGCGCCAAACGCCTGCACCGTCAACGGTACGGACTGCAGCGTCTCCTCGCGGCGGCGCGCGGTGACGGTGATCTCGGTCAGCTGGCCGCCCTCCTCTGCCCTTGGCGCAGAAGCGCTGTCCTGCGCAAGCGCAGTCCCGGCGTATGCATGAGCAAGGGCGATGACGCTCGCCGCGCGCATGATGGCGTACTTCTTCATGGATTCAGCCCCTTTGGATATGATTGTTCTGGACCGGAGTGTCGGTCGTCCCCGGCCAAGGCGCTTGCGCCGGCTGCGGAACACGAGGGCGAAGTTCGCCCGAGGGGCGCAAACCGCCAACTCGTTCGCATCGAGATATTCTTATCGTGGATACTTGCCGGGCAGATTTTGCGTCTCGGCATTCACCTGCCGAATATGACGAAACACCGGACCGCGTCGTACGCGGCCCGGTGTCGTCTTTTACGCTTGCCTAAAGTTCAGCTCAGCGGGCAGCCGTGCATCGGGCGGGACATGCTCGCCAGCACTTTCCACTCGCCATCGGTTTTCTGCCACACGTGGATATTGTCGTAAGTCTGGTCGACCACGGTGCCGTCAGGCATGCGCGTGCGGTGGTTCTGGTAGTAAATGATCGCGGTATCGCCCGAGAGGCTGAAGTCACGGAAGGTAGTCACGATCACTTCCTTGTCGCGCCCGCGCATCGCCTGCTTGCCCGCGCGCAGCTTGTCGATGCGGAATGGGGCGGGCGTCCCCGCCGTCCAGGCGAGGAAGTTGGGCGAGGCGTTGTCGACGTAGAAGTCCACCATGCCCTTGCTGCGGCCCTCGTAGATGGCCATTTCCTTCGCCCAGATGATGCGCTGGACTGCGGCGGCCTCGCTGGCCTTGCTGAAGCCGTGCGCGGCGAACAGCCCCGCCGATGCCGCCAGAACCCCCGTTGCGAGGGTCAGTTTACGATGGAAACGCATTGTCGATCCCCTGTCGAGAAAGGATTTCAGGCACCCGCGCGCGGTAGGCAAAGTAGCCCAGCAGGTAGAGCGCAGCCGCACAAGTCAGTGCGGGCAGGCAGATCTGCGTCAGGGCGAGCCCGAGCGCGTGGCCGTCCTCTGCTCCGCCACCCCGCACGGCGGCGACGAGATAGGGGCCGAGCGTCTGGCCGGTAATGGTGTTGAACAGGCCGAAAAGAGAGACGCAAATGCCCCGCATGTTGCCCGGCACCAGTTCCTGCACTCCGGTCACCATGCCGGTGCCGATCATCGGCATGAAGAAGCTCACGAGGCCCAGCGTCATGATCGCGGTCGCAGGCGTCGGCATGAAAACCATCAGCGTGGCCGGGAACAGCAGCGCCGAAACCGCGAAGAGATAGAGGAACTTGCCGCCGGGATGCCCCTTACGTGATACCGCATCGACGATCACTCCCGCCAGCAGCGCGCCAAGCGTGCCGAGCACCATGCCGACGGAGCCCTGCCACTGTCCGACCTCTGCCGGCTCCATCGCGAAACGGCGCATCAGGTACGTAGCGCCCCATGCGTTGATGCTGTAGGTCATCATGACAAGCATCGCGAAGCCGCCGTAGAACGGCACGAACACCGTCCAGTTGCGCCCGAGATAGCCCAGCACTTGCGGGAACGGCACCCTTGCGACGGCACTGGCGGAACCGCGCCGCACAGGCTCTCGAAAGGTGAGCAGCAGCAGGATCACCGGTATGCCCAGCAGTCCGGAGAACAGGAACGCGACACGCCATGCGCTCAGCCCGTCGAGCAGGCCGATCCATGCGAAGTGTCCCGCCGGAACCGCGCTGACGATCGCGCCCGTCAGCATGATCGACAGCCCGCCTGCAAAGGACTGCCCCAGCAGATAGATGCTGATGGGCTTGCCACGCTGCTCGGGCGGGAACATGTCCCCGATCATCGAGACCGCACAAGGCGCCAGCGCCGCCTCGCCCAGCCCCACCAGCAGGCGCGCGGTGAACAATTCTCCGAACGATCCTGCCAGGCCGCCAAGGAAAGTCGCCGCGCTCCATACCGCGATGCCCACGATCAACAGTCGCCGCCGCGAGAACCGGTCCGCCATCAGCCCCAGAGGAATGCCCGCGACCGCATAGAACAACCCGAATGCCAGCCCCAGCAGCAGGCTGATCTGCACGTCCGAGATGCCAAGGTCACGCCGCACCGGATCGACCACCAGCGTCAGGATGCCCCGGTCGATCACCGAAACGATCGACGCCGCGAACATCGTCACGACGACCCACCAGGCCGTGAACCGGCTCGGATAGGCTTCTTCGGCGGCCTGCATGTTCATGCCGGCAGAATGCGAAGCGAGGTGTCGGTTGAAGACAGGCCCTCCGCCCCGTCGGCGCGCACGACCATCATGTCCTCGACATGGGAAGTGCCGTAGCCGATCTCGTGATAAGGCATGTCCATGGTGAACACGGTCCCTTCCTCGAACACCATGACGTCTTCGAAGTAGGCGGGATCATGCTCATGGCCCACCGGCCATGGCTGGTCGGTGTGCTCCAGCCCGACCGGGTGCGCGCCGCCCAACCCGCGCTCGAAACCGTGCTGGCGCAGCACGTCGCGGATGATCTCCGAGCCGCGCGCATAGGTCATGCCCGGACGCACTTCGGCATAGAACACTGCAAGCGCGGCGCTATTCGCCTCGGCCCGACGCGCCACTTCATCGGGCGGCGTACCGACGACGATCGTGCGACCGACATCGCCTTTGTAGCCCAGGTATTCGCCGACACTGTCGATCTTCGTCGGCTCGTCCTTCTCGACCACGCCGGAGTTTAGCCCGCGCTGGTTGACGATCAGCCACAGCGACTTGCCGCCCAGTTCCCCCCACTTGCGCTGGTGACCGAAGTCGATCTCCTGCAGCGGCTGGCCGACATGCATGGTCGCGATCGCCGCATCCAGCGCCGCCTCGTTGCGGATCGCCGCCTGGCGCAGGATCGCGATCTCGGGCTCTGACTTCACCATGCGGATCTCTCGGAAGATGTTGAGCGCATCGACGGCCTTGCCAAGGAAGTCCGCCCCCAGCACGCCGGGAACGCGCATGTCGTCGAAGCCCAGCGTCCCGCGCGTCAGCCCGGCCTTGGTCAGCGCATTCGCCAGAGACCCGCCCGCCGACGCGCCGGTCCTGCCCTCGTATTCGGCATATAGCGCCATCAGCAGCCGATCGCGGTCGGTCATGCTGTCATCGCGGATGGCTCTGGCCCAGGGGCTCGGCAGCGGTTCGGGAATGGCTCGCCCTCCCGCATCGGTGCCGATAGGATAGCTGAACACCTCGATATTGGGCATCCAGGTCGGGCGATAGTCGAGGTGGTAGACCATCGATCCGTTCAAGATCAGCGATGCCGGAGCCTCGCGATTGCGCGGCAATACCGCAAAACTCGAATAATGGCGCCCCATCATCGCCGAGATGCCGAGATGGCTGGAGAGATAGTAGATATTGCTGGGCAGCGCCGCGACGAGGCCGTCGAGCCCGTACTTGTCCATGATTCTGTCCGCCCGGTCGCGATGCACCAGCATCTCCCCTTGGCGGGTGTGCTCGATCAGCCTGGGCGCCAGCCATTTTGCCAGCGTTCGTTCACACAGGTCCGCACCATCAATCATCACCTAAACTCCTGACGGGCAGGCACGCGGGTTGAATGGCGCGTCGCCCATTGCCTTCGTCCGGGATGATCGACGCAGGGCGCAGGCGGGTCACGAAGAACCGAACGACTTATTCGTTAGCCGAAAATCAGGGGACAAGTCCTTGCATGAAAAGGCTTATCACGGCGCGAAGGCCAGACCGGACCGGTGGCAATATGCCATCAACCGCCGAATATCCGACTGGCGACCAGATTTGAATTCGTCATGAGCAATTTCAAAAAACTGTCGTGTCATCGCTCACGGACAGTCACGCCATACCGTCGGCATGAGGGCTATAGCCGGTCGGATGGGCCTGATAAAGGGTCAAGGCAGATGATGGAAAGCGGCGTTCCCATTCGCTCCGTAAGCCGGACACTGGGTGTACTTCGAACAATCAACGAGTTCGGCAGCGTTTCCATGTCGGAAATCGCGCGCCACGAGAATCTGCCCTACCCCACTGCGTTCCGCATCATGCAGACCCTGCTTCACGAGGGCATGATCGAGCGGGAGGACCGCAGCAAGCGCTACCGCCCCACTGCGCTGGTACAGTCTCTTGCCAGCGGCTACGAAGGCCAGAAACTGCGCACCGCTGCGCAGCCGCTGATGAGCGACCTGACGCGCGAGATCGGCTGGCCGGTGTTCCTTTCGGAGCGCGTCGGACGCCGCTTCGTGATACGCGCATCGACCCATCACGAAACCACGCTGACGTTCTTCAACTGGAAGCCCGGCTGCACTTTCCCGGTGCTCGGCAGCGTCACCGGCATGGCCTGGCTGGCCTACCAGTCCGAGAACTGTGCGCATGACCTGCTGCGCGGAGAGATGGACCCCGATACCCGCAACGACATGTTCGACGTCGAGGAACTTCTCCGCTCGCTGGAGCAGGTCCGCACCAAAGGCTATGCATGGCGCCCCTCGGTCTACGAGAGGAACGGAAAAACCGCCTCGCTGGCGATACCGATCATGCGCGACGGCAGCGTGGAGAACGTGCTCACCATGACCTATTTCGCTTCGGCCATGAAGGAGAGCGTCGCGATCGGGCGTTATCTCGACATGCTGCGCAGTTCTGCCGAGACGATCGCCGCGACCGCGCCGCTGCACTGACCTCCCGGCAATGGCGGTGTCTCAAACCGGGCGCAGGGCCGCCAGATCGCGCGCCACGCGGCGCAGTGCCGGCAAGTAGCGCGAGCGCAGGTCCGCCATCGAAACCCGGTCCGCCTGGGTGCCGATGTTGACCGCCGCGATCACGCGACCATCGACGATCACCGGCACGGCGATCGAGCGTAGCCCGCGTTCCAGTTCCTGATCGATGATCGCGTAGCCTTCCTGTGCAACGTGATCGAGTATTTCGAGAAGCACGGCAGGCTCGGTCGCGGTCAGGTCCGTGCGTGCGAACAGTTCGGTGCGGCGCAGGTAAGCCTGCTGCGCGGGACGATCGAGCCCCGCCAGGATCACGCGCCCCATCGAGGTGCAGTACAGCGGCAGGCGACTGCCCACCCGCAGCGCGATCGACATGATCCGCGACACCTCGGCACGGGCTACGTAGTAGACTTCGTCCTCCTCTATCACGCCCAGTGAGCAGGATTCGTGCAAATCGTCGCGCAACTGGTCCAGCAGCGGCTGCGCCCGCATCGCCAGGCTGCTTGACGAAAGATACGCGAAACCGAGCGCCAGCACCTTGGGCCGCAGCTCGTAGAGCGTCCCGTCCTGCACCGCATATCCCAGCCTGACGAGCGTATGCAGGCAGCGCTTTACCGCCGGGCGACTCAGCCCCGTCAAGCGCGCCGCCTGTGCGATCGTCATCGACCGTTCGCTGTCCGCAAAACAGCGCAGAACCGCCAGTCCCCGCGCCAGCGAGGTCATGAATTCGGGATCGCCCTTCGCGTCCAGTTGGCCGAAATCCTGCATCATAACACCTAAACAACCGATTACCGGACAATATCACGTTTACCGATTGACGCAACCTGCATGGAGGCAGACACGCAGGACCAACGTTCAACATAAAGCCTTTGGAGAGTCGGATGATCGACAAGGCCATCGACGGCGCCGCTGCGGCCGTCGCGGATATTCATGACGGCGCATCGGTGATGATCGGCGGTTTCGGCACCGCCGGTATGCCCGACGAACTGATCGACGCGCTGATCGCGCGCGGGGTGGGCGACCTCACCATCATCAACAACAACGCCGGAAACGGCGAGCATGGCGTCGCCGCGCTGATCCGTGAAGGGCGGGTGCGCAAGATCGTCTGCTCGTTCCCGCGCCAGTCGGATTCGCACCATTTCGATGCCGCCTACCGCGCCGGAAAGATCGAGCTGGAGCTGGTTCCGCAAGGCAATCTGGCCGCGCGCATCCAGGCTGCGGGCTCTGGCCTCGGCGCGATCTTCACGCCCACCGGCTACGGCACGCTGCTGGCCGAAGGCAAGGAAGTGCGCGAGATCGACGGCAAGAACTACGTTCTGGAATACCCGATCCAGGCCGACTTCGCGCTGATCAAGGCGCACAAGGGCGACCGCTGGGGCAACCTCGTGTTCCGCAAGACCGCGCGCAATTTCGGGCCGATCATGGCGATGGCGGCAAAGACCACCATCGCGCAGGTTTCGCAGATCGTGCCGCTGGGCGACATCGACCCCGAAGTGGTGGTGACGCCGGGCATCTTCGTGCAGCGCGTGGTTGAGATCGCACCTGCGCATGTCGCCGTAGCTGCCTGAAAGGAGAGGATAATATGAACCGCCTCAACCGCGACCAGATGGCCGCCCGCGTCGCCCGCGACATTCCCGAGGGCGCTTACGTCAACCTCGGCATCGGCCTGCCCACCAAGGTCGCCAACTACCTTCCTGCGGAGCGCGAGATCTTCCTGCAGAGCGAGAACGGGCTGCTCGGAATGGGGCCTGCGCCCGCACCCGGTGAGGAAGACTGGGAGCTGATAAATGCTGGAAAACAAGCAGTTACCCTGCTCACTGGCGGCTGCTTCTTCCACCACGCCGACAGCTTCGCGATGATGCGCGGCGGCCATCTGGACATCTGCGTGCTCGGCGCTTTCCAGGTTTCGGTGCACGGCGACCTCGCCAACTGGCACACCGGCGAGCCCGATGCGATCCCGGCAGTCGGCGGAGCGATGGACCTTGCCATCGGTGCCAAGCAAACCTTTGTGATGATGGAACTTCTGACCAAGCAGGGCGAGAGCAAGCTGGTGCAGAACTGCACCTATCCGCTGACCGGCCTTGGCTGCGCGTCGCGGGTCTACACCGACCTTGCGGTGTTCGACCTCGGCCCCTCCGGCGCGCGCGTGGTGGAGATGGTCGAGGGCCTCGAGATCGGGGAACTGCGCCGGATCACCGGCCTCGCCCTGACTTTCGCCAAGGACGCCGAGCCCGCCTGAGCGGACGGCACACAGCGGCACCCAACGGCACCTACAAGGGTGCAAAGGACCACCACACGATGACCGAAGCCTTCATCTGCGACGCCATACGCACCCCCATCGGCCGCTACGCGGGCGGCCTCTCGAAGATCCGCGCCGATGACCTTGGGGCCGTGCCGATGCGCGCGCTGATCGCGCGCAACCCGTCGCTCGACCCGGCGGCGATCGAGGAGGTGTTCTACGGCTGCGCCAACCAGTCGGGCGAAGACAACCGCAACGTCGCGCGCATGAGCCTGCTGCTGGCGGGCCTGCCGCATACCGTGCCCGGCGTCACCCTCAATCGCCTGTGCGCATCGGGCCTCGAAGCCGTGGGCACGGCGGCGCGGGCGATCCGTAATGACGAGATGGCACTCGCCATCGCGGGCGGCGTCGAGAGCATGACGCGCGCGCCCTTCGTCATGGGCAAGTCCGACGGCGCCTTCGGCCGCGCGCAGACACTGGAGGACACGACGATGGGCTGGCGCTTCGTCAACCCGGCGCTCGATGCGCTCTACGGGACCGAGACGATGCCGCGCACCGGCGAGAACGTCGCCGGGGACTTCGGCGTCAGCCGCGCCGATCAGGACGCCTTCGCCCTGCGCAGCCAGCAGCGCGCCGCCGCTGCGCAAGCGAGCGGGTTCTTCACCGAGGAGATCGTCCCCGTCACCGTGCCGGGGAAGAAGCGCGGCGAGACGCTGGAAGTGTCGATCGACGAACACCCCCGGGCCGACACCACCATCGAGACGCTGGGCAAGCTCAAGCCCCTGTTCGGCCCCGAAGGCACCGTGACGGCGGGCAACGCCTCAGGCATCAACGACGGCGCTGCGGCGATGTTCGTCGCCAGCGAGGCGGCGGCCAAGGCCCATGGCCTGACGCCCCGCGCGCGCATCCTCGGCATGGCTTCGATCGGCGTCGAACCGCGCGTCATGGGCATCGGCCCGCTGCCCGCGACGCTCAAGCTGATAGAGCGCCTTGGCCTGACCATCGGCGACTTCGACGCGATCGAGCTCAACGAAGCCTTCGCCAGCCAGGGCCTTGCCGTGATGCGCGGGCTCGGCCTGCCGGACGATGCGCCGCATGTGAACCCAAACGGCGGCGCCATCGCGCTCGGCCATCCGCTCGGCATGTCGGGCGCGCGCATCGCGATGACGCTGGTGCATCAGTTGGAGAAGACCGGCGGCAGGCGCGGCATCGCCACCCTGTGCATCGGCGTCGGCATGGGCCTGGCCCTCGCCGTCGAGCGAGTCTGAAGCCGCCCGGACCCCGGCGGTCTGACGGCAGCTGCCGTCAGACCGTCAGGATCAACGCATCGTCGCTGCGCGGGGGCGAGCCGTCATAGGACGCCAGCGGTTCGAAATGCTCATCCATCAGTTCCAGCGCGGAAAGGCCCGCCAGCTTGAACTGACCAAGACCGGGTTCCTCGTCGCTGCGGCGGGCCTTTCCGGGATTCATGGCGCTGACGACGAGGTCGCCATGCCGCTCGAACAGCATGTGCGGCGCGAGCGTGATCGTATTGCCGTTGTAGCGCGCAGTCACGAACCGTCGCGTCGCGATGGCTTCCATCAGGGTGAGACGTGGATCATTCATCCCAACCACAGATCGCACGGGCCGCGCGCAATGGCAAAGCAAGGTTGCGCGGTAAAGATCACGAGGCGGCCTTCTTCGATTGCGCCTTACAGAAACTCGTCGGCCGCGTCGTGGCTGTCTCCGCCGCTGGTCGTGGCGGGCGCCGGCTTTTCCTTGGGAAGCGCGATCGCGGGCGCCTCTGCGAAAGGCTTCACGCCGAACGCGGGATAGATCTCGGACGGGAAGTAGATCGTCCCGTCCTTCACCACCATGGCGATGCGGTGCAGTTCGGTGAGGTCCGCCAGCGGATTGCCGGGCAGCAGCAGGAAGTCCGCCCGCTTGCCCCGCACGATCGAGCCGAGTTCCTGATCGTTGCCCATGTAGCGCTCCGGCCCGAGGGTGCCGATGCGCAGCACGTCGGCGGCGGGAATGCCCGCCTCTCCGTAGATCTCCAGTTCGCGGTGGACCGACAGGCCGGTGCCGTCGTCTGTGCCCGGCAGCAGCGTGACGCCCCGGTCGTGCAGGCGCTTTACCACGCGCTTCACCGCATCGAAGGCGCCCAGATAGGCGGCATCGTCGCCCGGCTCGCTCAGCGGCGCGATGGCCTGGCGGCGGCGGCGCTGCAGGCCGATCGGCAGGTGATCGATATAGCTCGCCACCGCCGGAGCGGGCTTGCCGTCGCGGCTGAGCATCAGCAGTTCCAGCGTCACCGCCGTTGGATCGAGCGCGATGTGCTTCGCCACCATCGTGTCCAGCGTCGTCTTCACGCGCGGGGTATCGAGGTCCAGCCCCGCCGTGCGCCGCATTGCCGTGAGGCGCAGCGGGGTGCGGGTGTCCTCCTTGATGTCGAGCACCCAGCCCAGCATCAGCTGGTTGACGTGGGTGATCTCGTCATAGCCCGCGGCGATCATCGCATCGGCATTGGTGAAGGCGGGGATGTGCCCGGTCAGCCCCATGCCCAGCCGCTTCGCCTCCTTCGCGATGGCGGGCACCCATGCCGGGTTCATGCTGTTGTAGATCTTGATCTGCCAGTAGCCGCGCGCGGCGTACCAGCGCACCGCGTCGAGCGCCGCCGCCTCGCTGTCCACGACGATGCCGTGGCGCGCCGAATACGGGCTGCGGCCTTCGAGGAAGCCGTTGGCGGTGATGCGCGGCCCGGCCACTTCGCCCTTGCCGATGCGGTCGATCAGGCCGGGCAGGAAGTCGTTGTGGTTGCCCATGTCGCGCACCGAGGTGACCCCGGCGGCGATGTAGAGCATCGCCGATTCCAGCCCGATATGCGCGTGCATGTCGTGCAGGCCCGCCAGCAGCGTGCCGCCCTTGCCGTCGATCAGCGCCTCGCCCGGCGTCGCCGGTTCGTCGAGCGGCTGGATGCCGGTGATGCGGCCCTGCGCGAAGACCACCGAAACCGGATCGCCCAGCGTGCCGCTGACAGGATCGAACACCCGCACGTTGCGGATGCGCACCGGCGCGTCGATGGTATGGGCGAAGCGCTTCTGCAGGGCGGCATAGCGCGCGGCGGTCAGCCGGGTGCCGAGTTCGTTGAGCGCGGGCACTTCGCCCTCATGCCCCTCACGCACGGTGGCGCCGCCGCTGTCCAGAGTGGCGAAAAGTTCGCCCTTGCCGTCGAGCAGGATCATCTCGGGCGAAAGGTCGATGCCGCTGATCGAATAGGCCTGATACCGGGCCTTGCCGATCGTCGCCGGGCCGAGCTTCTCGATGGCGAGTTCGCCGCCGGGGAAGGCCGCCATGCGCCCGTCCGCGTCCTTGAGCAGCGCGCGGGCGTAAAGCCCCAGCGCCCAGGGGCTGGCGTTCTGTCCGACATAGAGCGCGGGGCCGCTGGCGACCGCCTGCTTCTCGCCCATCGAGTCTGTCCAGCGCACCGTGCTGCCTTCGCGCGCGAAGCGTTCGTGGACGTCGCCGCCGAACGTTGCCTTGCCGTCCAGTTCCCAGCGCGTCGGCAGTCCGTCGCGGCCGAGTTCGACGGTTTCTCGCATGGTCGGGCCGCGGCCGTTGTTCTTGACGTCGTACTTGATGGCGACGCGGTTGCCCTGCACGTCGGCATCGACGAACCCCACTTTCTCGCCGTTGGAGACGACGCTGTAGCGCAGATGCTCGGCGTGGGCGGGAACCGTGACCAGCAAGGTCGAGACAAACAGCGCGGCGCGCAGGGGCATGCGGAACATCAGGTGAGCGAACTCCGGTAGAGGTGAGCGGCGGCGGCAAGATCCTGCACCGCATGGCCGAGCGACTTGTAGACGGTGATGTCCCATTCGGAGCGGCGCCCCTCCACGCGGCCGAGCAGCACTTCGCCGATCTCCGCGACGATGTGGGCGTCGTCGATCAGGCCCTTCTCCCGCGCGACGATGAATTCGGCCGCCGCATCGAGCGCGGAAGCGCGGCTGTCCGCCACGTAGCGGCTGTTGACGACGAGCGCGCTGTCGACCTCGACCGGACCGGGACCGCTGGAGCCGACGAGGTTCACATGGACGCCGGGCTTCAGCCACTCGCCCTTCAGCACCGGCTCGGAAGCAGTGGTCAGGGTGCAGATGACGTCCGCCTCGCCCGCCGCCGTGGGCAGGTCGGTCACGGCCTCTGCCCTTAGGTGGGCGTACTGCGCCGCCAGCGCCTCGGCCTTGTCCTGCGAGCGGCCCCAGATCAGCACCCGCTCGAAATCGCGTACCAGCGGCAGGGCCTTGAGATGCGTGTGCGCCTGCCCGCCGGTGCCGACGATCAGCAGCGTGCGCGCATCGGCCCGCGCCAGCGCGTCGGTCGCCACGGCAGTCGCGGCGGCGGTGCGGATATGCGTGATCTCCTCGGCATCGGCCACGCAGACCGGGCGGCCTTCCTCGGGCTCGAACAGCACGACCAGACCCCGGTGACGCCGGAGGCCCGGCGAACGCGGATCGGCGAAGACGCTGATCGTCTTGGTGCCGAACATGTCGCGCTCGCCAAGCGCTCCGGGCATCTGGGCGAAGGTGCGACCCGGGCCGAGCGACAGCATCGTGCGCAGCAGCTGGCGCGTCACGCCCGAAGACAGCGCCTTCATCGCCTCGCGCACGACACGGATGCAATCAGGGTAGGACAGCTTCTCGCGCACCGCCTCGCTGTCGAAGATCGTCAGCTCGTCGCGTTTCATCGGTGCCGTCCTTTCAATTCCCTGTGCGCACACGCTAGCCGCCGTTCCAGCGTAATGCTTGCCCGACTTCGCGCATTTGCCTAGGCTCGATGGCAATTCAATGCATCGATTACAGGGATGGCGCATAATCATGGCGGAAGCACTCGACCGGCTCGACCTCAAGATCCTCGACCGGCTGCAGATCGACGCCTCGGAATCGTCGAGCGAGATCGCCGAGCGCGTCGGCCTGTCGCAGTCGCCCTGCTGGCGGCGCATCCAGCGGCTGAAGGAGGAAGGCTACATCAAGGCGCAGGTCGCCGTGCTGGACCGCGAGAAGTTCGGCGAAAGCATGTACATCTTCGCCCAGCTCAAGATGGGCCGCCTCAGCGACGAGGCGCGCGAAAGCTTCATCCGCGCGGTCGAGGACATCCCCGAGATCACTGAAGCTTATACCCTGTTCGGCGAGATGGACGTGATGCTCAAGGTGCTGGCGCCGAGCATGGCGTGGTATCAGAACTTCACCTTCCGCCGCCTGCTGCGCCTGCCGGGGGTCGAGGACATCCGCTCCACCGCGACGCTGTCGGAGATGAAGTGCACGCACCGCCTGCCGCTGCCATCGGCGTCGTGACCGGCCTCCACGCATAAATGATGCTTGGTGAGGCGATCGGGCTGCCATCTACGCGAAACCTTTGCCGCCGCGCGCCGATAGACTGACCGGCAGGAGGAGCTCACCATGCCCGATCGCCGTATCGCCTTTTCCCTGCTGACCGCGCTGGCCTGTGCGCCTGCCGCCGAGGCCGCGAGCGAACCCGCGTTGCGCGTCACGCTCGCGCCCGCCAAGCCCGACGACGAGCAGCACGTGCCCTATGTCGACGTGACGGTGGTGGCCGAGGGCATGTCCCGCGCCGAGGGCGCACCGTTGCTGCGCCTGCCGCTCGTCGCCAACACCGTGGTCACCAGTGCCGCCGCGATCACCGGCCTGACCGTGCGCGACCGGCGCGGCACGCTGACGCCGAGGATCGAGGACGTCGAGGAGGACAGTTCCAACCGTACCCGCCTGTGGCGCGCGCCGCGCGGCATAGAAGGCGCGGTGACCGTGCATTACCGCGTGCAGATCGACGCCGCCGCACCGCCGCTCGCGCTGCCGCAGTACGAGATGCGCACCGAACTGGGCGGCTTCTCCGCAGCGGGCAACGCCTTCCTGATCCTGCCTGATGACGAGACGCCTCGCCGTGCGAGTGTGACGTGGAACTTCGTCGCCTACGGCCCGAACGGCAAGGGCGTCTCCAGCCTCGGCGTCGGCAACGCGGCGGCGCGCGAGGCGATGCCGGCGTCCGAACTGGCGCACATGTACTACATGGGCGGCCGCCCCGGCGTGTTCCCGCCCGCGAAGGACGGCTTCTACGCCGCGTGGCAGGGCGCCCCGCCCTTCCCGATGGCGCCGCTGATGACATGGGCGGGGAACCTGCACCGCCATTACGGCGCGTTCTTCGGATACACCCCGCCCAGCTTCGGCGTGTTCGGACGCACCAACCAGCGCAATCCGGGCAGCGGCATCGGCCTGAAGGACAGCTTCGCCTTCACCTTCAACCACACCTCCAAGCCCGCCGACTTGCGCTCTTTGCTGGCGCACGAGATGCTGCACGCCTGGGTGAACTCGCTGGATGCCTCGATGGATGCGGCGGGCGGGCTCGACCGCTCGTGGTTCGGCGAGGGGCTGGCGGTGCATTACCAGCGCCTGCTGCCCTACCGCGCCGGGCTGATCTCGGCCCACGACTTCCTCACCGACCTCAACGAGACGGCGGCGCGCTACTACACCAACATCAAGATCGGCGTGCCCAATGCCGAGATCCCGGCGGGCTTCTGGCGCGACACGCGCATCCGCGTGCTGCCCTACGATCGCGGCTCGCTCTACTTCGCGGCCACCGACGCAGCGATCCGCAAGGCGTCGGGCGGCAAGCGCGGCCTCGACGATCTGGTCCGCACGATGCTGGCCGAGCGCCGCGCCGGACGGCCGATGGACGAGGCGCTCTATCGCCGTCTCCTCAAGGCCGACCTCGGCGACGAGGGCATCGCCGCATTCGAGGCCATGCTCAAGGGCGGCGTCGTGCTGCCCCCCTCGGACGCCTTCGGCCCGCAGTTCCGCCGCATCGAAAAGCCGCTGCGCCGTTTCGACCTCGGCTTCGATCCCGCCTCGCTGCTGGCGCGGCCGAAGATCGTGAAGGGCCTCGTCCCCGGCTCGAATGCCGAGGCAGCCGGGCTGCGCGATGGCGACGAAGTCCTCAATACCTTCTCGCAGGACGGATTGCAGGGCGACCAGCAGGCGTTCCTGTCCCTCGACGTCAAGCGCGGAGCGGAGGAACTGCATCTGCGTTACCAGCCGCGCGGCGAAACGGTATCCGCCTACCAGTGGGAGGCGGCGCGCTGATCGCGGTCCGGCGCGCGTCCGGCGCGAACAGGTGCCGGGATCTGCCCCGCCCCTGCCCCCGATCGGGCCGGTCGCAACGCTTTCAGGTTTCCCTGCGCCGGAACAGGCCGCGCCGCACTGCGGGCGGAGTCCAGTCGTCCTTGAAGTGCTCCATGATGATCTTCCAGTCGGTTCGATCACCCGACCCCGGACGGCTCTTGAACACGGTCCCGCGCTCTCGCAGCGCCTTGAGGCCATCAACCGGGGAAGTGTAGTAGTAAGTCGCGATTGAACGGCGCGAGCGCTCGGGAGGGCAGGTCAAGGGCGTCGGATGACCGTGAAAGCTGTTGAGGTCGGTATTGAAGATCACCGCACGCCCCAGCACCGGGCTGATGCGGTGCTGACAGGCGGTCATCCCCCGGTCCCACAATTCCAGTTCGCCGCCGTAAGTCTCGTCCCAATCGTCGTTCAGATAGATGAGAAGGTTGAGGCGGCGGACCACCTTCATCTTGCTGTGGATGTTGAAGTCGGTGTGGACGCCGAGATGGCCCCCGCGCTTGGTTTCGTGCAGCCCACCGCCGAAGAAATAGGGATCTGCGATCAGTCCGTTGATGCCGGTCATCGCTGACAGAAACGAGAGGAATGCCTGGCTGTTCAGCTCGGCAAGGAAATTACGGACCCTCGGGCCGCAGTCCTGCGGATGGAACTGATACTTCAGCCGCTCCTGATTGCGATCGAAATACTGCTTCCCGGCGCTGTCCGGAAACTCTTCCAGCAGATCCCGCAGCACCCTCGCGGGTACGAAATCATCGATCGCGATATGGGGATAGGGCTCGGCGGACTGGTACTTCTGCGCGAAGCGATGGCCCGCCTCGGCGCACTTCTCCTCGTCGAACGCGAGCGCGCCATCATGGCCATTGAGTTCGAGAGTGTACATGATAGGCAAATCCCCCTGCTGCCACGCCCGAGCAGGGCTGCGCGAAGAGTTTTCGCCCAAAGTCCCCGGCTTGTATTTCGTAGAAAAAGCCTTGGGAGAAATACCGTGGCAGAAAGGCTACTGCGGAATTGCAGCATGCCCGCTCCGCCTATTGCGACCGATGCTTCAGGGCAGGATGCGAGCATCGATCTATATCCCATGTTCTCCCCATGCGACTTTCGGAATGCAACGACGAACGGGTCCGGGTTAGGCTTCGCAATCCGCGCGACAGGCTGCGGTCAAAAGGCCAGCCCACGACGTCTGGCGAACACCGGACGGAAGGTGACGATGAAGCGCACGACAAATCCGGAGCATTACCACTGGATCGACGCCCTGCGCGGACTGGCTGCAATCGTCATCGTCATCTACCACTACCATCATTTCTACCTTGCGGACGCACTGGACCGGCCCAATCTGCCGGACACTTCGACATTCCCCTACGCCTCCATCGTCGGCATGTTCTATCTGCCTTTCGCCGCGCACGCGGTCGAACTGTTCTGGATAATATCCGGCTTCATCTTCGCCCACGTCTACCTGCCGCTGCGCGTATCGCTCTGGGAGTTCGGCGTTGCGCGGTTTGCGCGGCTCTATCCCCTGCATGCCCTGACGCTGGTAACGGTGGCATTCTTCCAGACGATCAGCCTCAACCTTGCCGGGCACTGGCAAATCTATGCCAACAACGATCTCAGGCATTTCGGCCTGCAGTCGATCATGGCCTCGAACTGGTCCACGCTGTCACGAGGGCTTTCGTTCAACGGCCCGATCTGGTCGGTGTCGCTGGAGATCATCGTCTACGGGTTCTTTTTCGTCTCGCTCCCAGCCATGCGGCGCGCGCCCACGATAGCCTCGCTTCTCCTGTCCATGGGCTGCTGGGCGATCAGCGCAAGCGATCTCAACCTGCCGCTGGTCGGAAAAGGCGTGTTCGCTTGTGGCGCGTTCTTCTTCCTGGGCAGCGCGACATACGGGCTTTGCTTTCGCGCCAGGCCGGGGGCAAAGCGCATTGCCGGTTTCGCGGCCTGCCTTATCGCGGCGGCCGCCCTGAGCGCATGGCTCGACTTCGAGATCGGCACGGTCGCGGGCCTGGGCTGCGCGCTCATGCTGGCGATCGCCTGTCTTGACCTGTTTGGCGCCGAACCGGGCAGGAAACTGCGGCGTCTCGGGGACATCAGCTACAGCATTTACCTAGTGCACGTACCGCTTCAGATCATGGTGCTCCTGATCGCGGACCTCGCCTTCGGTGGCAGTCGCCGTTTTGCCGAAAGTCACTTCGTTCTGCCGCTCTATCTGGGTGCGACACTGATCCTTGCCCGCATCGTCCATTCGCACTACGAATTGCCGGCGAGAAAATTCCTGCGAAACCTGCTCCTTGCACGGCGAAAGCCCATGCAGGTCCAGCCTGCGGGAAGGCTCGAAACCGGTCATCGCACCCTGGAAAACTATGGTCAGCCGGGGGATGCTCTTCCCTGACGCAGGCCAGTCGCCGACAACTCCTGCCCCTGCCGAAAGATTTCGTCACACAAGGCCATGGCATGACGGCTGAGTTGCGCGAAATCGGGCGCACAGAGCAGCAAGTGACGCCGCGCCCACTGATCGGCCAACGGCACGATGCGCGACATGTCGGAACGAAGACCCTCCGCCGCCGCCAGCGGCAGGATGCCGACGCCGATACCCGCCTCCACCAGACGGGCCACGCTTTCGAAGCTGCGCAGCCGAACGCGGTAACCGATCCTGCGTCCAAGCCTGCCGGCCTGGACGGCGAGATGCGAATGCAGCGCCCCGTCGCTGAGCCCCACGAACGATTCGTCGAGCAGGTCGACGAACCGGGTCAAACTGCTGTCGGCCAACCGGTGCCGTGACGGCACGAGAACGACCAGCCGATCCTCGATCACGGCTTTCGACTGCAGATCCCCAAGGTCCGCCGAATCGGCGATCAGGCCGAATTCGGCCCTGCCTTCCGCAACGGCCGCGACGATGTCCGCGCTGGTGCGCTCCTCGATATTCACATCAACGTCCGGATGCGCGGTCAGGAACGCTCGCACGGCGGCAGGCAGCAATTCGACCAGCGCCGCCGTGTTCGATTGCATGCGGATATGTCCTTTGAGGCCCGATGCGAAAACCCCAAGGTCACCGCGCATGCGCTCGATCTGCGCGGTGACGATCCGCGCATGGCTCAGGAGCGTCCGACCCGCCGGAGTCGGCACGACACCGCGCCTGCCGCGTTCCAGCAAGGCAGTGCCGAGCACCGCTTCCATACCGTTGACCCGGGCGCTCGCCGAAGCCAGCGCCATGCAGGCATCCGTTGCCCCCCTGGAAATGCTGCCAGCCTCCACCACGGCGATGAACAGGCGCAGGTCGGTAAGATCGAAACGCATGCAGCCTTCGCTATCACCGAAGGCTGTCATCGCATATCCCGCATTGTCGCGCTGCCTCTGACGGCCCACACGATCGACAGGAAATCGGCAGGAGACGAGAGAAAGACCATGCGACACGAGCATAACGCCATTGTGGACCAGCAATTCGGTGGACAGGCCGAAGCCTATGTATCCAGCGCCGTGCACGCCCAAGGGCCTGATCTGGAACGGTTGGCGGGCATCGCAAAGGCATCCTGGGCCGATGCCGACGTGCTCGACCTCGGATGCGGAGGCGGCCATGCATCCTACACGATCGCGCCCCATGTCCGGAAAGTCGTCGCCAGCGACCTTTCCGCGCGAATGCTCGACGCCGTCGCTGCCGAAGCGATGCGACGCGGTATTGGCAACGTCGAAACCCGCCAGGCCGCCGCGGAAGCGCTGCCCTTCGTCGACAGCGCGTTCGACGCTGCCGTGTGCCGCATGAGCGCGCATCACTGGCAGGACCTCGATGCCGGGCTTCGCGAGACGAGACGGGTCCTGAAGACCGGATCGACCGCGATCTTCATCGACGTCGTCTCGTTTGACGATCCAACGCTCGACACACATCTGCAAGCCGTGGAACTGCTGCGCGATCGGAGCCATGTCCGGGACTACCGGGTCAGTGAATGGACGGCCGCGCTCGCCCGCGCGCATTTCGATCTCAAGCATGTATCGCTTCATGCGCTGCCGATGGATTTTGCAAGCTGGGTGCAGCGCATGAAGACTCCTGCCCCGCTCGTCGCCGCAATTCGATCCCTGCAGGCGGAAGCGTCCGATGCCGTACACGACGCCTTCGCCATTCTGGAGGACGGCAGCTTCACCATCCGCGTCGCGACCTTCGAGCTTACAGCCGCATAGCGTTGCTTCAGCCGTAGGACTTCACGAAGAATGCCGCGGTCACGAAGAACGCCAGACCCAGCGTGACCGCGCGTGACAGCCAGGGCGGCATACGCACGCCAAGGACGGCCCCCAGATAGCTGCCGACCATCGCTGACGGCGCAAGGATCAGCACCTGTCGCCAGCCGACCGCACCCATCGCGGCGAACAGGATCACCGCCGACGTATTCGCACAGGTGACGAGCAGGGTCCGCAGGCCTTGCAGTCGCTTGAGCTCCTCGCGGGTCGCAAGGCTCCAGTAGGCCATCATCATGATCCCCACCGCACCGCCGAAGTAGCCGCCGTAGACGCCGAGAACCAACTGTCCGCCAAGGATCGTGCCGCTTCCCGCCCCGCTCCATCCGTGAACTTTGGCGGTGATCCTGCGCCCGAACGCCAATGCCAGTGTCGCGACCAGCAGCAGCCAGGGCAAGGCGTGCAGAAACAACGCCTGCGGGGTCGCCAGCAGCATGACGCCCCCGACAAGCCCACCCACGAGGGACACCGCCGCCATAAGGGGCAGCGGGACGGCCGCAATCGGCGTCAGATCCTTGCGATAGACCCAGGTGCTGAGCGCACCGCCCGCATAGAGCGACAGGCTGCTGGAGGCATTGGCGGACACCGGCGAAAGCCCAACCGCCATCAACGCCGGCAACGATATGAACGATCCGCCTCCCGCCAGGGCGTTCATGGCACCTGCCAGCAGGCCCGATGCGACGAGAAGACAGTCCGCGTTCACCCCGGCACGTATGACGACGGCAAGAGGCCCTCACAATGCGGATGATGCGGAGCCATGCCTTCGGCTGGTCCGAAGGCTGGACCGGGCTACTCCGGCTATCCTCCTGATCAGGGAGCGGGCGGGGGACGGCGACATGTCCATGGGCCGATATTGCAGCGGATTTTCACGAAAACCGCTCCCTCAATTCGACCATGCCAATTGCCGGGACGCCCCGTGCTGGTCTATGCGCGAGGCCATGCACATTCATTCGCAACCGGCTGATGCGGCGTGCCGCGCGTAGTCGACCACGACGAGCGTCGCTTACAGATCGCGCAAGTGGTGGACCAGCTGGTCTACGAGCAGGGTGTGCAAGCCGTCACGATCCGCGAAGTCGCCTCGCGCGTGGGGTACAGCACCACGGTCGTTTCGCATTACTTCAGCAGCAAGCTGGAGATGCTGGTCTTCACTCACCAGGTCGCCCGACGCAAGGCAGAGGGGCTGATCGATGATGCGGTTCGCAAGAACCGCCCGCTGATCGAAACGCTGGAACAGCTCCTGCCCATGACCGAGGAGCGCTGGCGGGACTGGCACACGTGGTTTGCATTCTGGGGCATGGCACCCGCGGAACCGGACGTGACCCGGGAATGGCGCGAAGGCACCAGCAACGCCCACCACCTGTTCCTGCGCCTGATCGAGAACGCCCAGGCCGCCGGTCAATTTCCCGGCGCCATCGACAGCGTCCTGGCCGCGACCCGCATCCAGATTCTCGTGAACGGGATAGCCTCGCTCGTGTCGCAAGACCGGTCCGGATGGCCTGCAGAGCGGCAGAAGCAGACGCTGAAAGAGCTGCTCCAGAGCGTATTCCCGCTCCACTAGGCGGTTCTCGCCGACCTCCGGAACGAACGGCTGCCTCGGCGGCCTCCCCTGCGTGCGCCTCCTCGCAAAAATGCGAGGTGCCCGACTCCGCTCTTTATGCAATTTCGTTGTACAACAAGACGACATAAAACCTGCCGCCGCATGATGGAGGCAGGACGTGGAGAATCAAGGCGCGGCAAAAACGCCCGACAATCGGGAGCGCGCCCAGGGAGAGGGGAGAAAATGGTCAGTTCCTTGTACACCCGCACCGCAGTGTGCGCGATCGTCGGCTGTCTGGTTGCCGCTGCGCCGGTGCGCGCCCAGAACGACACTGCAGACGAAGCCCCCCAGGCGGGGCTCCAGGAAATCGTCGTGACCGCGCAGAAGCGGTCCGAGAACATGCAATCGGTGCCGATCGCGGTCACAGCGGTCACCGGCGAGGCCATCGAGAACCTCAAGGCGGTCGACCTCAAGGGCCTGCAGGGAACCATCCCCAACCTCCAGATCAACAACTTCACCAATACGCCCAACAGCGCGGTCTTCACCATCCGCGGCATCGGCGTGGTCGAGCCCGATCCATTCGCCGGCAACACCGTGTCGATCGTGCAGGACGGCGTTCCGCAGTACTTCTCCATGGGGGCGCTGCTGGACCTGTTCGACGTCGACCGGATCGAGGTGCTGCGCGGCCCGCAGGGCACGCTGTTCGGTGCGAACACGACCGGCGGCGTGGTCAACGTGATGACCCGCCAGCCCACCGGGCAGTTCGGCGTTCGCGGCGAAGTCACTTACGGCAACTGGAACCGCATGGACATCAAGGCTGCCGTGGATGCGCCCCTGATCGACGGCATTCTGGCGGGCAAGATTTCCGCGATGCACACGCAGCGCGACGGTTTCTACACGAACATCGTCGACGGCTCGGACATGGGGCACCGCAACGTGACCGTGCTGCGTGCCTACTTGCGCTACACGCCCACCAACGACGTCGACGTCACGCTCAGCGGCGAATACGGGCGCGCCCGCAACGGATCGCCGGTCATCGTCAACGGATCGACCGGGCCGGGCTACGCCATCTTCGTCCCCGCAGGGACGATGACGACCAACCAGGTCCTGCCGATGTACGTATCGCCCTGCGCCTCCGATGCGGCGCCGTGCAAGGCGCCCGACAAGTACTACAGCGCCCGGGACTTCGGCCCGGACCTCAGCAACATGGACAATTATCGCGCCACGCTGACCGCCAACATCAGCAACACGCCGCTGGGCGACATCACCGCGATCACCGGCTACAAGAGCTTCCATCTGGAGGAATTCACCGATAACGACGCCGTCGTCGGCCTCGGCATCGACACCTTCCGCGGTACGCGGGGCTGGCAGTTCAGCCAGGAATTGCGCACGGCAGCCGATCTTACCGACGCGATCAAGCTTCAGGCCGGCGGCTTCTACATGAAGACGCACTACGACCACTTCAACAGCGTCCGCCTCGAAGCCTTCGCGCCGGGGCTGCGCCAGAACCTGCCGCAGGATCAGGACAACTGGTCTGGCTCGCTGTTCGCACAGACTTACGTGGACCTGACCGACCAGCTGCGCGTGCAGTCAGGCATCCGCTACACGCACGAGACGACCGAGATGGTCGCCGGCACCGACAACTACTACAATCCCGACGGCATCGGGCTTTACTGCACCCATGAAGGCAGCTGCGGTGACGTTCTGCTCGGCGGCTTTCGCGCTCGCGGCAAGCAGTCGTGGTACAACATCGGCTGGAAGCTGGGCATCGACTACAAGGTCACGCCCGACACCCTGCTCTATGCTTCGTGGGCGCGCGGGTTCAAGTCCGGCGGGTTCGTCGGTCGCCTGGGGCAGGCGTCGGACATCGGGCCGTTCAACCCGGAAAAGGTCGATACGTTCGAAGCGGGCGTGAAGACTGATCTGTTCGATCGCCGCCTGCGGCTCAACCTCGCGGGCTTCTACACAAACTACCGCGATATGCAGGTGGCGCAGAACTACATTCTGCCCGACGGCACGACGATCGGCACATCGATCTTCAACGCCGCCAAGGCCGAGATCAAGGGCTTCGAACTGGAAGCCACGGCCTTGCCGGTCGACGGACTGACCCTTACCGGCTCGCTCGCCTACCTCGACGCCAAGTACAAGTCGTTCGACTTCCTCGATCCGAGCGGCGCGATCGTCGATCTCAGCGGACGGCCGCTGCAGAACTCGCCCAAGTGGTCCGCCTCGGCGGGGGCGACTTACGAAACCGCCGTTGGCGGCGGCAAGGCGCGCGCCAATGTGCTCTACACCTACACCGATACCAAGCTGTTGCAGGGACTGCAGGGACAGCCGCTCGTCCGCATCCAGCCCACGCACTTCGTCAATGCGACCATCGGCTGGTCGCCCGACGACGGCCGGTGGACGCTGGAGGCCTGGGTGCGCAACCTGGCGAACAACCACTACGTCGAAGCGGTGACGAACAACATCGGACTGTTCAACCAGGTCTCCTACACCTCGCCGCGCGAGTACGGCGTGACGTTCAAGTTCGACCTGTGATGGGCCATGCAAAGGGGCAGGGCCTGACATGACCGCGTCCGCGCAATGGGACTACGTCGTCATCGGTGCGGGGTCGGCAGGATCGGTGCTGTGCGAGCGCCTGTCCCGCAATCCCGCTTATCGGGTGCTTCTCGTGGAGGCCGGCGGCGAGAACAACTCGCTGCTGGTCGACATGCCCAAGGGCATCGCGAAACTGGTCAACAGCCCGGAGCACACCTGGGCCTACCAGATGGCTGACTTGCGCTATCCGGAAAGCCCGGTGCCCGAAGTGTGGATCCGGGGGCGCGGACTTGGCGGATCGTCCGCGATCAACGGCATGATCTGGAGCCGGGGCGAGCCGCACGATTACGAAGACTGGGCGGCCATGGGCTGCACCGGCTGGAATGCCGACAGCATGACCGATGCCTATCGGGCGCTGGAGGATCACGCCCAGGGTGGCAGCGAGCTGAGAGGGTCGGGCGGGCCGGTGCGGATCACGCCCGGCGACATCCGCTATCCCCTGACCGACGCGATCATTGCGGCGGGCAGGGCCATGGGGCTCAGGGAAACCGAAGACCTCAATGCGACAACCGGCGATCGCATAGGCTACTACAGCCACAATATCCGCAAGGGGCGGCGCGAAAGCGGTGGGCGCGTGTTCGTATCGCAGGCTCGCAAGCGCCCCAACTTCCGGCACATGCTGCATACGCTGGCGCGGCGCGTGATCTTCAGGAATGGCCGCGTAACCGGCGTTGAACTGCAGCAGCACGGCCGACCGGCGTGGGGGGAAGAGGTCCGGGGCGAAGTCATCGTATGCTGCGGCACGATCGAAAGCCCCCTGTTGCTGCAGCGATCGGGCATCGGCAGCGGCGCCCGCCTGCAGGCCGCCGGGATCGCTCCGGTGGTCGATAGCCCGGCGGTGGGCGAGAAGATGCGCGAGCACTTGTCCTACGCGATGCCCTATCGGATGACCAAGCCTGCGGGAATCAGCCAGCGATACCACGGTATCGGCCTGGTCGGCTCGGTGCTGCGCTACGTCTTCGATCGCAGCGGGGTCATGGCCAACGGCCCGTGGGAAGTGGGCGCCTTCTGCAATGTCGCGCATCCCCTGGGCCGTACCGACCTGCAGTTGTACCTCGGCGGTTATGCCTTCGCGCTCAGCGAGGACAACCACCCCGTCCCCCTGGGCAAGGTCGATCGCAAGCCGGGGATCTCGGTCTATGGGCAACTGCTGCAACTGACAAGCGAAGGCAGCGTCCATGTCACCTCGGCCGATCCGCAGGCGAAGCCGACGATCCACCCCAACTGGCTCGACACCGAATACGACCGCAAGGCTGCGATCGCGAGCGTGCGCTACATGCGCCGCTTCATGGCCCAGCCCGCCCTTTCCGCAGTGATGGGCGCCGAACTGCTGCCCGGCGACCATATCCAGAGCGACGACGAGATTCTCGACAGCTTCCGCCGCCTGTCCACCAGCGGCCTGCACGGCACCGGCACGTGCCACATGGGCGGCGATGCGCGCTCCGTGGTGGACCCGCAGCTACGGGTACGCGGCGTCGATGGGCTGCGCGTGGCGGACTGCTCGATCATGCCCGCGCTCGTATCGGGCAACACCAACGCGCCGGCCATGGCGGTGGGCTGGCGCGCCGCCGACATCCTGCTTGCACAATGACCCGGCGCCACGCCGGACAACGGAGAGACGACATGATTGATGGCATCGAATATCTTATCGAGAAGAACGCCCTGGAAGAGGTCGTCACGAACTATTGCGTGGCGGTCGACAAGCTCGACGACCTCGATTTCATGATGACCAATTTCACTGAGGATGCCGTGCTCGACCTCACCGGGCTGCACCTGCCGCGCTTCGAGGGCCATGAGCAGATCCGCGGCTTTTACGCGCAAGTCTTCGCGGACATGTCGCACCACATGCACGTCCTCTCCAACTTCCGCGTCGTGAAGCTGAACGGCGACGATGCGCAGGTCTATGCCTACATCAACGGCATGGGCCGTTCGAAGACGGGCATCGATGTGCAGGTCTACGTCTATTACGACCTCGACTTGCGCAAGGAGAACGGAACCTGGCGGATCAGCCGCTTCTACGAGGCCCCGCAACTGCTGATGCCGGAATCCGTCACGCAGGTTCACAAGAAGGACTGATCGGCACCACGCGAGGCGCCCTGACCCGCTGCCCCGGGCATGGCGCTTCGCAGGTCGATGGAGGAAGCCTGGAGAAGATCGATGGTGGATGTTTCGGAAGTAAAGACCAGCCTGGCCGAACGAAGCGGATTTGCGGAGCGCTTCTTCCGCGACGGCGTCCTGATCGTGGAGAACGCATTCTCGGAAGCGGATATGGCCCTGATCGAGGCTGCCTGGCAGGGCAACTTCGACAACCCCAGCCCGCTCGCACAGCATCTCTATGCCGAGAGCGGGGGCACGTTCATCCAGTCGGTCGAGGATTCCAGCACCAAGCCGACTTTCGCCGCCATGTTCCGCGATACGCCCGTAGTGGACATTGCGCGCGAGTTGTTCGGTTCGGGAGGGGTCTGGTACTTCCACGACCAGCTCTTTTTCAAGCAGGGCGCGATCGACAAGCCGGTGCGTCGCACGCCCTGGCACCAGGACACGCCGTATCACCCGATCGACGGCAGCAAGTTCGTCGTGTTCTGGATCCCCCTGCAGGACATTGCGCAGGAGTACGCGCTCGAGGTGGTGCGCGGCTCGCATAACGAGGTGCTCTACAACGGCTCCTACTTCGACCCCAGCGATGACACCCTGCCCGTCTATGACGAGAAGGAAATGCCGCGCCTTCCCGACGTCGAGGCCAATCGCGATGCCTGGGACATCGTGACCTGCGGAATGCGGCGCGGCGACGTGCTGATATTCCATCCCAGTTGCCTGCACGGCGGCGGTTCCACGGCGGCGGGCACTACACGCCGCAGCCTTTCACTGCGCATGCTGGGCGACGATGTCGTACATGTGGCCCGGCCGGCCCCGGCTGCGGACTCCCCGACCGCGAACAACATCGGCGACGATGAGGAAGAACTCGTCGCCCGCATCAAGAAACTGCCGCTGGGGGCACCGGCCCATACGTTCGGCCTGACCCAGTTGGCCTGATCGCGAGATTTCGGGCGTTACGCTCCTGAAGAAAGGTTCCGTCAGCGACCACGCAGCGACAATCTTCCTGAAAAGCGGCCTCCATACCAGCGTCGTGAAGGCCCTGCCAAAAACGTCGGTTGGTTGCCGCCCCGAATGTATTGCCGCCCGGCCTGAGGCGCCAGGGTGATATCGTTGAAGTCGGTGCCGGGGTCGATACCAAGGCGGAGATAGCCTTGGTATCGACCCCGGCATATCCGATCGCGTGCCCCGGCCATGTCGCGAAGCATCGCCTGCATCCACCAGTTCCGGCCCACCCGCACAGCACCGGGCTTGTCGTCGAGGATGCGGCGGAATTGGAGCGCGGCGTCTCCGGCCGGGACCTCTGCGCAGCCTCGGTTCTTCCGACACAGCGCAGAGGTCGATTACTGCTTCAGCGAAAGAAAATGCCTGGCCGCCACTGCCCGGTCAGTGAAGCGCACGGCCCTTACCGCACCATGAAAGTAGTTCACGCGATTGTAGCGCACCCCGATTGACGTATTCCCGGGCATCTGCGGCGAGAAGTTCTCCAGCCTCGCCTCACATTCGAGAACGCCATCGACATAGCTGCGATAGGTAGTGCCATCGAAGGTCTGGGCGACGTGATACCAGCGGCCGACGGGATGCAGCCTGGCAGGGTCGATCAGCACCTGCGAATAGCCCTTCCCCTTCACGAAGCTGTCTAGATACCAGGAATCGCCAACCACGCGGATCTCGAACAGCATTCGGGTCTGGTTGGCAGAATCGTCGGACGCGAGATGGAGCCAACGCTGTTCGAACGCCCCTCCATCCGGCCGGAAAATGGCCTCTATCGTGAACTTTTCAGCACCTGCCAGCGGATGACGGCCAAGGTAGAGGGCATCGTCCACACCATCGAACGACACGGCCTTGCCGACCGGAGTGCCCTCGACCTTCGGGTTTCCGACAACCTGCGGGCGCAACTCGCCGATACGTTCGAGATTGTCGAAAGTCCAGGTAACCCGATGGTCCTTCGCCGGTGCTGTCACCGGCACAAGGGCGAGGGCGAGCCCCAGGAACAGCGCAGCGCAGGCTTTCATCGGGCCGCCTCTCCATCCAGCACGACCAGGTTATTGCGCCGGGTCACTTCGGGCATCCCCGTCGAAACGCGGACATGCAGGATTGACGGCGCGCCCTTGGGCACGACCAGCGAAACCCGGGCTAGACGCGGTGTCAGGTCGCTCGGGGCCGCAAGCGCCGCGACCGGCGCCGAGGCAAGCACCGCGCCATCCGGCGCTTCCAACGTCACCGTTCCGGCCGGAGCATCGACCGAGCCGAGACTGTGGACGATCACGCTGATCCGGTCGCCCTTGCGCGTCACGTCGTCAGGCCCGATGCCGAGATCGGGTCGATGCTCCGGCTGGATCGCAGCTCTTTCCCGCAAGCGGAAGGTCATGACTGTCGTGGTGCCGGGCGCGAAGGTTACCGGCAGCGAGCCGCCTCGCTCCAGTTCCACAGTTTGCGTTTCGATACCGTCGCGCGCCGTATCGCCTCCGTCCGGAGCGAGGCCGCGCGTCATGTCCCAGGTACCGGCAATGACATTCCACGTACCCATGTCGGCGTGCTGTTCGGTGTCTGTCGTGTTCCAGGCCACAACGGTGAAGCCTTCCGGCGTGGCGTCCCGCACCAGCACGGCCACCTTCACCGCCGCCTCGGGATCCGCAAAGCGCCAGCTCACCGCGTTGCCGGGGTATGTCTGGTTACGCTTGAGCGCAATGCCGCCCAGCCGTTCGCGCTGGAGCAGCTCGTTAGGTGCATCGACGCGGTCGCTCCACCAGTGCCCCTCGGTATACATGTACATATGCTGCGCCTTGTCGGCGATGCCCGCTGCGTTGAGCGCCTCCAGCCACGATCGGTCACCCGTCGTGTTCCACGCCTCGAAGCGTGCGAAGTCATTCCCGCCCGCCGCCGCCTTGAGCACCGCATCCCGCCATGCGCCACGCCTGTCGAGCACCGTGATGGCGTTCTCGTTGATCTCGGAAAGCGGACCGAAGCTGCCTTTGCCGAGGCGGCCCAGCACCGGGCGCAGATACTTGTCATCGCCGGTGAAGCGCCACGCTGCCCAGGCCGACTGCATCGGCAGGGAGGCGCCGCCGCCGTCGCCTGCACGTTCAGTATCGTGATCGAAACTGATGTCGTTGGGAAAGCTCCAGAGGCCGTCCGCCCCCTGCTTGCCATGCGCCAGCAGCCCGTCGATCAGGCCGGTGACCATGCCCCGGGCGGTAGGATCGGCATTGAACGTGCCCAGCAGTACCGGCGTGTGCATGATCACGAAGCCATAGGGCTTCTGCCAGGCCCACGGCTCGTCGCGATAGATCTTGCGTCCACCGTACCAGCTCGACGAGATGTGCATGTGACCGGCAGGGTTCACGCGGATCACGTCCTTCAGGCCCCGCACGGTCGCCATCATCCGTTCGACCGCCTTGGGTTCGCCCCAGTTGAGGTAGAGCCTTTCGGCATCCGAATTGATGCCTTCCTCGTAGACGTGCAATTCGTCCGTACTGATATAGCTCAGCCCGTTGACGATCATGCCGTTCTTGTAGACCGCATCCGACAGGGCCTTCAGCGAGGCATTGATCTTGTCCGGATCCACGCCCATCAGCGCAAGGCCCGGCCATTGCTGCGTCAGGTCGGTATCGTCCGAGATGCCGCCGCCAAAGTCGCCGTAGGGCACCTGCCGGTTGTCGATCCACCAGTTGACGAACTGGCGCGTGAGCTTGAGATCTTCCAGCTGGCGGAAGGCCCAGAGCGGCATGCCTGCAGGCGGCTCTGGCTGGACGAAGGGCGGCAACTGGTCCTGTGAATATCCGATGTCAGCCCAGTACCGCCGCGCCTCCAGATTGTCCGGATCGACGCGCAGCAGATCGGTAATGTCGCCATACAGGCGGCGGTAGAGGCCTGCGCGCTTGGAGGCGGTATGTTCCTCCACCAGAAAGGCCCAGTTATCCTTCACCTGGTTGAAGCGATCCGCGACGTGTTCGTCCATGGCCGCCTTGCGGTCCTTGAACACCATGCGCACCTTCATCCCGTCGAGCGACTTCGCGCCGAAATCCGGCGCCGCAGAGGCGATGGTGAGGTAGAGGCTGTCGGCCGTCAGGATGCGGTCGCGCAAGTCCAGCCAGAGCGTGCGTGGCTGACCGGGACGGACCGAAACCTGAACGTCGATCATGTCCCGCTCGGGCCAGATCGGGTCCTTTATACGAATGTCGAGAGGGATCATCCCACGTGCATCGGGCTTTGCTTCGATCGCCGGCAAGTCTATCGCCACGCCGTCCAGCCCGTCATGCACGTTTTCCCAGCCGTAATTCCACGCCCGCGCCAGTGGACGGTTCGCCGGGGCATCGCCGAAGTTCGAGGGAATCAGCACGTGGACCAGCGGCAGGTCATCTGCGCGGCGGTCGGCCGTGCCCGATGCCCCCGCGCTGCCCGCGCCGACCGCCGCCTTCACGCCGCTCGTCGGCAACGCCACCACGGTGGCCCGCTCACGAACGGGATAGCGCCCGGCGATGAAGCGGTTCAGTCGGTCCAGTGCGCCAAGGTCCGACGCCGCCTCGACGTTGACGGTATAGCTCAACTGGAAGGTGCCTGCAGGCACTTGCCCGGGATGCATGTCGTAGGCCCAGATCTCCTGGATCGGCTGCTCCTGCATCACATTGGTGAAGCGCAGCACGCCGCCGGTTCTGGTCGGCGTGTCGGTAACCGAGCGGACCACCCCCTTGGCTCGCACCGCCAGCTTGTCCCATGAAGACTTTCCGTCCGGCGACCACTCCAGAGCGCCATAAGCCGCGCCGCGGATTTCCACGCGGTTGAACGCGGTGTCCTGCGGCAAAGTCAGTTCGTAGGTCTTGCCACCCTCCACATAGACATTCCAGTCAGGCAGTTCGAAGTAATCGTCACGACCCGGCAGGCGAGAACGGTTATAGACGCCCGGCCAGGTCGTCTCGGCGATGCCGTCCACACCTTTCCACATCCACTCCTTGAAATCCTTGGCGTCGGCGAACTCCACCTTGCGCACGACGGTGGTGCCTTCACCGAGCACGGGCGGGGCCGAGGTATCCCAACCGAAACGGTGGAGCCACGCCTTGCGGGTGTCGGCTGCAGGCGGTGTCGCAGGTTTGCCAGGCTCCTGCCGCGTGGCAAGTCGGATCACGTCGGCTTGGTCGAGCATGTGATCATAGACCCGGATGTCGTCGAGATCGGACCCGCGCATGAAGTTGTAGCGGCTCTGCACCTGATGCGGGGCGATGACGCGACCCGCCAACCCGAACTGGTCCAGTTCCATGTCGAGATCCGCCGTCTGCCTCTTGGATGCAACCAGCTTGCCGTCCCAGAAAAGGCTGACGCCCTGGGCCTCATCCCAGCCGAAAGCGACGTGGTGCCAGGCCTCAGGTGTTGGCGGTGTGGGAATCGTCCAACTCACGCGCACGCGCGACAGGCTCGCATCCGTTACGAAGGCGTCGAAGCCATGACCATTCCAGTCAATTCGCAGGAACGCCATGTCCCAGCTCGAATGATCGCCAGCGCTCGCGCGGAAGATAACGAAAGGCGCCTCGCCCACGGGGGTATGACTGCGCCAGAAGAAGGAGAGCGTGCCGCGCTGCGCGTAGATGTTCCCGGGCGCTTCCCATGCCACGTAGCCGCCGTCGGACCAACGCCCCGCCCCCTTGATCGCACCGTCAGCCACGATCGAGACGTCGCTCTTGAAATTCGGGATTGCCGCGCCGCCCGAAACAACGGCATCGAAACCTTCATCCAGCGGCGCCCGAAACAACAGCCCGTCCGCATTCTGCGCCTTGGCTGAAGGGAGGCCGACGCAGATACCCGCGACGGCCAAAGCTATCGATGAGCAGGCTCGATTGGTCGCGAAACGCCGAAAGGTATGCAGCACGCCGATATCTCTCCCATACGGGATCGGACCGGAGCCCGTCCCATTCACCGTTGTACGCCTCTCTATGACACCGGTATCAATCGCTTTTCAAGGAAGATATGCGACAAAACTGTCGGGATCGAACCATCGGCATGTCATCAAAGGTAAGCAAGGCGCCGGCGTATGCGGCGGCGGACTGCACTGGTTGATCGCTAACCTGCGTCGGGCCACCCTAATCCGCGGGAAATGTCGTGCGCCGCCAGACCAAGGGCTTCGCGCGTTTCCTCCAAACCGGTCTTCTGCGATCCGTCGATGGTGACGAGGAATGGAATGGTCAGCGCCGCACAGACGTGACCATCAAAGCCGAACACCGGAAAACTGATGTCGGTCACACCGGCAGTGCGTGCGCTGGGCTGCATTTCATACCCTTGCAATCGCACGGCATCGAGGCGCCGCTCCAGCCGCGTGTGCACTTCGGGCGCGAGCGCAAGGCCGCCAAGCACTTTCGCCCGGCGATCCTGCGCAGCGAAGGCAAGCAGCACATGTCCGGAGCAGCTGGTCACCAGATCGACCACAGTGCCAAGACGAATACCAAAGCCGACCGGCCCCATGTTCTCCTGCCGGTGGATCACCGTGGCACCCCCGCCGGTTTCGACGACAAGATGGCACGACTGATTGGTGGCGCTCGACAATTCGTACATCACCGGGGCCGCAACGTCGCTGAGCGTCTGTGCGGGCGTGGCGCGGAACGCCACGTCGAGCACGCGATAGGTTACGGCATAGCGGTCGTTCCCGGGATGCTTGGCCAGCCAGCCCAGACGTTCCATCACGATGATGATGCGGAAGACCTCGCTTATCGAGCGTCCCAGTTTCTGCGCGATCTCGCTGATCGTCAGTCCGCGCGGCTCGGCGGCGAACAGTTCAAGTATCTGGATGCCCTTCTCGAGGGCCGGCGCTGAATAAGCCCGCTTTCCGCCGGAATTGCCTTCGTCGCCGTCTTCGTCTGTCTGGGCCATGTCATTGCGGATAATGGAGCGCGCAGGCGCGCGCAACTCGCTTGAAGAACACACACGTCTTCACCCCCGGGAGAGAAAACGATCGGCCGCAGCGAGGATAGGCTGCGGCCGACAGGGGGAGTAGCCGGATCAGAACTTGATGCGCGCACCTGCGGTAAAGCGACGGCCGAAATCATACTCGCTGAGCAACACGCCCTGCAGCGTCTCGCGCTTGAGCGTGGCGCCGGTGACATTGCTGGCGTTGAAGGTGAGCGACAGGAACTCGGTCACGTCGTAGTTCGCCGAGATGTCGAGCTGGCCATAGGGCTTCTGCCGGTCGCCGTCGCCGAAAGTGCCCGCCACGCTGTTCACCGCCGCGCTGCGATACGAGTAGTTGGCGCGGATGCCGAAGCCTGCCTTCTCGTAATAGGCGCCGAGGTTGTAGCTGCGCTTGGAGACGCCCGGGATCGGCACTTTGGGTCCGCCGGCCGTCGTCGCCACGTCGCTGACGTCGAGCAGCGTCAGGTTCGAAGTCACGCCGAAGCCGTCGAACGGCGAGGGCAACATGTCGAGCGGCACTTGCGCGTTAAGCTCGACGCCCTTGATCTTGCCGCCCTCGCCGTTGTCCGGGCGGAAGGTGCGGAAGTCCATCGTCACGGTGCCCGTCAGCGTGGACCTGATCGTGCGCGTCTCCACCGAAGTGGTATCGACGATGAAGTTCTTCACATCCTTGTAGAACACCGCGGCCGAGAGCAGGCCTGTCTTGCCGAAGTAGTACTCGAGCGAAAGGTCAGCCTGATCGGCGAGATAAGGCTTGAGGAACGGGTTCTGCGTGGTGATCGTGCGCACGTTGGCGTTTATCGCCACCGAGGGTGACAGGCGGTTGAGATCGGGCCGCGTCATCGCCCGGGCAAGGCCCACGCGCACGATCAGGTTCTCGGTCGCATTGAAGCGCAGGTTGAAGCTGGGCAACCAGTTCGAATACGCATTCTTGAACGCAATCGGCCCGCTGTCCGGCACGATGAGGGTGATACTGTCGTTCTGGAGTTCGGCGTTGGCAATGTCTGCGCCGAAGCCGTCAGAAGTCACCCGCGTGCGCACGTAGCGCAGGCCGATGTTGCCCGAGAGGCGGTCGTCGGCGGTGGCGAAGTCGGCGCGGGCGTAACCGGCCAGCACTTTCTCGCCCACCGTGAACTGGTTGGTGCGATCGATGGTGAGCGTGCCCCGCGCCAGCACGTCGTCGAGGCTGACATTGGCGAACAGCTTGGAATAATCGGGCACCAGGAAGACCCCGAGGCCGTCGCCGATGAAGCGCGAATAATCGACCACCTTGAGCAGGTCCGCCGCCGAGATCGCCCCGCCCTCGACGCCGGAGAGGTAAGGCGTGCCGTAGATCTCGGACAGGACCTGCGGGCTTACGAAGTAGCGCGGGCGGGCGCCGAACTCGATCTCGTCCTCGCCGTAGTATCCGCCCACCCTGATTGAGCGAATGAAGCCGCCGTCGAAATCGTACTTCAGGTCGAGACGGCCGCTCTTGTTCGTCTCGGTCGTCTTCTGGCCGCGGATGGCGGAGAAGCTGCGGAAGTAGAACGTGCTCGGATCGAGCGGATCGTAGCCGCGCGTGTACTCGATGTCGGGAACGCCGCCGAGGTCGCTGCCAATGTCATAGGAGGCCGAAGCGCGCGAAATCGGAGCGAAGGAATTGCGATCGGAGACATTGCGCACCGAACGGCCATAAGTCGCTTCGCCCGAGACGGTCAGCCGGTCGAAAGTGGCGTCGCCCCCCACCGCGAAGTTGAGCGTGCGGTCCTTCGTCACCCAGTCGAGGTTGTTGGACTGGTGATCCACCCCGTCCGCATCGAGAAAGGTGAGCAGGTTGTTCTCGCCCACGGTGCTGCCACGCACGGCGCCGGTCGGCCCGCCGATGTTGGTCCAGCGCAACTGATGCTCGAAGCGGTTGAAGCCATCGGTGAACCAGGTGGCGAGGCCGTCAGCGTAGAGGTTCACGTTGTCGGCAGGCTTCCACTGCAACCCGCCAACCACCGCCTTGCGCTCGAAATCGCCCTCGTCGGAAACGAAGGTCGTCGCATGGTCGAAACCATAGGCAGTGTCGGAGCGCGTACCATCGAGGTTGTAGTCGTAACCCCCGGTCGCATTCTCCTTGCGCTGCTCGATGCCGTAGCCGGTGAAGCCCGCCTGGATGACCTTGCGCTTCTCATAGTTCACGCCAAGGTTCACGCCGAAGCTGCCATCGCCGAACACCCGGTTGACGAAGGCCGACACGTGCGGCGTCACCTTCTTCGGGTTCGTTTCATAGAGCCCCTCGGCCACCACCGTGACGATGTTCTTGCCGACGTCCGCCGGACGGTTGATCTTGACATTGACCGTCGCCGACAGGCCGCCGTCGATCATGTCGGCAGTGGGGGTCTTGCTGACTTCCACCGTACTGACGAAATCGGTGGGCATCGAGGTAAACGAGAACCCGCGCGTGCCGTTGGGCGATGTCAGCACGCGGCCGTTGTAAAGCGTGCGCGTGAAGTTCTCGGACAGGCCGCGGACGCTGACGCCGCTGCCCTCGCCCTTGTTGCGGGTGATCTGCACGCCGGTGACGCGCTGGAGCGATTCCGCCAGATTGCGATCGGGGAACTTGCCGATGTCCTCGGCCGAGATCGCTTCCACCAGGTTGGGTGCGGCGCGCTTGATGTTCGCGGCGTCCTCCAGGCTGCGGCGGATGCCGGTGACGATGATCTCCTGATCGGTAGCGCTATCATTTTTAGGCGCAGCAACGCTCTCCGGCTGTGCAGCATCCTGCGCGAAAGCAGGAGCGCCGGCGCCTGCCACCAATAGCGCGATCAACGATACGGTTGGGTGCAGATACCTCATTGTCGTCTTCCTCTCCTCTGCCGCCCCCGATCTTCGCAGGAGCCGGCCACTCATACGTGTTACCTCGGGGCCACGATGCGCTGGCGCTGTTCGCCCAGCCCGTCGATGCCAAGGCGAACCTCTTTACCCGGCTGCAAATAGCGCGGCGGCTTCAGGCCAAGGCCGACCCCGGCGGGCGTGCCGGTGGAGATCACGTCGCCCGGCTGCAGGCTCATGAACTGCGACAAGTGCGCGATGATCTGCGGCACGGTGAAGATCATGTCCGCGGCGGTGCCGTCCTGGTGCCGTTCGCCATCGACTTCCAGCCACAGGCGGGCGCTGGCGATATCGGGCACCTCGTCGGCGGTGACGAGCCAGGGGCCGGTGGGGCCGAACGTGTCGCAGCCCTTGCCCTTGTCCCAGGTGCCGCCGCGATCGAACTGGAAGCTGCGTTCGCTGACGTCGTGGACAACGCAGTAGCCCGCGACGTGATCGAGCGCGTCGGCTTCCTCGATATAGGCGCCGGCCTTGCCGATCACCACGCCCAGTTCCACTTCCCAGTCGAGCCGATCTGAGCCGCGCGGCTGCACCACATCGTCGTTGGGGCCGCAGACCGCGCTGGTCCACTTGTTGAACACCACCGGCTCGGCGGGGATCGCCATGCCGCTTTCAGCCGCATGGTCGCGGTAGTTGAGGCCGATGCACACGAACTTGCCGATCCGGCCGACGCAGGCGCCAAGGCGCACATCGCCCTCGACCACCGGCAGGCTGGCGATATCGAGCGCGCGCAGCCGGGCAAGGCCCTCGGCGGTGAGCGCCGCGCCCGCGATATCGTCGACATGAGCGGAAAGGTCGCGGATGCGGCCTTGCGCGTCGAGCACGCCGGGGCGTTCCTGGCCTGCTTCGCCGAACCTGAGCAACTTCACGTCCTGTTCTCCTTCATAGAACCACCAGCGCCTTGATAACGTCGGCATCCGGCTCCATCAGTCGGCCGATCGCCACGGGAACCTCGGCGAAGGACAGCGTATGGCTGACCACCGCGCCCAGCGGAAAGGCCCCCGCACGCAAGACTTCGATCACGTCCGCGAAATCCTGGTGCGTCGCGTTGCGGCTGCCCATCAGGTTCATTTCACGCTTGTGGAATTCGGGGTCGCTGAAGCGGATGTCGGCGGTGACGATCGACACCAGCACATAGCGCCCGCCATGCGCGACATAGGCGAAGCCGGTCTCGATCGCCCGGGCATTGCCGGTTGCGTCGAATACGCAGTCGAAGAATTCGCCGTCGGTCAGGTCCGCGAGGCGTTCCGCCGTGTCCGCGCCCAGCACTTCCCCATGATGCGCGCCGAGTTTCTCCACGCAGAGCGCCACACGCACGGCATTGCCATCCAGCACGGTCACTTGCGCCCCGGAGCGCGCGGCGAAAAAGGCCGTCGCCATGCCGATCGGCCCCGCGCCCACCACCAGCACCCGCTCGCCTTCCTGCATCGCCGCGCGGCGCACGGCATGACGGCCGATCGAGAGGAATTCGACCATCGCGATCTCGTCGAGCGAAAGCCCCTCGGCGGCGATCAGATAGCGCTCGTCTATGGCGAGGTATTCGGCAAGGCCGCCGTCCTTGTGAACGCCCAGCACGCTGATCGCAGTGCAACAGTTAGCCTTGTCTGCCCGACAGGCGATGCAGGTGCCGCAGGAATGGTACGGCATGATGCACACGCGCATGCCGGCCTGCCACACGCTGCCCTCCCCCGCCGCGACGATCTCTCCGGCCAGTTCGTGGCCCGGCACGCGCGGATACGAGAGGTAGGGCTGGGTGCCGCGCACGATATGATAGTCGGTGCCGCAGATGCCCACACGGCGAATGCGTACCAGCGCTTCGCCAACGGCGGGGACCGGCATGGCGCACGTATCAAGCGTCAACCGACCCGGCTCGACGCAACTGATCCTCGCCATGCTCTGCAAAGGGTCTCTCCGATTCCGTGCCGAGTCCCGCTCGGCTGTTGAGGGTGATATATCGCTAACATTACCATATGTGCAATTTGTTTTTGCATATGGAATATCGCGATGATGGATAAGTCGCGTCGTCCCGGACTTGATCCGGGACCGGTGGCTGTCTTTAGGAGCGGTTCCGCGACAAGGCGCCCAGCCGTGGGTTGGGTGCGTCGCGGCCAGCGGTCCTGGATCAGGTCCGGGACGACGTGGGAATATTTCCCTCAGCCCAACAGGCGATCCAGGTGCGTATAGCCGCCATCGGGGAATATCCATTGCCCCGTAGTGTGGCTCGACCGCGCGGAAAGCAGGAACAGCACCGTGTCCGCAATCTCCCGGTCGGTCGTCATCCGCCGACCCAGCGGGATGCGGCGGTTGATCTCCGCCAGCTTGGCCTGCGGATCATCGAAGCTCTCGATCCACCGCGCATAAAGCGGCGTCATAACTTCCGCCGGTAAAACCGCGTTGACGCGAACGCCGTCTTCCGCCAGCGCCGCCGCCCATTCGCGCGTCAGCCCCAGCTGCGCCGCTTTGGATGCGACATAACCGCTGGTGTTGCCCTGCCCCGTCACCGCCGTCTTGGACGAGATGTTGACGATCGCGCCTCTGCTCGCGCGCAGATGGGGCAGGCAGTGGTGCGCCATGCCATAATAATGCGCGAGGTTGGACTGGACCGAGGCCATGAACGCCGCCGTCCCCGCCTCCAGATCGACGCCGTCGTTGGTGCCGGCATTGTTGACGAGACCGTAAATGCCGCCGCCCTCGTCCGCGATCCGCGCCACTGCATCGCGGCAGGCAGCGTCGTCGGTCACGTCAACCTGTGCGAAGATCGTCGCAGGTTGAAGTGCGCGGATCTCCGCCTCGAAATCGTCCTTCAACGCGCTGCGACCTAGGATCGCCGGGATGGCGCCTTCCCGCGCCAGCCCCACCGACACAGCGCCGCCGATCCCCGCGCCGCCGCCGGTCACGACGACGACTTTTCCGGTAAGTTCCAGGTCCATCAGGCCACCCGATACTGTGCTATGGATTGCGGCTTCATCTCGATCGAGAAGCCGGGGCGCGTGGGCGGAATATAGGCCGCGTCGCGGATCACGCAGGGGTCCACGAAATGCTCGTGCAGATGGTCGACGTACTCGATCACGCGGTCCTCCATCGTGCCAGAGAAGCACAGGTAATCGATCATCGACAAGTGCTGCACGTATTCGCACAGGCCCACCCCGCCGGCATGGGGGCACACCGGCAAGTCGTGCTTCGCCGCCATCAGCAGCACCGCCAGAATCTCGTTCACGCCGCCGACGCGGCAGCTGTCGATCTGTACCACATCGATCGCGCCGCGCATGATGAACTGCTTGAACAGCACCCGGTTCTGGCACATCTCGCCGGTGGCGACGCGGATCGGGTGGATCGCCTTGCGGATGGCGCGGTGCGCCTCCACGTCGTCGGGGCTGGTGGGCTCCTCGATGAACCACGGCTCGGCAAAGGCCAGTGCCTTCACCCAATCGATCGCCTGCCCGGTTTCCCAGATCTGGTTGGCGTCGATCATCAGGCGGCAGTCCGGCCCCACCGCTTCGCGCGCGATGCGCAGGCGGCGGATGTCGTCTTCCAGATCGCGGCCGACCTTGAGCTTGACGTGGCGGAACCCCGCCTCCACCGCCTCGGCGGCCAGACGGCGCAGCTTGTCGTCCGAATAGCCGAGCCAGCCGGCGGAGGTGGTGTAGCAGGGGTAGCCGGCGGCACGCAGGCGCTCCTCGCGCTGGGCCTTGCCGGCGGCGCGGGCGGTGAGCAGGTCCAGCGCCTCTTCAGGGGTAATGCAATCGGTGATGTAGCGAAAATCGATGCAGCGCACGATCTCCTCGGGGCTCATGTCGGCGACGAGCTGCCACACCGGCTTGCCCTCGGCCCTCGCCCACAGGTCCCACACCGCGTTGACGACGGCGCCCGTCGCCAGATGCATCGCGCCCTTGTCCGGTCCGATCCAGCGCAACTGGCTGTCGCCGGTGACGTGGCGCCAGAAGCGGCCGGGGTCCGCGCGCACCCAGTCGAGGTCTAGGCCCACCACCAGGGGGCGCAGCGCCTCGATCGCGGCGACACAGATCTCGTTGCCGCGCCCGATGGTGAAGGTCAGGCCGTGGCCCTCCAGCCCGTCGTCGGTATCGAGGATCACATAGGCGGCGGAATAGTCCGGGTCGGGATTCATCGCGTCCGAACCGTCCAGCGCCTGACTGGTGGGAAAGCGGATGTCCGCCGTGCGAAGGCCAGTGATGCGCGTCATTCGACCGTCCAACCCCCGTCGATCACCGCCGTAGTTCCGGTGGTGAAGGCGCTGTCATCCGACGCGAGATAGAGCGCGAGCGCCGCGATCTCGCCCGGCTGGCCGAGCCGGCCGAGCGGCTGGCGCGTGCAGAACGCGGCGTGGGTTGCCTCGAAACTCTCGCCGGTCGCCTCGGCCTGCGCCTGCATCCGCGCGCGCAGCGAGGGGCTTTCGACGGTGCCCGGACAGATGGCGTTGCAGCGCACGCCGTCCGCCACGAAGTCCGCCGCGACCGACTTGGTGATGCCGATCACCGCCGCCTTGCTGGCGCCATAGGCGAAGCGATTGCGCACGCCGATGATCGAGGAAGCGACCGAGGACACGTTGACGATCGAGCCCGCCCGCCGCTCCACCATCGCCGGCAGGTACGCCTTGATGAGCCGGAACATCGCGGTTGCGTTAAGATCGAGCGAGGCGGACCACTGCGCCTCGGTACAATCGAGCAAGGTGCCGGGAAAGACGATGCCGGCGCAGTTCACCAGCACGTCCGCCTCCCCGGTCGTCCCGGCCAGCGCGGCGGCGGCCTGCGGGTTGGTCAGGTCTGCCACGTGCGGGGTCACGCCCGCCAGCGTGGCGAGCCCGTCCGCGTCGCGGTCTACGGCGTGGACGCTCGCGCCTTCGGCGGAGAAGCGCTCGGCGATGGCGCGGCCGATCCCGGCGGCAGCGGCTGTCACCACTGCCTTCTTTCCGGCAAGTCTCATGTTGGCTCCTTTACGCGGTGCGCAAGTCAGGGCCGGTCAGCACGACCGCCTTGCCCGGCTTGAAATCGATGGTGCGGCGCACGTCCCCGCAGCGAATTTCATGGCTGCCGCCGATCGCCGAGACGATGCGCGCCTGGGCCAGTGCGCTGCCTTTCCACGAAAGGTCGATCATGCAGGCGCCGCGCGCGCGCAGCCCCCGGATCGCGCCGGTCGGCCACGCCGAAGGCAGCGCGGGCAGCAGGTGGATGCTGGAGCCGATGCTTTGCATCAGCATTTCGGTGACGCCCGAGGTGCCGCCGAAATTGCCGTCGATCTGGAATGGCGGATGCGCGTCGAACATGTTGGGATAGGTGCGCTCCGGCCCCAGCAGGAAGCGCAGGATGGCGTGCGCATGGTCGCCATCGCGCAGACGAGCCCACAGGTTGATGCGCCAGGCGGTAGCCCAGCCGGTAGCCTTGTCGCCGCGGATTTCCAGCGACTTCTTCACCGCCGCAGCAAGTTCAGGGGTGTCGTCCGGGTTGATCTGCGCATCGGGGAACAGGCCGAAAAGGTGCGAGACGTGGCGGTGGTGCAGGTCCTTCGCGCCTGCGTCCCAATCGTCCTTCCACTCCATCAGCTGGCCCTGCGATCCCACGCGGTTGGGGATCAGGCGGCCCTTCATCGCGTTAACCTCGGCCACAAAGGCCGCGTCGGTCTTCAGCACGCCCGCCCCCTGCGCCGTCACCGTGAACAGCGCGCGCAGGATCTGCATGTCCATCGTGGGACCGGCGCAGAGCGAGCCTTCGCCATGCCCGTGGTTGTTCTCGGGCGAGAGCGAGGGGTTGGTGACCATCCAGCCGGTCTTCGGGTCCTTCACCAGCGTATCGAGGAAGAATTCGCACGAACCCTTCAGAATCGGATAGACGCTGGCGAGGAACTGCGCATCGCGGCCATAGTCGTAGCGGTCCCACAAGTGCAGGCACAGCCACGCGCCGCCCATCGGCCACAGGCCGAACTGCGGGCCGTCGATCGGGCCGGTGGCGCGCCACAGGTCGGTGTTGTGATGGCACACCCAGCCCCGCGCGCCGTACATGTCGCGCGCCATCCGTGCGCCGGTCTGCGCGATGTCGCGCACCAGCGCGATCAGCGGCTCGACCATCTCGGGCATGGCAGTCGGCTCGGCTGGCCAGTAGTTCATCTGGGTGTTGATGTTGATCGTGTACTTCGATCCCCAGGGCGGATTGACGCTGTCGTTCCAGATGCCCTGCAGGTTCGCCGGCTGCGATCCCGGCCGCGAAGAGGTGATGAGCAGGTAGCGCCCATAGCGGAAATAGAGCGCGGCCAGCGCCGGGTCACTGGCGCTTTCGGACTGGCGGATGCGCTCGTCGGTGGGCTTGTCCGCCTCGGCATTGCGGCCAAGGTCGATCGAGACGCGGCGGTAGATCGCGCGGTGATCCTCGGCCGTCTTGTCGGCGATGGCGCGGAAGGTCCTGCGCGCCGCGGCGGCGATCTGGGCGCTGGTGATCGCCTCGGGATCGCCGCTGACATCGGCATAGTTGCGATAGCTGGTGGCCATGGCGATCAGGATCGTCGCCTCGGTGCCGCCGCGTATCGAGAGGCTGTCGGCCCCGGCGGAGACGGTGACGCCGCTGGCGATCACCTTGACCCGGCCCTGGAATTTCAGCGCGCCTGCGATGCCGTGCTGGGTGTTGTTGGTGCCTTCCAGCAGCAGCACGTCCCCCGGCAGCGCGCGCACGGTATGTTTCGTCTGCGGCACGTCCATCTTCAGGTCGAACGCCAGCCTGCCCGGCTTCGACGCCTTCAGCTGCACCGCGATCACCTGCTCGGAGGGGGAGGCGACGACGGTGCGCTCATACTCCACCCCGTCCACCGTGAAGCGGGTGGTGTGGCGCGCGGCGTCGATATCCAGCTGGCGGCGGTAACTGCCGCTGGCAGGCGCGCCCAGACCGGGGAAGGAGAGCAGCAGGTTGCCCAGCACCTGATAAGACATCTGCCGCATCGGCACCGCCATCAGCTTTTCCTTTGCGATCGCCTGAGCCTCGTCATAGCGGCCCTCGAAGATCAGCTTCTGCACTTGCGGCAGCGCGGCCCGAGCCTCGGGGTTGGCGGGGTGATAGGGGCCACCGCCCCACAGCGTATCCTCGTTCAACTGCAACCGCTCCTCGGCCACGCCGCCGAAGACCATCGCGCCGATGCGCCCGTTGCCCACCGGCAGCGCCTCGGTCCATTCCCTCGCGGGTTGCCGATACCACAGAACATCGTCGCTGCCGGATGGCCGCACGGTAGCTGCCTCCACCTCGGGCGAGCCCAAAAGCGACAGCGCTGCGACGGCGGAACTGCCCGCAACGAGTTCGCGCCGCGAAACGGCAAAATCTTCAACGCTCACTGTACTGCCTCTCCCTGTGCCTTGATGCGTGCGTAGGCGCGCCGCGCGTTGCCACCCATGATCGCTTCGCGCTCATCCGGAGAGAGCGGGGCGAGCAAGTCTTCGACCAACCCATGCACGTGCGCGTAAGGCCCTGCGAGCAGGCACACCGGCCAGTCTGAACCATAGATGAGCCGCTGCGGCCCGAAGCATTCGAGCAGGTGCGCCATATAGCGCATTATCTGTTCCTCCCTCCATGCCGCCGGGTTCGCCTCGGTCACGAGGCCGGACAGCTTGCAATGGACAGGGTAATCGCGCGCAATAGCAGCCATTCGCCCTGCCCAAGGCTCCCACTCGCCCTCGGCGATGGCGGGCTTGGCGCCATGGTCGATCACGATCGAGCCGCCAATACTGCCGCGCGCGCCCACTGCATCGAGGAACGCTGGCACATGCTCCAGCTGCGGTGCCCGGATGAGCAGATCGTAGGCGAACCCACGCAGGAGCACTTCGCGTACCCCTCGCTGGAATGCCGGATCCAGAAGAAAGCGTGGATCGGCCTCGTCCTGCACGACATGGCGAAAGCCGATCAGACGCGCATCGGCTGACCAGGCATCGATACGGGCGGCGACGTCGTCGGCACGCAAGTCCGTCCAGCCGATGACCCCGGCGACCCACAGATTACGTCTTGCAAGATCAAGCAGCCAGCGCGTCTCGGCCTCGGTCTGCCGCGCCTGCACCGCTATGCTATAGGCAATTCCGGTCGAATCCAGCTCCACACGCAAGTCGGCGGGACGATGGTCCCGTGCGAGCACTGAACCCGGCTCGATCCAGCCGTATTGCGCTGCATCGTAGGACCAGAAATGTTGGTGCGCATCGATCCGGCCTCCCATTTTCCCCCGCTCCCGCTTAATTGCCGTATTTGACAGTTCATTCTATATGTGAAAGTTAGCGCTATATCAAAGCGGGTGCAAGGCGGAAAAGTCACTGTCGTCTCAACCGCCATTGTCTTCACAATTGCACCGCGACAGGATGCGCACGGGACGGAGAGGAAGCTTATGGGTATCAGCATGCCGCCCGCTGCGGCGACGAACCTGCCGGACGGAGCAATTGATACCGGCGCTCACAGAAATGCCGCAGCCCGGTTCGTCACCCCGGGCTTCCGCACAGGCTTCGCACTCGTCACCGCCATGTTCTTCACCTGGGCGCTGGCGAACAATCTCAACGACATCCTGATCCGGCAATTCCAGAAGGCGCTTGCGCTTTCCCGTGCAGAGGCGGGATTCATCCAGTTCGTATTCTACCTGGCCTATTTCCTGTGGGCGATCCCGGCGGGGCTGCTCCTTCGCCGCTTCGGCTATCGCACTGGCTTGCTGATCGGCCTCGCACTCTATGCGGTCGGCGCGGTCCTGTTCTATCCGGCGGCGGAGATCCATCGTTACTGGGCGTTCCTTATCGCCCTGTTCGTACTGGCGTCGGGCGCGGCATTTCTGGAAACGGCAGCGAACCCCTTCATCGCCCGCTTTGGCGACCCGTCGCGCGCATCGCAGCGCCTGACACTGGCACAAGCGTTCAATGGGCTCGGTGCCGTCGTCGCGCCCACGATCGGCGGACTGTTCATCTTTTCCGGCATAGAGCACAGCTCCAGCGACATCGCTGCGATGTCATCCGCCCAACTGCAGACTTACCGCGCTTCGGAAGCGGCCATGGTGCAGGGGCCGTATCTCGCACTCGCCGCGTTCGTCGTCGTGCTTGCGGTTGCAATCGCCAAAGTGCGGCTACCCGCGATCCCGCGCACCGCAGATGCAGCGACCGGCACCCTGGGTTCGGTTCTGGGTGACCGGCAGTTGGTCAGTGCAGTGATCGCGCAGTTCTTCTACGTAGGCGCCCAAGTCTGCGTTTGGAGTTATTTCGTGGACTTCGTGAAGCACCAGATGCCCACAACGCCCGAGAAGACAGCCGCTTACCTTCTGTCCGGCAGCCTGCTGCTGTTCATGACCGGACGCTTCATCGGCGCTGCACTCATGCACCGCATCCGGCCGACCCGTCTGCTGGCGATCTTCGCTTCTGCCAATGTCGTACTCGTCGCGCTGGCCATGACGCTACCTGGTTATGCGGCAGTGACGATGCTGGCGCTCACCAGTTTCTTCATGTCGATCATGTTTCCGACCATCTTCGCACTGGGCATCCGTGACCTCGGCGAAGGGACAGCGCTGGGTTCCTCGCTTATCATCATGGCCATCATCGGCGGCGCGGTATTCCCGCCGCTGATGGGCCTGTTAAGCGAACGGATGGACTTGCAAGCAGCGCTCTTCCTGCCTCTTGCCTGCTTTGCGATCGTCGGCGTGTTCGCCAGGATCGCGAAAGGCTAGGTCGTTCGACATGTCCATCTCCAAGGCCCCCGCATGATCACCGCCTCGATCCCGGACTTTCGCGAAGCGGCGCGGCGCAAGCTGCCGCGCTTCCTGTTCGAGTACATCGACGGCGGCTCCTATGCCGAGGCTACGCTGCGCCGCAATGTCTCCGATCTTGCCGACCTCGCCCTGCGCCAGCGCGTGCTGCGCGACGTCTCCGCGCTCGACCTGTCGACCGAGCTGTTCGGCCAGAAACTCGCGCTGCCCCTCGCGCTCGCCCCCATCGGGCTGGCCGGGCTCAATGCCCGGCGCGGCGAGACGCAGGCGGTGCGAGCGGCGAATGCCGCCGGCGTGCCCTTCACGCTCTCGACCGTGGGTGCCTGCACCATCGGCGAAGTCGCGAAGGCGGCCGAGCAGCCGTTCTGGTTCCAGCTCTACATGATCCGCGACCGCGCCTTCATGAAGGACCTGCTGGCGCAGGCGGCCGAGGCGGGCTGCTCCACCCTCGTCTTCACCGTCGACATGCCGGTGCCCGGCAGCCGCTATCGCGATTACCACACCGGCCTTGCCGGCTCGGGCGGGACCAAGGGCGCGCTGTGGCGCTTCGCGCAGGCCGCCGTTCGGCCGGGCTGGGCATGGGACGTCGGCATCAACGGACGCCCGCACACGCTGGGCAACGTCGCCCCGGTGCTGCAGGGCAGGACCGGGATCGAGGATTTCTTCGCCTGGATGCGGAACAACTTCGACCCCTCGATCAACTGGCGCGACCTCGACTTCATCCGCTCCGAATGGACGGGGCCGCTCGTCATCAAGGGCATCCTTGACCCGGAAGACGCGCGAGAAGCCGCGGAACTGGGGGCGGACGGCATCGTCGTCTCCAACCACGGCGGGCGGCAGCTCGATGGCGTGCTGTCCAGCGCCCGCGCTTTGCCTCCGATCGTGGACGCGGTGGGCGAGCGGCTGACGGTTCTGGCGGACGGCGGCATCCGCTCCGGCCTCGACGTCGTGCGGATGCTGGCGCTGGGCGCCAAAGGCGTGCTGCTCGGCCGTGCATGGGCCTGGGCGCTCGCGGCCGGGGGCGAGGCGGGCGTTGCGAAGATGCTCGGGCTGGTAGAGGCCGAAATGCGCGTCGCCATGGCCCTCACCGGCACGACCCGCATCGACGACATAAACCGCAACTGCCTGGCTTGATTCTGCGAACAGGTTACGGACGGAAATCCGATGCCATTTCACGCGATCACCAGCACCGAGCGATGAATGAATCGGACGAGATCGGCCTGCCCCCTCGCACCAGTCTTGGCGTAGATCCGCTTGGAATATGTGCGCGCTGATTCCACCGTCAGTCCCAGTTCCGGAGCGGCCTCGCTGATCGACATGCCCCGGCTCAGCGCCAGTGCCAGCCGCGCCTCGCTGGGTGCGAGGTCGAAAAGCTGCGCCAGTTGTTCGCAACGGTCAGCGGAGGACCAGTTGTCGGCATGCAGGTAGCACACGATCGCCGGCGCCGCCTGGGTCGTCCCCATGCGTTGACCAGAAGGCACCAGCAGCAGATCGAGCCAGGGCTCCCGCGCCAACACGATGGCCCTTGGACGCGCCTGCGGGTCCAGCACCAGTTCGCGCACCGCGGCAAGCAGTTGCCGACGCAGCGCTGCATCTCGGGCCGTAAGCTTCCCGTCCTTTGCCTGCGCTATATTGTCGCCAGCCTGCAACATGCGCGAACCCTGCGCATCCGCATCGAGCACGCGCCCCTCGCCATCGAGGGTAAGCCAGCCGAAGTTCAACCGCCGCACCGCTTCGCGTGCAACGGCGGCGGTCATACGTTCGCGCTCCAGCGCCACGAACCCCCCGAGTGCCGTCCGCATGTAGGGCGCCAGAGCTTCGAGCAGGCCGTCGATCTCCGGCCCGAACTCCCCTTCGCATCGGGTGACGGTTATCCATCCGCTTGTGCCCGTTTTCTCGGCGAAGCGGATCATGCGCATATGGTTCATGCCCGAAGGGGCCAGAAGCTGCGCAAGATAGGCGTCGTGGGCCGGCTTTCCATAATGGAGCAGCTCATCGAGGCGGTAGGCCCGCCCCTCCGCCATCTCGTGATAGGGCATCGGATCACGCAGGTAGAGATTCTCGCGGTAATGTCGCGAGACCGGCGGCGGGGACGGTGCGCCCGAATAAAGGTGGATCACCCGCGCCTCCGGCGTGCCAAGCGGCAGCGGTCGGAACACCAGGCTTGCGTAGTCACCCGCGACCGCCGAACGCAAGGCATCGAGGAATCCCCGCCAGGGCGGATCTTCCACCAGCCCCCCGATCAGCTGCGCGATCAGGCCTTCGATTGGCACACTCTCACCGGACATTGCCTCATCCCCAAATGGGAATTTGCTTTGCCCGACGCCTAGACCACCCATGGTGCCCGAACAACGAGGCACAAGCCACGCATCGTGTCCGCGATGCACCGCGAGGGGATGAGCCGATGACAGTCACCAGGCCTACGAAGGTCCAGCCCGCCGCGTTCCTGCGCACGACCCTCCCTCTCGGCATCGACATGGTGGGTGAGTACGATTCTGGGCGCTACCATTCGATCTGGCTACCCGATCACATGGTCAGCTTCTGGCCGGACTCGATCTGGACGCCGGAATTCACGGATCTTGCGGTGTCCTCGCCCAGCCCGCACCGGCACCTGGACGGCATGGCGGTCAGCGCCGCCGCGGCCGTACTGACGACGAAAACGCCGCTCGCCACTACAGTGGTTGATACCGTTCGACGGCATCCATCATTGCTGGCGCAGTCGGCGCTGACCATCAGCCATCTCTCCAAAGGGCGCTTCATCCTCGGCCTCGGCTCGGGCGAGCTTGAAAACACGGTGCCTTACGGCTTCGACTTCGCGAAACCGGTGGGCAGGCTGGAAGAGGCGATCAAGGTCATCAAGCTGTTGTGGCACGCCGATGGCCCGGTCGATTTCGAAGGCGAATTCTTCCACCTCCATCATGCCCGCATGGATACCGAACTCTACGAAGGCACGCCGCCGCCGATCTGGCTCGGCGCGGCGGGGCCGAGGATGCTGGGCATCACCGGGCGCGAGGCCGACGGATGGTGGCCGGCGGGCTCCTGGACGCCCGATGACTACGCAGCCAAGCTCAGGACGATCCTCGATGCAGGCGATGCTGCGGGCCGGGACATGAGCCATTTCACTCCCGCGATCACCCAGATGGCCTTGATTGGCGAGCCCGATGAAATCGACGAGATGTTGCGGGCGCCGATGGTGAAATCTATCGTGCTGATGATCACCGCCAAAGATCTCGCCCAGTTCGGCCACGATCATCCGATGGGGCCTGACTGGCGCGGCATCATGGACTTTGATCCGGTCAAGCTCAGTCGCGAGGCGATGCTGAAGTTCTGCGACGAGATGGATTCTCAAGCGATCCGCGATATCCTGCCCGTCGGCACGCCGAAGGAGGTCGCCTTGAAGATCAAGGGTTTCGCCGATGCCGGAATGCGCGTCTACAAGCTGATGGAGTATGGGGCTATGGGCGGCATGAAGTTCGCCGCCACTTCCGCCGCCAAGGTCCGCGAGACCGAGGACGAGATCGCCCGGCTGGTGGAGGGTTGATCGATGTCCGGACTCGACCCGCAGCAATTGCTGCAGCATGCGATGGCCGAAACCGGCTTGTCCGACTGGGCCGACGACGGTTTTCCCGAGCGGTTGGCGCTGGCGGTTGCGCATATCAACACCATCCCGATGGACACTGCCGGACGGCAGGCAGCGGCAGCGAACATCCACTGGCTGCTTGCCGATCGCCTGCGCTTCTTTCAGGATCGCAGCGATTTCCCGCTGGCCGAAGAAGTGATCGAGCGGCCGATGTTCGCCAGCGGTGAGCCCAGATCAGGCACCACGCTGATGCATGCCCTCATGTCGGTCGATCCCGATGCGCGCGCCTTGCGCTTTGCCGAAGTCATGCACCCTTCGCCGCCGCCGGGGGCGGTGACAGGCGACGATGCACGCTACCCCTTAGCCGATGCGGAATGGCAAGAAATCAACGCGAAGATGTCCAAGTGGCTCCACTGCCACCCCTATAACGACATGCTGGGCGATGGCCTGCCCGAGGACGAACGCACATGGGCCTTCGACTTTCGCGTAATGACGCCGACCGCCTGGTGGCGCGTGCCGATGCAGAACCTCTCGATGGGCCTGCCGACCGATCCGGCCGCTCAGTACCGCATCCACAAGGCCATGCTGCAGGCGTTCCAGTACCGCCGTCCGCACAAGTATTGGGTGCTAAAGGGCTTCCATACGACGCGGCTGAAAGCGTTCTTCGACGCCTATCCCGATGCCACGCTGGTCTGGTTGCATCGCGATCCGGTGATGGTGGCCGCCAGCTCGACGATGATGATGGCGGACATCATGGAAGGCATCGTCGGCCCGATCGATCTCGTGAAGGAGGCCAGGGCGCATCTGGAGCGCGTGCGCTGGTCGATCAGGCACACCATGTCGGACCCGCTGGTGGACGACCCACGCATCCATCACGTGCGCTACGCAGACTTCGTCGCGGACCCCATCGGCACAGTCCGCAGCTATTACAGCTTCGCCCGGCGCGAATTCGGCGCGCGACAGGAAGATGCGATGCGCGACTACCTCGCCAACAACCGCGGCGACCGTCACGGCAAATTCCATTACTCGAAGCAGGTGCTGGTGGATTCCGGCTATGCTATCGATGACCTCAACGCCGAATTCGCACCGTTCCGCGAACGGTTCGGGGTGCCGGTGGAAGTGCGGGACTAAGGCCGGTGCACCCGCGCGTCAGCCTGCATCAGGTGGCCTTCATCGCCGAGCCTACGGCCAGATTCCTCGAATTTTGCTGCAGCATCGGCGTGCAGCATTGCACCCTCGCCGCGCCGTGCCTGCAGACGCGGGAAAGCCGCTACGGCTTGCGGGAGAGCCCGGTGAATATCGGCTGCATCAACCACCTATTCGCCCTCCACCCGGACATCGAACGCGATGACGGCGCGGCCGCCGCACACCTTTTGGACATTATTGAGATCGCGGCCGAAGTGGGCGCACCGGCGATCTATCTCCTTACCGGAGGACGCGGCGCTTTGTCGTGGGAAGCCGCGGCGCAGCGTTTTACTGATCTGCTGGCGCCCTGCTGCGATGCGGCGCGACAGGCGGGCATACGGCTGCTGGTGGAGAACGCTTCCCCGCTCAACGCCGACATTCACATGGCCCACAGCCTGCCCGACGCGGCTCGCCTTGCCAGGATCGCCGGGATCGGCGTCTGCGCCGAACTGCACGCCTGCTGGACCGAAGCCGACTTGCGCGGCAACCTTGCCGCAGCCATGCCGCTGATAGGGCTGGTCCAGGTCAGCGACTACGTGCTCGGCGATCGCAGCACGCCCTGCCGCGCAGTCCCAGGAGACGGCGCGATCCCGTTGGAAGCGATCCTGGGCGATGTGCTCGATCTCGGCTATTCCGGGCTGTTCGACCTCGAACTCGTCGGCCCGCGCATCGCGGCCGAGGGACCGCGCGAAGCCTGCTCCCGGGCGGCGCGCCACGTTTCCGACTTGCTCGAAAGACTGGGAGCCTGACATGGCCTATGGCGATGGACCCGACGACGCCCCCCTGCGCACGGCATGGGAACAATTCTGCGACAACCTCAAGAATGCCGGCCTCGATGCCTTCAAGGACGCCAATCCCGCCAGTGCACTGCAGCGCGCCGATGCCTTTCGTTTCCTGACGCAGAACCTGGGACAAGCCTTCGACCTCGCGCTGGAGACCCGGGACGCAGCTTTCCCGCAGATCCACCCCTTCGTCACTCCGACACGCAAGCTGGGCGGCGATGTCGCCGATTTCACGTATCGGCAGGCATGGATCGACGGAAACCGCACATATCGCATCATCGGACGCAAGGGCACCGCACGGTGGCTGAACGTGACCGTGCAGGGCCAACGCCCCGCGAACATCCCCGGCACCGACTGGCCGTCGCTGCACGAACCCTTCGGCGACATTCCCGAATGCAACATCCTCGGCTCGCAGATCGAAGCCGATGCCGGGGAAGACTTCGAACTGTTCGTCGGCGGCGCACCCCGGCCGCGCAACTGGCTCCCCACCACCTCCGGCAGCCGCAAGCTGTTCATCCGAGAAGCCTTCGACGGTTGGAAGGAGACACCGACCGCCCTCACCATCGAAGCGCTCGACATGGCGGGTCCAAGGCCCCTCCCCACATCTAAACAGATGATCGAGGCGATGGACTGGGCCGGGGTCTTCGTTACCGGGCTGATGCGCGACTGGCCCGAACATTCCTGGCAGACGTCGCACGGGGTATGCGATCCACGCGCGCTCAATGCTTTCCCTGCCGACAGGGTCGCCAACGATAGCGCCGACGCGAGGCGGGGACGGATGGCGGCGCACATGGTCTGGCGCCTCGAACCGGATGAAGCGCTCATCGTCGAGATGGACGCGCACTCCGGCTTCTGGATCTTCGGGATGGGAGGCGCCTTCATGGGCTCCATGGATTTCCTGTACCGGCCGGTCAGCTATACCCCTGCACGCACCCGCATTGATGGCGACGGCGTGGTGCGGCTGGTGCTCGCTCATGACGACCCCGGTGTCCACAACTGGCTCGACACGCAGGGTTTTCGCGAAGGGAACCTCACCTACCGCAACCTGCTCACGCAGGATGCGGCACAGTTTCGCACGCGCCTCGTCCCGCGAAATCGGTTGATGGAGCACATTCCAGCCGATACCATCAGCGTTTCGCCAGCCGAACGCGAAGAGATGCGCCGAGAACGCTACCGAGCAGTCAAGCAACGCTACGGCCTTTGACGGCGACAGAGTACGCGGGACTTGTCGGGATAATCTGTCGCGTACTTCGAAAGACTTGATGCCGCAGCTGACCACGATCAGAGCCGCATCCAAACCTCGCGCCTTGAAAGCGGCTATCATCCCCCCTTCAACCTGCACGCCCATGTGCCAGATCGAGGCAGAACGGGAGGGTATGAACTCCTGCCATCCTTCCTTTTTGTTGCTATTGCGAATCATTCGTATCTTAATTACCGGCGTCCCCGCATATACCGGGGGAACGATAATGAGAACGTCATACCATGGGTTGATCGTCGCTGTTGCGGCGGCCGTCGTCGTGAGCAGTGCGGCTTGTCAGGCACGGGCGAACGATGCCGCTGGCGATGATGCCGCCGAGCGGCAGGACATCATCGTCACGACGCAGTTGCTTGCCGCCCCGGTCGCTGCCAAGGCTGAAATTCCAATGCTGGAAAACATCCAGCCTATCTCGATCCTGCCGCAGGAATTGCTCAGCGACCAGGGGGTACGCCGGATTTCCGAGGCGCTCTACAACGTGGCGGGCGTATCACGCTCCAACAATTACGGCTTCTTCGACGGCTTCAACATCCGCGGCTTCAATGCCAGTAGTGGTGCCACATACCTCGATGGCCTGCTCGACGACACCGGTTACGCGACCTCGGAAATATCAGCGCTTGGCCGTGTCGAGGTGGTCAAAGGCCCTGCCTCTGGCCTGTTCGGGCAAGGCCCGATCTCCGGCATCGTCAATCTGGTGAGCAAACGCCCGGAGAAAAATGCCTTCCTCGACCTCAGCATTGCCGGGGGGGCCTATGACTTCAAGGAACTGACGATCGACGCCAACGCGCCGCTCAACTCCAGCGGGACACTGCTGGCACGGCTTAGCGCTGTTTATCGGGATCAGGATTTCTTCGTAAATGCATCAGGGCAGCGCCGGATATTCCTAGCCCCGGCTCTGACCTGGACGCCGGGTACAGCTACCACGCTGACGCTGCTCGGCCGTTACGTGGACGATCATATCAATCCGTGGTCGCCGACTACCGCCTATGGCACCGCCCTGCCCAATCCCAACGGACCGATCGACATCAAGCTGTCGATCAACGATGCGGAATATCCCGCCGTGCAGGACAACGACTACTGGAGTCTCGGCTACGTCTTCGATCACAGGTTCAGCGAGGCGATCGCGATCCACCAGTCGCTTCGTTATCAGGACTTTCACAATTCCTGGGACAACTGGCTTTTCATCACCGGCATATCCCCCGACTATCGACGTGTACGCCGGGCATTTTACGGCCCTTATTCCGAGAACGGCCGCTACTTCCGTGTCGACACCAATGCAAGCGCGCGGTTCGATACCGGACTGCTGAACCACTATGTCCTGATGGGCATCGATTATGGCTGGCGCTCCGCGAGCAACTTCAATCTCTATGACTCCAGCATGCCTTACGAACTGGATCTCTACGAGCCAGTCTACGGCACGCTGAGCACGCACAACCCCGCCGTTCCCTCCACCACTTACGCTAGCCGCACCCGTCAGCGGGGCTTCTATCTGCAGGACCACGTGAAGCTGGGCGACGCCCTGACTGTGACGATCGGCGGCCGCTGGGACAGGGCGACGAGCCGGGTGATCAACAACGGTACGGCCAATCCCAAGGTCAGCGACGATGCCTTCAGCCCCCGCGCAGGCGTTACCGTGGCACTGAGCGACTGGATTTCGCTCTATGCAAATTACGCCAAGTCCTTCAATCCTCAAGGCACCTATCGCGCTGCCGACGGTTCCAGCCTCCCGCCTGAGCGAGGAGTCAACTACGAAGCCGGGATCAAGCTGGCCCGCAAGGACGGTTCGCTGACCGGCATGTTTACCGTCTTCGAACTGACCCGTACCAACGTGGCCACAGCCGACGCGGTCATTCCCAACGTCTACGTGCTGACCGGAGAGCAACGCACCCGAGGCGTTGAGGCGGAAGCCGGATGGCGGCCAATGCCCGGCGTGGAATTTACGGGCGCATTCACGTATCTGGACGCCAGGGTCACCGCCGACAACCGTCTGCAGGTCGGCTCGAGGCTGGGCTCGATCCCCCGCTACATCGCAAATATCTGGGCGCGCTATACCATCCAGGAAGGTGCGCTCGCGAACCTTGGCGCCGGTGTGGGCGTGCATCACGAGGGCGATCGCATGGCCAGCACCGCCTCGGCCGTCACCGGTGCGACCGCGCCCTTTCTCCTCAAGGCCTATACGCTGGTCGACGGCGCCGTCTTCTACTCCTTCGGCGAATGGTCCGCTCAGGCCAACGTCCGCAACGTCCTGAACAAGCGCTATTTCCCGACAGGATCGTTGACACGGACCACGCCGGGTGAGCCACGCACCTTCATCGTCAGTATCAGCCGCAGGTTCTGATCCGGTCCACCGTCATCGCAAGCCGCCGGCATCCATACAGACGGCTTGCGATGACACTTGCCAGCCCGCGTCCCGTCGCTTAGTACCCCCTCGTCCTTCCGGGCTTCCCGGAGGGATACGATCGCGTTGGTGTTCCGAGAGGAGCTTAAAAGGGAACGCGGTGAGAGGGGCTTGCCCCTTGAATCCGAGGCTGTCCCTGCAACTGTGAGCGGTGAGCGCGATGCATATTCGCGGCAGGCCAAAAGTGCCCTGTCGCAGCCACTGGGCCGGACGCTAACTCCTGCGAGGCCTGGGAAGGCCGTGCATCGAGCGATGACCCGCAAGCCAGGAGACCTGCCAGCGTCCGGTCGCTCTTGCCCTTGTCCAGGGGATGGCCGAGGCACGGTGAAATCCGTCTGAGCGACGCATGTGCGGTAAGGGCCGCATCGACCCAAGCGACGGCGCCGGGGGCGTCGTGTCGTCGCATGGGCCGACCGTTCGCGCGGACGCCCTCGCCAGACGTCGATGACGCCGGACTGGGCCTGTTTCAACATGAGGATTTCCAAGTACACACTTTGCGCGGTAGCCAGCCTGATCGCGCTTTCATCTGCTGCCCGCGCCGAAGAGGCGGATTCAGCGGATACTATCCTGGTCACCGGATTGCGGGCGGAAACCAGCCTCGATACCAGGAGCAGCGGCAGTCGCCTCGGGCTGACGGTCTTCGAGACGCCCGCCAGCATAGAGGTGCTCGACGGCGATGCGATCCGTGCACGCGGCGACATTTCGATTCAGGAGGCGGTCAGTCGGGCCACCGGCATCACCTTCCAGGGCGCGCCGGGTAACGGCAACACCGCATTGGCCGCACGCGGGTTTGCCGGTCAGGGATCCGTGCAACTTCTGGTGGACGGGACGCGCCTGTTCGTGGCCTCCGGCACGCTGACTTTCCCCGTCGATCCGTGGACGGTGGAGCGCATAGACGTACTGCGCGGCCCCAGTTCGGTCATATCGGGAGAGGGTGCGATCGGCGGCGCGGTCAACGTCATCATGAAGAAGCCGGTCACGGATCGCACCGTCATGAATGCGCGTGTAGCCTATGGCTCGGACAATGCCATGCAGGTCGCAGGCGATGTGGGCGGTCCAATCGGCGGCGGCCTTTCCTATCGCCTGAGCGCCAGCGCCACCCGATCCGACGGCTGGCTGGACCGCAATAGCGACAACCGTAACCTTGCTATCTCCGGCGCCCTGCGATGGGATGCGACACCCAGGCTCAGCTTCACCCTGGCTTCCGACTACGGTGACGTCGAAATCCTGCCCTACTTCGGCACGCCGTTGAACGAGGGGCGATACGACAAGCGTTTCCGCTTCATCAACTTCAACATCGCCAACAGCCAAGACCATTTCCGCGACAGCTGGACGCGGCTGACCGGCGAATGGCAGGCATCGGATGCAGTCACGTTGCGCAACGTGGCCTATTACCTGAGTTCCGATCGCGACTGGCTAAATGCGGAAAGCTACCGCTTCTCTCCCACGACAGGGCTTGTCACACGCAGCGACTATCTCAACATCATCCACCGGCAGGATCAGATCGGCAATCGCGGCGACATCACGATCCGCACCCCGCTGGGCGGGTCGGTCCGGAACAGCCTGCTGATCGGCTTCGACGTAAACCGCATCAAGTTCCGTCACGTCAACAATTCTCCCTACGGCGGCAGTTCGGCGATCGATCCTTTCGACTTCAAGCCGGGCGCCTTCATCACCCCCGTTCCCACTACGCTCGGTTTCCGGACGCGGGCCACGCAGTATTCTATGTTCATGGAGGACCAGTTGGAACTGCGTGAATGGGTGTCACTGGTCGGTGGATTCCGGCAGGACTGGTACGATCTGGAACGGATCGATGCCCGTGCGCCCGCGAACAGCTTCAAGCGTTCCTATCACAGCACCGCAGGCCGGGTCGGGCTGGTGGTCTACCCGATGCCTGATACTTCGGTCTACGGTTCCTTCACGGTCGGCACCGATCCCATCAGCGCGCTTGTCACCACGTCAAACGCACAGAAGGATTTCGGCCTCTCGCCCGCGCGCCAGTTCGAGGTCGGCATCAAGCAGCGGTTCCTGAAAGGACGCGGATCAGCCTCGATCGCGCTGTTCGATATCGAGAAGCGCCGCCTGCTGACACCTGACCCGGAAAACCGTCTCGTCACCCAGCAGGTTGGCAAGCGCACCTCTCAGGGGATCGAGGCGACGCTGGCGCTCCAACTGGCCGAAGCCTTCGGCATCGAGGCCAACGGCACGGTGCTCAAGGCGCGGTTCAAGGAGTTCGGCGAAGTGGTGAACGGCGTCGTCATCGACCGTGCCGGCAATACGCCGCCGGGCATTCCGACGAAGACCGCAAGCATTTCCGCCAACTGGCGATTCATGGATTCGCTGCAGGGGCGAATATCCGCCCGCTTCGTCGCGCCGCGCTGGACCGACAACGCCAATACGCTGCGCGTGCCTGGCTATGAAGTGATCGACCTCGGCTTGCGCTGGACGATCAGTAACAAGGTCGCAGTCGATGGACGGGTCAGTAACATCTTCGACAAGGTCTATTCGATCGGCAGCAATTCCTCGCAATGGCTGCTCGGCGCGCCGCGCCGCTTCGATCTGCGGCTCGACATGAGCCTGTAAGGCCGTGACGCGCAAATGGATCAAGACCGGCCTGCGGTGGCTCTACTGGAGTCACCGCTGGTTCGGTATCGCCACCTGCCTTCTGTTCGCACTATGGTTCGTATCGGGCATCGTCATGATGTACGTACCCTACCCCAGGCTGACTGACGCGGAGCGGTTGGCGGGTGGCGCCCCGATCGACTGGAACCGAGTAAAGCTCGGCCCTACGGAAGCGCTGCGCCGGGCGAAGCAGGCGCATTTCCCCAAGGAGCTTGTCCTGGACATGGCTGCCGGCGAACCGGTCTGGCGGATCACGGGCGATACTCGTCGCATCGCCTTGTCCGCCGTCGATGGCCACCTGCTTTCCGCCCCGGATGCGACATCGGCCGTTGTGGCCGCGAGACGCTTCGCCCATGGCCTTCCCGTCGCCCATGTCGAGAAGATCGCCGATGACCAGTGGACGGTCGCTCAGGGATTCGCATGGGCACGTCCACTGTGGAAGGTATCCCTGACCGATGAGGAGCGGACACAACTATACGTCTCTTCCTCAAGCGGGGAAGTCGTGCAGAACACCACTGCGCGGGAACGGATATGGAACTGGATCGGTGCCGTCCCTCACTGGATCTATCTGACCGAAATTCGGCGCGACGGGGCGGTCTGGCGGCAGGTGGTCCTATGGATTTCCGGGATCGCCATGGTCGTGGGCATCTCCGGCCTTTGGATCGGCATCCTGCGTATTCGGCTGCGGCGGCGCTACAGGAACGGGTCGACAAGTCCTTATAGCGGATGGATGAAATGGCATCACGTCACCGGCCTCGCAGGCGGGATTTTCGCCATCACCTGGGTGTTCAGCGGATGGCTTTCGGCCAACCCGTTCGAATGGTTTGCCCGTAACGGAAATTCAGGAGGTCCGGCTCTCTACGCCGCCCATGAAGGAGCCGACTTCCCTGCGCCGGAGATGGACACACTTGGTGCACGATCAGACACCGCGAGCGAAGCGCAATTCGCCTGGATCGGAGGACGCGCGGTGATCACGCTCACCAGCGCCTCCGGGCGGAAAGAAATCGTCCATCCGGACGGCCGCCCCATTCGCTTCACGCAGGGCGACCTGATCGAAAATGCACGGCGCCTGCTGCCCGGCATGCCCATAGAAAGCAGTTCGGTCCTTACCGAGCCGGATATCTATTGGTACTCCCACGGCCGCGACCGCCCGCTTCCCGTAGTCCGTGTCGTCTTCGCCGATGCCGACCGGACATGGGTGACGATCGATCGAACAACCGGTGCGTTGTTGAGCCAGCAGAATGCAAACGGACGAAGCTACCGCTGGCTGTTCAACGCACTCCATGGGTTCGACCTGCCCGTCCTGCTGCGCAACCGTATTCTGCGCGATCCCCTTATGTGGCTGCTCTCCGCATTCGGCATCGTCATGTCGCTGTCCGGCATCGTGATCGGATGGCGACGCATGACCAATCGATATCGGCGCAATGCCGCATCGCGCGACACGTCATTGATCAGCTCCAGAACCGGCCAATGACGCTCCGTATCTCGCATTTGGACCGGCCACAATTCGCACAGCCTGCCTACATCTGGCACCATGGTGGTTTTCGCAGGACCGGTGCGGGGCGCTGAGGCAAAGCCAGAAGGATTCACCGCTCGATCGGTCGGCGAGAAAACGGCCGAAGTAGGCAAACTTCGTGCCTGCGGGATTGCGTGTGCGGTCAGCTGGCCCGGCGCCCCACCCTTCTCGCTGAACCCGATATGATATCCGGATCTTCTCAATAAGGTCCGGACAGCAAGCGAAGCGCCCTGAACAAGTCGTCGCCGCTGAAGTGTCTGCAGCACCCCGACGCCCCGGCGATGGCGCAAGCGATCGGTTGCAGTTACGGTTATCCGCTTTGCCGCAGCGATAGATAGTATATGCTATCTAAAAGAATCAACGGGAGAGCGAGAGGCATGGCGCCCCAACAACCATCCGATATCCTGGCGTTGCTGGGCGACCTCGAAGGCGCGGTCGCCAACCTCAAGGACACCTGGCGCCCCGAAGACGCCGCCTATCGGGCCGACGTCTATCGCCAGACGATGACGAGCCTGTCCTACGCCTACTTCATGTACTTCCATGCCGACGCGGAACATCCGGACTGGGCGCCTTTGTGGAACCCCGTCTACACGCTGCAGCCCAATCCCGACGACATCTACGTCCAGTCGCCGATCCGTGGCGACCTGACCTACCGGGTCTCGGGCAATCGCGGGACCTGCCGCATCCTCTCGTTCACCACCCAGGCGGCGCTGTCGGGCACCGTGGACGAAATGCCGCGCCCGAACGGGCACAACGAACTGGACACCAACGATCTCGGGATCGGGCTAGGCGAGGACTTCTCGATCATCTTCAGCGCCGAGCGCCCTTCCGGCTACGATGGCCACTGGGCGCCGATCGACCCGGCCGCGCGCGGCATGTACCTGCGCTATCGCATGTACGACTGGGCGAATGAGACCGACCCCCAGCTCTCGATCGAATGCCTCGATCCGGTCCCGGCCAAGCCCCGCCTCGCGCCCGATGAAATCCACGCGCGCATCGTGGAGATGGCGAAGTTCCCCGCACGCAAGACCAGCCTGTACTACCAGATGCAGAACGGCGTGAAGGAGCGTGTGGGCTTCAACGTCTTCGAGCCGGTGCGCTATCCCGGCGCGCTGGTGAAACAGACCTACTGGCCCGCCTGTTTCCAGCTGGAAGAGGGCGAGGCGCTTATCATCGAGACCGAGATTCCCGAACGCGCGCCCTACTGGAACATCCAGCTCAACGATCCGTACTTCAACGCCCTCGAATACGTCTACCGGCTGAGCAGCACCAATGGCGCGATGGCGACACTGTCGAGCGACGGCAAGTACCGTGGCGTCATTTCGCTCGCCGATCCGGGCGTTCCCAACTGGCTCGACCCGGCAGGCTATACCGAAGGCGGCATCTACGGACGCTGGTACGATTGCGACAGCGAGCCGGTGCCGACCATCACTCGCGTCAAGCTCGCGGATCTGCGCGCCAGCCTGCCCACCGACACGCCCGTCGTGACGCCCGGGCAGCGCGCGGAGGAAATCCGCCGCCGCGTCGTGGCCTGCCAGCGGCGACGGCGCTGGTAGCCGCGCTGCCCCCGACAGGCTGCCGCAAGGATACGCCAACACCCGACAAGACCAGCCCAGAGGGTAGGATACCGAAGAATGGAGCTACAATTCGATCCGCCGCGCCGGTTTCGCGGCGCCCTTGACCAGTTGCATCAAACAGTGACGCAAGCGAGTGGACTGACCGACTTCGGTGGCGACGATTACCTGCCCGGCCTTACGGTGCTGCTCCAGTCCATGGACTACGACGCCCAGTTCTCGGAAGTGGGCCGCCGGGCCGCCTGGGGGATGCTGGTCGAAGTTCTTCGCGGCCGTGCCCATGCCGTGCAATCGATGAAGGACAATCCCGGATTCGATGCGCAGCCCCTTCTCAGCCCTGTCGTCATCACCGGCGTGCCCCGGACCGGAACGACGGCGCTTCATCGCCTGCTGGCGGTCGATCCACGCTTCCAGGGCCTTCAGACCTGGCTGCTCGACAGCCCCATGCCGCGCCCGCCGATCGAGACCTGGGGCCAGTATCCGCAGTTCCTCAAGACCAGGGCCGGTCTCGACACGCGATATGCGGCCACTCCGAATGCCAAGGCCGCCCACTTCCGCGCCGCCGAGGAAGTCCACGAATGCTGCATGGTCATGCGCCAGTCGTTCGTGTCGAACTTGTGGTCATGCGGATGGTCGGCGGCCAGCTACGATGCCTGGTGGCAGTGCCAGAGCGAGGCCGCCGCCTATGACCATCTGCGGCGCTGCATCCAGCTGATCGGCAGCAACGAGCGCAGCAAGCGATGGCTGCTCAAGAACCCGGGGCATATCGAACACCTCGACCTGCTCTTCGCGGTGTTCCCGGATGCGCGCGTGATCCAGACCCACCGCGATCCGGCGAAGGCGGTGCCCAGCCTCGTTTCCCTGTTGATGAACGGCAACAACCTCATGGAAGGCAACCGTCCACAGCAGCGCGCGGAAATCCTGCTTCGCCGAGAGGTCGCCAAGTGGGCCAATGCCGTGCGCAAGGCCGAAGAGGTTCGCAAACGCCATCCCGCGCAGGTTCTCGATGTGGTCCACGCCGACTTCCATGCACGGCCGATGGAGGTCGTCGAACGGATCTACCGGTTCATCGGCATGGACATCCCGGAAGAAACGCGCCCCGCACTGCAACGACGCATCGACGAGAAGCCTGAAATGCAGCACGGCGTCCACCGCTATTCCATCGCCGATTTCGGCATGACCGAAGACGAAGCGCGCGAGCCTTTCACAGATTATATCGCCCGCTACGACTTGCTGGAGAAGAAAAAGTGAAGGCGGCAATCTATCCCGGTAACGGCCGGCCCGTCGTCATCGAGACGCTGGCCGACCCGGAACCCGGGCCGGGCGAACTCCTGATCCGCGTCGATCGCTGCGGCGTCTGCGGCACCGACCTGTCGATGACGAAGGGCGGCACGTGGGACTACGGTGCCGGCGTGCAATTCGGGCACGAATACGCGGGAGAGATCGTCGCCATCGGTCCGGACGTTCCGGGCTGGAAGATCGGTGAGCAGATCGCGGTGCTCCCCTCGGTCGCCTGCGGCACCTGCGAGCCCTGCCGTACCCATGGCAACAACGTGCTGTGCAGATCTGGCACCGGCACTGCGACGGTCGGTTTCGCCGAACTGGCGAAAGTACCGGCCAGCGTAGCCACGCGGCTGCCGCAGACACTCTCGATGGCGGACGGCGCCCTGATCGAGCCGATGGCGATCAGCCTCTACGGCACCAGACTGGCCCGGATCCAGCCCGGCGACCGCGTTGTCGTCCTGGGTGGCGGCACGGTCGCGCTCTACGCGATCTATTGGGCGCGTCGCCTCGGGGCGGGCCGCATCGTCGCCATGTCGCGCTCGTCACGCCGGAAGGACTTGTGCCTCGCGATGGGCGCCGACGCCTTCGTCCGCTTCGGCGACAACGAGATCGGCGAAGTCGTGGAGGTGCTCGGCGGTTCGCCGCAGGTCGTTCTGGAATGCGTGGGCGCCGAAGGCATGCTGATGAAAGCGGTCATGCATGCCGAGGCGTTCGGGCGCATCATCAGTCTGGGATTCTGCACGTCGCCCGACCCGGTGATCCCCGGCCTGGCAAGCTACAAGTGCGTGTCGATGCAATTCGCGGTCGGCTACTCGATGAAGGAATTCATCCACATCGCCGAAATGCTTGACCGTGATGCGATCCAGGGCGGCGGGCACGTCGACCCCAAGTCGATCGTCAGCGCCAACATCGGCATCGACGCCCTGCCCGAAATGATGACTACGCTGCGCGGCCCCAATAACGAAACCAAAGTCCATGTCTGCATGAACCGCTGAGGCCGGCCCGCGCCATCGATCAGGTCCCTGCCTCCGATGACTTTCCGGCATCCCGGTTCCGCTGCGCAGCAATGACGATGCAGTCGCGGCCCCTCTCCTTCGCGCGAAGAAGGGCGGCGTCGGCAGTAGTGATCAGCGCCTGGATCGGTCCATGATGCGGATAGACAGCCAGTCCCAGCGAGACGGTGACCTGCCCCAGCGGCTGCCCCTCGTGCGTGAGATCGAGGCCCGCCACCCGCTCGCGGATACGCTCGGCCCGTTCCAGCGCCAACGCCTCATCGGCCCCCGGCATCAGCATCAGGAATTCCTCGCCGCCATAGCGAAGGGCCAGATCGTCTTCCCGCGCGCCACCGGCGAAGACCGCCGCGACGGTGCGGATGACAAAGTCCCCGGCATCATGGCCGAAGCGGTCGTTGAGGCCCTTGAAGTGATCGATGTCCATCATCAGGCAGGCGATCGGCGTACATGCTGCATCGGCGGTTGCGACCAGACGGCGCAGGGTGTCGTCCAGTTCATGCCGGTTGCGCAGACCCGTCAACGGGTCGAACAGCGCCTTTTCATGGAGCACGTCACGAAGGTTCAGGTTGGCAAGCGCAAGCCCGACAGTTTCGGACATCAGTTCAATGTAGACGCCAGTGGAATCGTCCGGCCCATGGTCGGCCGCTAGGTTCTCCAGCACCAGCAGACCGATCGTTTCGCCCTGCGCGGTCAACGGCACGCAGATGGTCGCCCGGGCTGCCGAGGGAGCGACATGGCGGCAAGGCACGTCGAGCATCTCGCCGCCGGGCGCATGGATCTGACCGCGCCGCAGCGCCCAGCAATCGTCCGGGCCGAACGCCGCGTCGGTGCCCTGCGACCCGCGATCTTCCATGCCGCCATCCGGCGATCCGCGCCATTCGGCGGCACAGACCATCAACTTCATGCGGTTATCCAAGGTATAGAGCCGCCCCGCCAGCGTCGGCGCGATCCTGGGAGCGAACAGTCGCACCACGGCGAAAAGGTCAGAAACGCTCTCGCACCCCTGCAAGCGCTGCGTCATGCGCGCCAGCAGGTCCCGCACGGCCCAGTCGGCATCGCGCTCGCGCTCCAGCCGCTGACGCTCCAGTCCGTTCTCCCGGAAGATGCGGATCGCCTGCGCCATGTCGCCGATCTCGTCGACTTGCGAGAACGCCGGAGTTTCCACGGTGTAGTCCTGGTCAGCCAGGCGGTTGACGACATCGCTCAGCGTCATGACCGGGCGCAGGATGCGTCGCTTCAGGATGAAGCCCAGAACCAGCAGGAACAGGGCCGCCGTGATCGCGACCATGGCCTCGGACACCGAGCGCAGCCGCTGTGAAGCCTGGCTCGCCTGCTCGATCGCGTTGTCCGATCGCTGATCGAGCAGGTAGCGGAAGCGGCCGATCAGGAAATGCACACGCTCCAGTTCGCGCTCGTACTCCGGACCGAACACGATCGCCCGCGCCGTGGCGCCGTCGCCGCGCCGGGTAGCCGCAATCGCGGCCTGCTGCTCGTCCTCCAGCGTCCTTGCCCAGCGGAGCCCTTCTTCCAGCGAGCGCAGTTCCTGCTCGTTGGCCCCACCATCCTTAAGCTTGGCAACGCGCTGCTCGACCGAGCCGAGCGAGGCCCGCGTGCGTTCGTAGGCGATCGCGTGGCTGGGGTCGTCGGTCACTGTCGCCAGCCGGGCCTGGTCGGTCAACTCCGCCAGGTCGTTCTCGATCTCGAAGGTCAATTGGTCGAACAGGTCGCGTTGACGGACCGCCGCACGCTCGACCTTGTCGGCGCTGGAGGCCAGGACCATCGTGACACCGGCCACGATGGTAAGGCAGACGGTCGCGCCATAGGCCCAGTTGGTGATCGTCGCGATGCGCATGAACGGACGCTAGATCATCGTGGTTACTTTTTGGTGCATCCCGACAAAGAGTCAGGTTCGACCCGGCTTTTTCCAGAACCCATGCAAAACCCAGCATACAGCATGATCGACAGTGTGCGTACCGGTTGCCGATCGCGTTGGCGACCCCCTCATCGCAGAAGCACGTATTGCGGAACTTCGCCTTGACGGCCGTGCAGCAGTACCTTGATCGCAAAAACAACCCACGGCGCCCCGGAACATTACGCGGCTCTCGCCATTCACCATGAGCGGACGAAAATGTTTCTGGAGTGTGTATGACGGATTCTTCAAGCCTGCAGCTAAGGAGACTTCCGCTTGCACCTCTGATGCTCGGTTCAGTCATCACCCTTATCGGAGCGGTGCTGGCCATCGGGGGCATCTGGCTCGCTGTGCTTGGCGGCTCGGCCTACTACCTGCTCACCGGGCTTGCGATGCTGGCTTCCGGAGGGCTGCTGATCCGGCGCAATATCCTGGGCGGCTGGCTCTATTGCGCGATCTTCGTCCTGACCGTGATCTGGGCCTTTGCCGAAGTCGGCGCGAACAACTGGGCGCTTGTCCCGCGCGTGATCGCGCCGCTGGTCCTGCTGGTGGCGATCCTGCTGGTCATGCCCACGCTCTCATCCCGGCCCGGCCGCTGGAAGCTCGGGCTTGGAACGAGCGCAGCGGCCGTCGTCCTCACCGCCGTATCCGCCATGATATTCGCCCGGATGGCCGATACCGGGCCTGCGTCCGAGCTTCCCGGACTCCGCTTCGAGATGAGCGATCCGTCGCTCGCCCGGGCCGGAGACGACTGGCCGGCCTATGGCGGCACCGAGGCCGCGCGCCGCTTCTCGCCGCTCGGCCAGATCACGCCGGACAACGTGAAGAACCTCAAGCGCGTATGGCTGGCCCATACCGGCGACATGCCCTCATCGGCCGAGATCGCGAAGACTTATGGGGGAGAAAACACGCCGCTCAAGGTCGGTGACATGCTCTATGTCTGTACGCCCAAGAACATGGTCGTCGCCCTCGATCCCGCGACCGGCAAGCAGCGCTGGAAGTTCGACCCCAAGGTCTCCGACGAAGCGATCCCCTATACCGCCGCCTGTCGCGGCGTGAGCTATTTCGTGGTGCCCGGCGCTGCGGCGGACCAGCCCTGCGCGCAGCGCATCATCTACGGCACGCTCGACGCGCGCCTCTTTGCCATCGACGCGCATACCGGAGCGCGCTGCGCCGCCTTCGGCGCCAATGGCGAAGTCGATACCAAGGTCGGCATGGGTGATACGCCGCCGGGCTACGTCTCGATTAACTCGCCGCCGACGATCGTGCGCGGCGTGGTCGTCACCGGGCATCAAGTGCTCGACGGTCAGGACCGCTGGGCGCCTTCGGGCGTGATCCGGGGCTATGACGCCGTCACCGGCAAGCTGCGCTGGGCCTGGGACATGATGCATCCGGACTGGAGCGGCTATCCGCCGCAGGGCCAGACCTGGGCGCGCGGCACCCCAAACATGTGGACGATCGCCAGCGGCGATGAGCAACTCGGCCTCGTCTACCTTCCAATGGGCAATGCGGCGGCAGACTATTATTCCAGCCTGCGCCGGCCGCAGGAGCGCGATTTCGCGACGTCGCTCGTCGCACTCGACGTCACCACCGGCAAGCCTCGCTGGAAGTTCCAGGCCGTGCGTGACGACGTTTGGGACTACGACTTCGGCGCGCAGGCCACATTGGTGGACTACAAGGGCACGCCCGCGCTGGTGTTGCCGTCCAAGCAGGGCGACATCTACGTGCTCGACCGCCGCACCGGCCAGCCGCTGACGCCGGTGGGCACGATCAAGGCACCCGGCGGCGGCGTGGAGCCCGACCAGCGCGCGGCTACGCAGCGCGTGTCGCTCTGGCATACGCTGCGCAAGCCCGATCTTACGGAACGCGACATGTGGGGCATGTCGCCGATAGATCAGATGATCTGCCGCATCCAGTTCCGCAAGGCGAGCTACAAGGGCTTCTTCACGCCGCCCGAAAGCGATCGCCGCTCGATCGAGTATCCCGGCTACAACGGCGGCACCGACTGGGGCGGCATTGCGGTCGATCCGCGCCGGGGCGTGATCGTCGCCAACTACAACGACATGCCCAACTACGTGCGCCTCGTCCCCCGCGCCGAGGCCAACCGTCGGGGCTGGGCACCCCGCGATCAGGCACGGGGCGAGATTGGCGGCGCCGAGGGTGCGGGCGATCCGCAGGCACACACGCCCTATGCCATCGACGTCAACGCCGGCTGGCGCCTGCCGCTGACGGGGATGCTGTGCAAACAGCCCCCCTACGGCGGCATCCGCGCCATCGATCTGGCGACCGGCAAGACGATCTGGGGCAAGCCGCTGGGCGAGGCCCGGACCAACGGTCCTTTCGGCATCCCCTCGATGCTGCCCTGGACGATCGGCACGCCCAACAACGGCGGCTCCGTGGTTACCGCGGGCGGCGTGATCTTCGTGGCTGCCGCCACCGACAACCTGATCCGCGCGATCGACCTCAAGACCGGCAAGGTGTTGTGGAAGGATGTACTGCCCGCCGGTGGACAGGCCACGCCGATGACCTACATGGTGAACGGCAAGCAGTACCTTGTCATCGCACCGGGTGGCCATCACTTCATGGAAACGCCGATCGGCGATCAGGTGATCGCCTACGCATTACCGTGAAGTTCACCCCCCGCCCCGGTATGTTGCACGCATAAGCGAGGGTGGGGCTGATTTCAGCTTTCTTGCGTCTCCCAGTACGCGGGCGTGCCAATCTCCGTCCGCAGCCATTCCGTCAGCGCCGCCAGCTTCGCCGAGGCGCTGCGGTTGCGCGTGTAGGCGATGTAGAGTTCAGCGCCCTCTGCCTGTGCTCCCACGTCGATTTGCCGCAGCGTGCCATCCGCCAGTTGCCGGTACGTGAAGAACGTGGGGAGCAGTGCGATGCCAAGGCCCGCCAGTGCGGCGTCGCGCATCACGATGCCGTTGTTGACGCGCAGGCAGGCGCGCGGCCGAAGGATGGTTTCGCGTTCGCCGGATTTGAACCGCCAGTCTGCTGAGCGATTGGAGTAGAGGATCGCGCAGGACCGATCCAGTTCCTCCAGCGACTTGGACACGCCGTGCTTCTCCAAATAGGAAGGCGCGGCGACGAGAAGGCGCCGGCTCGACGCGAGGCGTTTTGCGATCAGGCGCGTGTCCTGAATCGGACCATGGCGGATCACCGCGTCGTAGCCATCGGCGGCCACATCCACGAACCTGTCGTCGAGATCGATGCTGAGATCGATGTCCGGATGGGCTGCCAGGAATCCATTCAGCATCCGCCCAAGGTGCAGCGTGCCGAACCCGATCGGCCCGGCCAGGCGCAACGGCCCGGACAGGGAGCCCCGCCTCTCCACTATCTCCGCCTGTGCCTCGACCGTCTCGCGTATGATCCGGCGCGCCCGTTCGAGGAACATCTCACCCTCGCCGGTGAGGGACAACTTGCGGGTCGTGCGCTGCATCAGGCTGGCGCCCAGCAATCTTTCGAGCTCGGCCACGCGCTCGCTCACGACCGATTTGGCAAGGCCCAGGCGTCGCGCCGCCTCGCTGATCGATCCCGCTTCGGCCACTGCGACGAACGCGGCCACTCCTTCAAGTTTCATCATCGTTCGGCATTCCCGAAAGCCTATTCCGGAATTTGGCGGCTAGTGCGCACGATGGCCTGAAATCATCTTGTGGTCGACAGCCCGCAGCGTGCGGGAGGCAGCAAGCCGCAGATGCCTGCTCGAATTATCGAAAGCAGGTTCGTCCGACACAAGATGGAGCAGTACAAATGACAGACTTCTCAGCCAAAACAGCACTCGTCATCGGCGGCAGCCGGGGCATCGGCGCCGCGATCGTCCGGCGCCTGGCGGCCGACGGGGCCGCCGTGACCTTCTCCTACGCCGGAGCAGCGGAGGCCGCTCAGGCACTTTCGGACGAAACCGGCGCGAAGGCGGTCCGATCGGACGCGGCAGACCGCAATGCGGTGATCGATCTCGTCGCGGAAGCGGGACCGCTCGACATCCTTGTCGTCAATGCCGGCGTTCTCGTGCTCGGCGATCCGCTGGAACAGGATGCGGATGCCGTCGATCGCATGGTCGACGTGAATATCCGCGCGCCTTACCACGCTGCGGTGGAAGCGGCCCGGCGCATGCCGGACAACGGCCGCATCATTTTCATCGGATCGACCAATGGCGATCGCATTCCGTTCGCGGGCGGCGCTGCCTATGCGCTCACCAAGTCCGCGATCCAGGGGCTGACGCGCGGACTGGCCCGTGACTTCGGTGCGCGGGGCATCACCGTCAACGCCGTCCAGCCTGGTCCCACCGATACCGACATGAACCCCGGCGACGGCCCCATGAAGGATTTCATGCACACGTTCATGGCCATCAAGCGCCATGCCCGACCCGAAGAGATCGCCGGCATGGTCGCCTATCTGGCCGGCCCCGAAGCAGGTGTCGTCACCGGCGCGCTCCATACCATAGACGGCGGGTTCGGCGCCTGAACGAACTCGGCTTCCGCGAACGGTGCAGCGGCATGATGTCGGCTGCACCCAAACTCCGCATCGGCGATCAATACCGTCGCGCAGAGGCCGAGCCCTGAACGGGAAGCCCGGAAATCCGGGCCTTACTGTCCATATCCGCCTCCGATCAGGGCGCTTCGGGGCTTTGACTGTCCACATTGGTCAAGCCGCAGCGGGGCTTTTGGGGCATTGAACCGGGGTGGACGAGGCGCCCGGTCGATCGCGACGGACTTTTCCATGACACTGGGGAAACGATACTGGGTAACCAGGGCCGCAAAGGCTCGCCGGAAGGGAACGAGGATGGAGCAGGCGTTGCACGAGATGATCGACCGGGAGGCGATCCGGACCTGCGTGGCGCGGCTGGCGCGCGGCGAGGACCGCCGGAGCGCGGAACTGATCCGCTCATGCTGGTGGCCCGATGCGCGCTTCGACTACGGCGTGCACAACGGCTCCTTCGACGCCTACCTGGCATGGGTGGTGCCCGGCGCCGACGCAATCAAGGACACCCAGCATATGCTCGGCCAGTCGCACATCGAACTGGCGGGGACGACGGCACGGGCGGAAACCCATGTGTTCTCGTACCACCGGATCGACATGGGCGAAGGCGATCGCGACACCTGCATCGGCGGGCGCTACCTCGATACTTTCGAGAAGCGGCCCGGCGCATCGGGCGAGCCCGAGTGGCGCATCGCCGACCGCGTGATGCTCTATGACTGGGAGCAGGACTGGGGCGCCGCAGCCGACTGGTCCAGGGGCGTGATGGGCTACGCCTTCACTGCCGACCATTTCTCCGGCCGTGCAAAGGCCGACTACAGCGAAAGCTGGTTCGCGGGAGCGGCGGCATGAGCGCCCCGCTTGCGGGCAAGGTCGCGCTGGTCACCGGCGCCAGCCGGGGCATCGGCAAGGGCATAGCGCTCGTGCTCGCCGAGCAGGGCGCCACGGTCTACGTCACCGGCCGCACGGTCAACGAAGGCGACTACTACCTGCCCGGCACGGTCGGCGGGACCGCCGCCGAATGCGACGCGCGCGGACGCGAGAGCGGCGGTGGCGGCATAGCCGTCGCCTGCGACCATGGCGACGACGAGGCCGTGGCAGCGCTGTTCGCCCGGATCGCATCGGAACAGGGCCGCCTCGACATCCTCGTCAACAACGCCTTCACGCTTTCCGACGACCTGCTGGAGCCCAAGGGCTTCTGGGAAAAGCCGCTCTCCAACCTGGAGATGTGGGATGTCGGAGTGAAGTCCAACTACGTAGCAGCCTGGCAGGCGGCGAAGATCATGGCGCCGCAAAAGTCGGGGCTGATCGTCGCGATCTCGGGCTTCGCGGCGGTTACTTATACATACGGCGTGATCTTCGGCACCTCCAAGTCCGCAGTGGACCGCATGGCGCGTGACATGGCGATCGAACTGGAACCTCACGGCGTCGCCTCGCTGACCTTGTGGCAAGGGCTGACCCTGACCGAGAAGGCGCGGGACAACCTTGCGAAGATGGGGGACAGGATGACCACGTCCATCACCTCGATGCAGGGCAGTTCGGTCGAGCATCCGGGCCGCGTGGTCGCCGCGCTCGCCGCCGATCCCGAGGTGATGAAGCGGTCGGGGGGCGAATTCGTCACCGCCGAACTGGCGCAGGAATACGGCCTGACCGACGTGGACGGCAGCGTCATCGCATCGGCCCGCGCGACGCGGGGATCGCCGATCTGGAAGCCCATCTCGGAGGTCGACTACCGTGGCAAATGATCGTGCCAGTGATCGTGACGGGCGCATCGCCGCGATGCTCGACAAGCACGAGATCCGCGAATGCCTGGAGCGCTTCTCCCGGGGCATGGACCGGTTCGACCGTGCCATCTACCTGTCGGCCTTCTGGGACGATGCCGAAACGGCGGCGGGGCCTTTCGTGGGCAGCGCCGCGGACTGCTGGGACTGGGCGATCCCGATGCACGAGGCCGGGCAGATCGTCACGCACCATGCGCTGCTGCAGTCCAACATCGATCTCGATGGCGACATCGCCCATGCCGAGACCTACTACCAGTTCGTCGGCCGCAACCGCGATGAAAGCCTTTGGGTCGCGGGCGGGCGCTATGTCGACCGGCTGGAACGGCGGGACGGCGAATGGAGGATCGCCCTGCGCACGAACGTGATCGAGTGGGGCTTCATGCCGCCGCCGATGCCGATCCCCTTCGCCGACGTGCCCGACATCGCACTGAACGGCGTATCGGCCCGCGACGGCAACGATCCATCCTATCGTCGTCCGCTCGTCAACCTGCGCCAGCCGGCCAATCCCGCCAAATCGTCATGAGCGGGCTTTCGGGCAAGGTCGCACTCGTCACCGGAGCCACGCGCGGCATCGGCAAGGGCGTGGCCTGCGCGCTCGCGGAGCAAGGGGCGACGGTCTACGTTACTGGCCGTACCCGATCCGCCGGGGGGCACGCCTTGCCCGGTTCGCTGGAGGAAACGGTCGCCGAAGTGAACGCGCGCGGCGGACGCGGCGTCGCTCTCGCGCTGGACTTGCTCGATGATGCGCAGATCGGCACGGTGTTCGAACAGGTCGCGCGCGACGAAGGGCGCCTCGACCTGCTGGTGAACAACGCCATGGCCATTCCCGAGAGCATGACCCGGCGCACCGGCTTCTGGGACAAGCCGCTCGACGAAGAATGGCAGATATGGGACACCGGCCTGCGTGCAGCCTACGTCGCGGCATGGCATGCAGCGCGGATCATGGTGCCGCAGGGCTCCGGGTTGATCGCCGCGCTCTCCGGCTACGTGGGCGTGACCTACACATACGACGTGGTGTTCGGGACGACCAAGACCGCGACCGACCGGATGATGCGCGACATGGGCCACGAATTGCGCGACACGGGCGTCGGCGCGGTCTCGCTATGGCAGGGCTTCACCTATACCGAACGCGCGACCGAGAACCTCAAGTCGGTTCCGGGCATGGCCAGCCAACTCAACAGTGCGGTCGGCTCCTCCCCGGAGTTCCCGGGACGGGTGATCGCGGCACTGGCGATGGACCCGGCGGTCGGGTCGAAATCGGGCGGAACCTTCATCACTGCCGAACTCGCCGCGGAATACGGCGTGACCGACAAGGACGGGCGAACGATCCCCTCCCTGCGCGATAGCCGCGGCGCGCCGCTATGGAACCCTGGAGACATATCTTGGACGGAAGGATGAGGATGGGTCGGGACCTGGTTGGCAACGGGCGCGAGAAGCCATCCTGGACGTATCGTCGGTCTTGCAGGTCTTCATGAAATACCGGCACCGTGCCGCAGCTTCGGCACGGTGCCTGCCGGGTTCAGATCAAAACTTGGCGCGCACGCCGAAATTCACGGTCCGCCCGAAGGTGTGGATCTCGCTGACTTCGTTTTCGCTGCCGGCGAACGAGACCTGCCGTTCGTCGAGCACGTTCACTGCCTGCATGAACATCTCGACATTCGGCCTGATCTTGTAGCTGGCGCCGAGATCGACGATGCCGAAGCCTTTCTGGTAATAGGCGACGACGTCCTGAGGGCTCGGCAGCGACGTCACGTTCGCACCGGAATCGGTCATGTAGTTGCTGCGATAGGTATAGCTGACATTGATCTCGAACGGCCCCGCCTCAAAGAAGGGCGTGATCGAGTAGCTGACGTCGGACACGCCTTGAATCCCGGCCGACTGGATGCCCACGCCGGTAGTGTCCAGTTCCAGCTTGGACGTTGCGAAAGTGGCCGTGGCGGTAATACCCAGGCCGAACGGCAGCTTGTTGGTGTAGCCGAACTCGACGCCCGAGATGGCTGCATCGCCCACGTTGGTCGGGGTCGCGACGAGGATATCGACCGGCAAGGTCGAACCGTCATTGACGGCGAAGGCAAGCGTGCGGGTCTCGAAATCCGACGCGATATAGTTGCTGATGTCCTTGTGGAAGGCGGCCACCGTGAACGCGCCGAACTTGTCGAAGTACCATTCGAATGAAGCGTCGAAGTTCCACGAGGTGTAGGGCCGCAAGTTGGGATTGCCGCCCGAAGCCTGCAGGTTCAGCGTCGGATCGGCCAGCGCGGCGACGCCCTGATTGTAGATGCTCGTCACGGTGACGCTGTTCGTATTGATCGAATTGCGCAGTTCCGAAAGCGACGGCCGCGTCATCGTGCGGGCCACGCCCAGACGCAATTGCACGTTGTCCGAGAACTTGAACATCGCATTGGCGCTGGGCAAAAACTCCGCATAAGTCGCGCGCGTGGTCGTGGGCAGCACCTGCGTGGTCACGCCTCCGTTCCCGTCCGAGACCGGCGCGATCTCGGTGCCGCGCACCTCGGTTTCGGTTCGCACGTAGCGCAAGCCGAAATTGCCTGAAACGGGAACGTCGCCCACGTCGGATTCGAGATCGATCCGCCCGTAGACCGCCTGGATCTTCTCGCCGATGCGATAGGAGTTCTGGAGGTCGGCCGCCGTCGGCTCGAGGTCCGAGGCGTCGGGGCTCACGCCGTCATATTCGCTGCCGAGCGTGTAGGCCTGGTTGAACAGCGCCCAGTCCACGTTGGTCCAGGCCTGCCGGTTCACGATCGACTGGTCGAAGGCATTGCCCGGGACCGGATGCAGCAGGAAGTCATCAGTGCGGGTAAACCCATCACGCAGGATGGCGTTGTTGCGGTCGCGGCGCTGGTAGTCGCGGTAGCGGTCGGAGACCTGCCCACCGAACCTGATCCTGGAGAAGCGAAGGCCACCCACGTCGAAGTCCATCCCGCGCGAGACGTTGAGCACGAAGCTCTTATCCTCGTCGATCGAATTGATCGGGCGAACTGCGAAGCTCTCGAACGGCATGAGCGAGGGGTCGGTCAGGTCGAGGTCGGTATAGAGCGAAGTAACCCGGCCTTCCTTCAGGACATCTCCGCTGAAATCGAACGTAAGGTTGCCGCCCCGGCCGCTGGCCGTGCGGTACTGCACGCGCTGGATCGGCGTATCGAGATCGCTGCTCGCCCGCGCATAGCTGACGCGCGGCTCGATATGCCAATCGCCAAGGTCCAGCTTGATCGTGGTGTTGAGTTGGAGATTCCGGTGCGATTGGTCCATGTATTCGCTGTAATTGCGAATACGTGCGCCTCGGATCGTGCCCGTCACCAGCCTGCCGTCCTCGACAACCGCGGTCGAGAGGTCCAGCCGCGAAAGTTGGCTGGGGATGTAGTAGGTCAGGCGGCGTTCCGTCGTCTCATTGTTGAACTGCGAGAACAGCCCGTCGACGTCGATCTCGAACGTCGAGGAGGGACGCCACTGCAAGCCGACGACGGCGCTGATGCGTTCGCGATCCTCGGTCTCCAGGTAGGGCTGGGCGTCGCCGGGCACGCGCAGGGTTCCCAGGCCCTCCACTTCCGCGTCCTGCCACCCCATGCGCAGTCGATCGAACTGGACCTTGCGGCGCGAGTAGGACAGGCCCGCCAGCACGCCGAATGTCCTGTCCTCGTTGCGCCAACCGGCCGAGATCGTGCCGTTGGGGTTGAGCGTATCGGTGCGCTCCTCATACCCGGCATAGGCATTGGCGGCGAGAAACGGATCACGATCGAGCGGCTTGATCAGGCGGATGTCAACGGTCGAACCGATGCCGCTTTCGATCAGGTCGGCGGTGGGCGACTTGGTTACGACGACGCTGTCGATGAGCGTGGCGGGCAGAACCTGAAGGCGGAACTGGCGCCCGGACTGGCCGGAATTGCGGATGTTCTCATTGTAGGCGAGCGGCATGCCGTCGAACGTCACTGCCTGAAAGTTCGGCCCCAGGCCTCGCACGCTGATGAATTGGCCTTCGCCAGCCTCACGCACGATGGTGACGCCGGGCACGCGCTGCAGCGCCTCGGCCACGTTGAAGGCCGGTAGCTTGCCGATGTCGGCCGCGACGACGGCATCCGCGATGGAGTCCGCATTGCGCTTAACGCCCAGCGATCGCTCGACGCCGTCCGAGAAAGGAGCCGTGACGACGATTTCACTGGCCGGGGCCGGCTCACCGCTCGCGACTTCTGGCGTTTGCGCGGCCGCCGCCGACAAAGGGCGGACAATGAGGGCACCGGAACGATCGCGCACGACCGTGAGCGAAGTTCCCGCGATCAGGCGACGGACCGCCGTTTCGGCATCGAATTCGCCGGAAACCGCCGGTGCGTTGAGCCGCGCCACCGCGTCGCGGGTGAACAGGATGTCCTGCCCGCTCTGGCGGGCAAGCTGCTCCAGCGCGCGATCCATCGGTTGAGCGGCAATCGCAACGCGCACCTGACGCGCCTGCGCATGGGCGCCGGTCGCCAGAGAGGCGCTGGAAATGGCCAGCACAAGCGCCGCCGATCGGCAAAGCTGCCGTTTGAAAGAGATCATGTCCGATACCCCCGGTACAGACGCCCGTCGTGAGCGCCGCTTACTGCCTCGTCGTCCTGGACGGGCTTTTCCTCACCCCCGGGTGGAAATAAATTTCAGTGGGCCGCCGCAATGCGGATCGTGTCCGGCTCCACCGCGACTTCGACCGGCAGCAGCACCGCCAGCGAACGCGCGAACGCTTCCGGATCACCGACGCGGTAGACGCCGCTAAGGCGCAGCCCGGCTACCTGCGCATCTGCAACGACCAGTTCACGATGGCTGTAGCGGTTCATTTCCGCAACCGCCTGCGCCACGGTTTCGTCCCGGAAAGCCAGTCGCCCGCTCTGCCAGGCGAGCAGGTCGTCGATCTCGGGCCGATCCAGTCTGTCCTGGCGGCCCGGCTCCATCGCAATGCGATTACCCGCCGCCAGCTCGAAGCGGGCATCGGCCGACCGGATCTGGGCATGGCCCTGGACCGCAGTGATGAGGACGGCGTCGTCATCGCGGCGCAGATCGAGCCGGGCCGCCTGCGCGATCACGCTTCTGTCGCCCGCCTCGATGACGAAGGGTCGGGCATCACTGGCGATCTCGACATCGACGCGGCCTGACGCCAGCGACAGCAGGCGCCGCGAGGAACTGGCAGTGAAGCGCACGCGCGTATTCGTGTCCAGCATGATGCGCGTATCATCGTCCAGCAGGAAGCGGCGCTGCTCGCCGACACCTGTCTCGTACACACCCGCGCGGGCCTGCTGCCAGCCCAGGCCCAGTCCGCAAGTCAGGATCAATCCGGCGCCGCCCGCGATGACCGCACGCCGGGACATGCGCTCCGAAGGCAGCGGGTTGACGAACCGGGTAGCAGCAGGCCGAGGGGCCATTGGGCGCGGATCGTCACGAAGCCCGCCGACCGCATCCCAGATCGTCGATGCATTCTCGAATGCCCGGGCGTGTGACGGATCGGCCTTCAGCCACGCATGGAATTCCGCCTCGTCCCGGGAGGATCGGTTGTCTGCGTGCAGTCGCGCCAGCCAGTCCGCCGCCTGCCGGTTCATATTCTCCGGCTTGCTGCGGAAGATCACGTCACCAATTCTCCATCCAGTCGGCAAGATGCGCCATTGCCCTGGCAATATGCTTTTCGACCGCGCTCTGGCTGATGCCAAGTTCCTCGGCAATTTCCCGATATTTACGGCCGTCCAGCCGATACATCAAGAAAATCTGCCGAGTACGCGGGCTTAGCGCTTCGACTCCCACCCGCAACCGATCGAGGCGTTCACGGGCGATCAGGATCTCATCCTGCAACGGATAGCTGTCTGCGACCGCATCGGCGTTCGGCTCCCAGACGATCGCATCGCCGGCCCGTCGCTCACGGCGATAGGCATCGATGCCGCGGTTGGTCGCCGCTCTGGCGAGAAGTGCGTCGGCATTCCGAGCGGGGGTCGGGCCGGTGGCGACGTTAACCCATGCATCGTGAAGCAGGTCCTCGGCATCGTCGCGCCGGGTCATGCGCGCGACCTGGTCCCGCAGGCTGGCCCAGCTGAACGCCGACGTCGGCGCGTACTTCGATGCATTCCCGAACCCCATTCCGGGGCGCTTAGAAAGTTGAAAATGCGGTTTGATGACATATCCAGGTCCAATCGATGACGCGTGCCGCCACGCCCATTCCGGCAAGCGTCCGGTCGCCAGCCTCACGGATGACAGCAGCCCCGAAGGCAAGGTCTGGGACCACTGGAAACTAAAGCCCGAAAATACGATCGAGACATAGTCAGGAAATAATGTTGTAACATCTCATCGAATCAAATATGTGCGCTCCGTCACTGCCCTCGGGTCGCTGCCGACGGATGGCGATACGTTACATCATTTCCTCTCTGGGATCGAACGAATGAAACTCCAGCTTCTCTCCGGCTGCGCCTTGGCAGTTATTGCCTCCCCCACAATCGCCCAGGCGCAATCGACATCGACCCCAGCCCCGACACAGACCCAAGCCCAGGCCAGCGACAGCTTTCATCAGGCATCAGGTTCCGAAATTGTCGTGACCGGTGTCCTGCCGACCAGGCGGCAGGACATGCTGTCGAGCGTCGCGGTCGTGCAGGGGAAGGATCTGGCGCAGGCGATGCGCCCCTCGATCGGCGAAACGCTGGCGCATGAACCCGGCGTCTCGGCCACCTCGTTCGGCCCGAGCGCGTCGCGTCCGGTACTGCGCGGCCTCCAGGGCGAGCGCGTGCGGGTACTGACCAACGGCCTTGGATCGATCGACGTCTCGAACACCTCGGTCGACCACGCCGTCGTCGTCAATCCGCTGCTGGCCGAGCGCATCGAGGTGCTGCGCGGACCGCAGTCGCTGCTCTACGGCTCCTCGGCGATCGGCGGCGTCGTGAACGTCATCGACAAGCGCATCCCCATCGCTGTCCCCGACGAGGCGGTCCATATCGACGCCATGGGCACGTATGGTTCGGCCGCCAACGAGCGTTCGGGATCGGCCTCGATCGACGTGCCCTTGAGCAACGGCCCCGACGGCGGCTGGGTCGCCCATGCCGACGGCAGCTACCTGAAGAGCGACAACGTGCGCATCGGCGGCCATGCCCTTACCCCGGCGCTGCGCGAGCAGGCCCTTGCGACGAGCCTGCTGCCTGCTGAAGACCCTGCGGATGGCGAGGAGGCGATCGACTATGCCGCCAACGCCGCCGTGAAGGGCAAACTGCCGAATTCAGCGGCGAAGACCTGGACCGCCGGAGCAGGCCTTGCCTACATCGGCAGCGGCGGCAACATCGGCGTGTCGTACGGCCACTACGACAGCCTCTACGGCGTGCCGATCCGCTTCGCCACCCAGCCGGGAGACGAGCAGGAAGCCCCCCGTCTGAGCATGAAGCAGGACCGCATCGACATGCGCGCCGAACTCGACGGCGACGGCAATGTGCTCGACAAGGTATCGCTGCGCCTCGGCTATGCGGACTACACCCACGCAGAGCTGGAGGAAGACGGTTCGGTCGGCACCGCGTTCTACAACAAGGGCATGGAAGGGCGCCTCGAATTCACGCAGGCGAGGCACGGCGCCTGGCACGGGGTTACCGGCGTGCAGTTCTACAACCGCGACTTCAACGTCATCGGCGACGAAGCCTTCCTGCCCAAGAACACCACTACCCAGGTCGGCCTCTTCACGCTCCAGCAGCTTGACTACGGCGCGCTCAAGTTCGAGGCTGGCGGCCGCTACGAGCATACCTATCTGTCGGCAAGCCCCCTGAGCGATCAGGAACAGTTCTTCGACGGCAGCCGCACCTACGATGCGTTCTCCGGCTCGCTAGGCGCATCCTACGGGCTCAGCGACAACTGGCGCATCGGCGTCAACCTCTCCCACACCGCGCGTGCACCGGCAGCGGAGGAAATCTTCGCCAACGGCCCGCACGCGGGCACCCAGGCCTACGAAGTCGGCAACCCCGACTTCAAGCTGGAGAAGGCCAACAGCATCGAGGCGATCCTGCGCGGCAGCGGCGAGAACTACACGTTCGAGGCCTCCGCCTATCACACCTGGTTCTCGAACTTCATCTACGAGGACCTGACCGGCGCGGAGGAAGACGGCCTGCCCGTCTACCAGTTCCGCCAGGCCGATGCGCGCTACTACGGCTTCGAGGCACAGGGATCGCTCACGCTCGCCCGGTTCGGAGACGGCAAGGTTGTAGCCGATGCGCTGGGCGACTACGTCCACGCGCAGATCAGCGGCGTCGGCCCCGCGCCGCGCATCCCGCCGCTGCGCGTACTGGGCGGCCTGAGCTACCAGGCACCCAGGTTCGATATCCGCGGCGAAGTGGAGCGCGTCACCAGGCAGGACCGCACGTCCGAATTCGAGACGAGCACGCCGGGCTACACCATGGTCAACGCCGAAGTGAACATCCGTCCCTGGGGCAACGAGCGTCCGCTCAGCTTCGCCCTGTCGGCGAACAACATCTTCGACGTCGTCGCACGCCGCGCATCCTCGTTCCTCAAGGACTACTCGATGCTTGCCGGGCGCGACATCAGGGTCAGCGCGCGAGTAAGCTTCTGACCGGCGTAATCCGGGGGGCGGCGTCCACGCCGCCCCCGCCAAACCGCGCGAGCATGGCGAACGACCGCCACCCTGCTCCAGGATACGTAAGGTCACGCACGTCCAGACCATGAACGCCTTTCCTTTGCCCGACGCCGACACAAGCACCCTACCCTGCCGCGCCAAGGCGCGCGCGCAGACGTCATGGATCGCGGCCGACATTCCCGAAGTGCTGGATCGCATCCACGACGATGCCGTCCACCTCGCGTTGTGGCAGCGCGACCGTCCATCGACGCTCGACTGGCTCGACGCACTCGATTTCGACGAGATCGACGACGTGCAGGAGACGTTCGGGGTGGCCGACCTCGCTTCCTCCATTCCCGCAGCGCTGAAGGATGCCGGCTACCCCGACGATCGGCGCGGCGAAGCGCTCGGGTCGGAGGTCACGGCCCTCGCCCGCATGTTCGCGCGCGTCATGCAGGGTGACGCGGTCCGCATGCGGCTCGAAATCGTCGAGACCGATGCCTGCCGCAAGTTCCACATGGACAACGTCAAGGCGCGGATGCTGGTGCCGCTGACCGAACCCGGCACGCAGTGGATCACGGCGGCAGTCGAACAGGACGCATCCATAAACCAGCTGGCCGCTGGAAACGTCGGTCTGTTCAAGGGCCGCATCTGGGCCGAGGAGCCCGCGATCCTCCATCGTTCGCCGCCTATCGCCGGAACAGACATATCCCGGCTGCTGCTGGTCCTCGATCTGCCCCGACCGGACCCGGAAACTTTTTGAAATATAAATCTAATGTTATATCATCTCATTATGGTCTAGCAGCCGCCCCTCAAGCCTAGAGGGGACAATTCGGCATGAAACATGGAATATTTCTGGCCTCGGTCGCCGGCGCCTGCATCGCTGCGCCGGTGGCACACGCGCAATCGAAGAGCGCCCATCGCGCCGACGACATCGTGGTCACGGCGACCGCGCTCCAGCAGCGCGCGGACGAGACGGTCACGCCGGTCCTGACCCTGAGCGGGGATGATCTCGTCCACCGTCGCCAGGCGACGCTGGGTGAGACGCTGGCCGGACAGCCCGGCGTCAATTTCGACAACTTCGGCGGCGGTGCCAGCCGCCCGGTCATTCGCGGCCAGACCGCGCCGCGCGTGCAGGTATTGTCCGACGCCTCGCAGATCCAGGACGCCTCGCAGGTTTCTCCCGACCATGCGGTCGTTACCGAGCCACTGTTGATGCGCGGGGTCGAGGTTCTTCGCGGACCGGCGACGCTGCTTTACGGCGGCGGCGCTATCGGCGGCGCGGTCAACGTGCTCGACAGCAAGATCCCCACCTCCCTGCCGGTCAATGGCGTCGAAGGCGTCGCCGAAGGGCGTCTCGGTACGGCCGACAACGAGCAGTCGCTGGTGGGCGGCCTGACCGGCGCCATCGGCAACTTCGCCGTGCGGGTCGAGGGCGTGGCCCGCTCCAGCGACGACTACCGCGTCCCTTCGCGCTTCGGCGACCGCCACGTCGACGGCTCGTACAACGATACCTCGACATGGTCGGTCGGCGGCGCCTGGATCGGCGAACGTGGATACGTGGGTGTCGCCTATACCCGGCAGAACAGCGAATATGGCCTGCCCGGTCACAGCCACGACTACGAGGACTGCCACCCCCACGGCTCCAGCCTGCATTGCGGCGGGCACGACGACCATGATCACGAGCACGAGCACGAGCATGAGCACGGCGAGGAAGAGCACGACGAGGTTCCCTACGTGCGCCTGCGCAGCCAGCGGATCGACATTCGCAGCGATTACGAGGAACCGCTTCCCGGCTTCGAGCGCGTCCGCTTCCGCGCCGGAGTGACGAAGTACCGCCACGAGGAACTGGAACATGACGAAGTGGCGACGACCTTCCGCAACAAGGCGCACGATGTCCGCCTGGAACTGACGCACAAGCCGTTGGCCGGGCTGCGCGGCACTTTCGGCGTGCAGCATGCCCGCAGCGACTTCAGTGCCATCGGCACCGAAGCCTACCTGCCCGAGAGCAGGACGACGAACACCGGCCTGTTCCTGTTCGAAACGCTGCAGGCAGGCCCGGTCCGCTTCGAGGCCGCGGTCCGGCAGGAATGGCAGAAGATCGAGACGACGCTCAATCGCAACACAGAGCACAACCCCTTCTCGGTTTCCGGCGCGGCGATCTTGGAAGCCGGTAGCGGCTATTCAGTCGCCATCTCGCTCGCTCGTTCGCAGCGCGCGCCCACGGCGCAGGAACTGTTCGCGCGCGGCGTGCATCTTGCGACCAACACCTACGAACTGGGCGACGCGACGCTGGGCAAGGAAACCTCGCATTCCGTCGACGTGACGCTGCGCAAGTCGCTGGGCAACACGCACTTCACGCTGGGCGCCTATCATCAGGACTTCGACGGCTATATCTACGCCGAGACGCTGGACCGGTTCGAGGACTTCCGCCTGATCAGCTACACGGCCCAGGACGCCACGTTCACCGGCATCGACGGCGAGATCCACCACCAATTCTCGCCCGCATTGGGCATTGCGGTCTTCGGCGATTACGTGCGGGCGAAGTTCAAGGACGCGGGCGGCAACCTGCCGCGCATCCCGGCCGGGCGTCTCGGCGCGCGCGGCGACGTGGCGCTGGCGGGCTTCACGGTGAACGCCGAATACTTCCGCGTTTTCGAGCAGGACCGCCTCGCCTCCTACGAGACGCGCACGCCGGGCTACGACATGGTCAATGCCACGATCTCGTACAAGCTGGACCTCGGCAGGCAGTCGGCGGAACTGTACTTGCGCGGGACGAACCTGACCAACGCGCTCGCGTTCAACCACGCCTCCTTCATCAAGGATGCATCGCCGCTGCGCGGACGCAACCTGGTGTTCGGCCTGCGGACCATGTTCTGACGGTAACGGGCGACCGGCGTGATCAAAGCCCACGCTGGTCGCCTTCATCAAGATATCTATCTGCCCTCAGCCTGATGCGACAAAAATCGCATCGTCATGCGCGATCTCTATATAGGCCGACGTCCTGAAAACCCCGAAGCGTCGGATCCCGTGTAAATCTCAAGCCTGATCGAAGCGTCCTCGGGTGTCGGTTTCCCGGCTTCTCATATGGAAATGCGCCTGGAAGCCGACATAGCTTCCCCCGATGGCGCTGAGCCCTGCGCCACAACGAAACTGTCCCCGAAGCAGCTTCCGATAAGGAGATCGTCACCAACCTGCACTGCGACGGTAGCAGCGTTGAGCGGAGCGCCGGCATGCGCGAAGATGCGACGTGCCGTCATCGTCGTCAGGTCTATCTCATAGACCTCCGAGGGCACCGGGCACGGCTGTTCAGGGTGGGCGAAACATGCCATCGGCTTGGGACCCGCGGCGACACCCGCCACCAGCAGTCGCCCGCTTGTTGTCCACGATGCGTTGTCGGGGTTCGGCACCGCCACAGTAGCGACCACCTGCCCGCTCGCGAGATCGAGCTTGCGCACATCTCCGCCGCGGCTTGCCGTGTTGATGTAGGCGTAACGGCCGGTCGCATCGACCTGCACGCCGTTGGGCATCGGGCTATCGCTCCCCGGCTGGCGCGCGATGGGACTGCCTGGGGTCCAGCGCCACAGGAAGCCGGTGTTTTCACCGCGAGCAGCGCGAGCAGCCGCCTCGCGCGTCGCCGCCCTGTCGCCCATATGCATCGTCGAAACAAGAAACCCTCCACCGGGCAGGGCCGCAACGTCATTGAGATGACTGGAAGCAGGAGCAACTACGCAGCCGCGCCAGTGTGCGGACCATCGCTTGCCCTTCGGCAGGAGTTCGAAGAACTCTACCGATTCCCGGCCACCGTGATTGACCACGAGAAGCTGCCATGCGCCGTCTCTCCGCCGGGACAGGTGGATGCCGTGCGGCAGCAACTCCTCCCCGATCTCCCGCGTGCAGGCCGGATCGCCCCAACCGACCCGCCGTCGAGACGTAGATGGCGCAGGATAGAGTGGCACGACCGCGCCGCTATCAAGATCGACCAACTTCAATACGCCCGGCTGCGGCTCGATACCGTTGGGTCCGCTCTTCAGATGCATGTCGCTGGCGATCACGCTGTGTGTCCCGGGGATGGGCTCCAGATCTTCCGGGAACGGCACACCACAATATGGCTTCAGATTGCCCGAGGGTTCGCACGCCTCCCGAGACGCGGAAGTGGCGTGACCGGGTGCGACCAAAGACGCGAACGCGATCAAGACGGCAAGGGCGCGTCCTGACAGGCGCGAATTTCTGCGGTTCGGCATGAACTCTCCGCTTTCGTCCGGAAAGGCGGCTCGCCGTGCATAAGTCGGCGAGCCGATTCCTCCCCAGGAATGCTGTTTGAAATGAATGGAACGGGTTTGGTCGGTCAGTGCGCCAGCATTGCCGTTTCGGGCGCGGGAACGTCGATCAACGGCAGCGGATCGGCGGGCACCTGCAGGTTTTCGCGCAGGGTGCGCCCTTCGTACTCCGTGCGAAACAGCTTGCGCCGCTGAAGTTCGGGAACGATGCTTGTGATGAATTCCTCGAACGACACCGGATTGACCGCGGGCATAATGTTGAAGCCGTCGCACGCGCCCCCCTCGAACCAGTGCTGCAGTTCGTCGGTGACATCCTTGACCGTGCCGATCACGGCGAAATGCGCGTTCGAGGCGGATGAGCGGATCAGCACCTCCCGCAGGGTCAGTCCCTCGCGCTTTGCGGCCTCGACGTGATGCCTTCCCCGGCTGATGACCGATTCCGGCGGAACATCGGGGAACGGCGCATCGAGATCGTGGCCGCTCAGATCGTAGGCTTTGAGGGCCAGCTGGAGCCTTGCCTGCGCCGCGCGCAGATCGATGCGGGTGTCGAGTTCGGCCCACTTTTCCTGCGCCTGCTCGCGCGTTTCGCCGACCACCACGAGCGCGCCGGGCATCACCTTGACGTGGTCCGGGTTGCGCCCCCAGGCAGCGGCCCGGCGGCGGACATCGTCGCGAAACGACTTGGCCTGCTCGAACGTGGACTGCGCGGTGAAGATGGCTTCGGCCACGCGCGATGCCATAGCCCGCCCTTCCTCGGACTGGCCCGCCTGGATAAGCAGCGGTCGGCCCTGCGCCGAGGCGACGCCCTTGAGCGGCCCCCTCACCCTATAATGCCGACCGACATGATTGATGAGGTGGATGCGGTCGAGGTCCTTGTAGGCACCGCCCTCCTTGTCGCGCGGATAGGCGCCCGGCTCCACGCTGTCCCATAGCTTGAGCACGACATCGACGAATTCCTCGCCCCGGGCGTAGCGCTGCTCCTGCGGCACGAATGTCTGGTCGGCATACTGCGCGGCATCGTCGGGAGAAATGCCGGTGACGATGTTCCAGCCCACGCGGCCGCCGCTGATCCGGTCGAGCGAGAGCACTTCGCGCGCCGCATCGTAAGGCGGACGATAGGACGTGGCGATCGTCGCCGCGAGACCCAGATGGGTGGTGTGCGCGGAGAGGGCCGCCAGCAGGGTCATCGGCTCGAAATTGTCCCCGCCGCTTATATACCGGAAAACATCCGGGTTTTCCGCGTCGCTGGGCGAGGCGGTGTCAGCGATAAACATCATGTCGAACTTCGCCGCCTCCAGCTTGCGCGCAAGTTCGACCCAGCGGGAAAAGTCATGGCCGAACGCATTGTCGGCATCCGGATGACGCCATCCCGCCTGATGGTAGCTGCCCCCGCAGAAGGCACCCAGCTTCATGTGTCCGTTGTTGGTCTTCATGTCGAAACACCGCTCCCGATCTATAAGCCCGGATTAGGCCAATTCCCTGAGGACGGTCCAACAAACCCGTCGTGCCGGACGTCCAACCACACCTGCAATTCGTCTGCACTCCATCGGCCGTCCCATAATCAGGCGCGCAGGACGACGGCCGAGGGATCATGGAAAAAGCTGCCGATGGAGATCAGCGCGGCGCTTGCCCCCGGCACCTGCCTTTCGCCCAGATCGCCGCGCAGTTGCCGCGCGGCCTCTGCGTAGAGATTGGCGCCGCCCGCCCGGCCATGAGAAAGTCCGCCGCCGCCGGTCATGACAGGCACGCGCCCGTCCAGCATCAGCAGGTTACGCGAGGCATCCCACGAGGACCGGAAGAGGTCAGTCGCCTCGCCGATGCCGCAATATCCCGCCGCCTCGGTGATCGCGACCGCGTCCATCGTGTACCCATCGTAGGGGTAGAACAGGTCGATATCGGCAAGCGAGAGTTCGCTGCGCTCCCACAGGCCGTGATGGGCAACCTGAAAGGAATTGTCGCGCCAGCCCGCGAAGTTCTCATAGTATTCGCCGATCCGGGTGCCGCCCAGCGACATGGCGTGGACATGGACCGGCTTGCGGCGCAAGTCGCGCGCACGCTCGGCGGTGGTTATGACCAGCGCCTCGGCGCAGTCGCACGGCACGTCCATGTCCGATATCTGCATCGGATCCCAGATCGTGCGGCTCGCCTCGTAGTCGGCCAGCGATAGCGGATGGCGCAATATCGCGTCGGGGTTGGCCGTCCCCTGCGTGCGGCAGTTCACCGCCATCATCGCGAAAGCATCCTTGCCCACGCCGAAATCGTGCATGTACCGACGCATGATCGCCGCATAGGGCTCGCCCGAATGGATCCAGCGCTTAGCGAAGTCCCCGAGCCCGACGTCGCCGCCGACGTCGGCGTACCGCGCCGCCCTTGCCCGGTACGGGTCGCGCGCGGCGGAGCGGGACATGCTGGCGCCGCGCACGTTCGCCTGGACCAGCAGCGCCATGTCGCAAAGGCCGGAAAACACGGCCTCCACCGTGAAGACCAGCGCCGATCCGAGCCAGCCGTTCTTGCCCCATGTGCAGCGTTCGATCCCCAACGCGCCCTGCAGGCTGAGGAAGCCCGCGCCGCCCATCGCCAGCGGAGTCATGCCGGTGCCGCAAATGCCGTCGATTTCACCGGGGCTTATTCCAGCGTCGCGGATGGCGGCGACGGCCGCCTCCAGCCCCAGCGCCAGTTCGCTGCGTCCGAGGTCGCGGCCGTACCGGGTCGAGCCGATACCGACGATCGCCACTTTGTCCCTGAGCGGATTGCGCGCCATCGCGTCAGCCCACCTCCAGCGGCGTGAAGGCAGGCCAGCGACGCCCCTCCTCCTCGATCCAGGTGAGTTGCACCGGCATGTCATGCCGCAGCCGTTCGGGCGGGCACCCGACCACGCGCGAAAGATAGCGCAGGCCGGGTTGCTCTACGAGTTCGATCGCCGCCGCCAGCAACGGCGCGGTTAGCGGCTTGTCCGGATCACGCGACTGGTGGATCAGCGCCCACATGTAGAGCCTGCCGAGCCCGCTCACCTCCGCAGGCTCCACCGAGAAGCTGAGGCATTCCGGACAGAGGGGGCGGTGAGGGTAGATCCAGTGGCCGCACTCGTTGCAGCGATTGACCAGCAACCGGCTGCGCATCAGCCCGCGATAATGTGCAATGTTGTCCCGATCGACGCGGACGTCGTGGAAATACGCGAAGACCGCAGGGTCGTCAGGCTCGGCCACCAGTCGCCTCCATGCGAAAGACCGGCACTTTGCCGTTGCTCGCGGCGAGCCAGTCGACCACGACCGGCATGCCGATTGCCACCGCGTCCGGATCGGCATCGACGAGGACGGAAACGAGCCGAACGCCGGGCGCCTCGTCGAACTCCACAAGCGTCGGCATCCGCACCTTCATCGCCTCCCCGGAGATCGGCAGAATCGTGAAAGTATGGATACGAGCCTGCCCGGCCGGCCTCCATTCGACCTCCTGCGTGCGGCAACCCGGACAGAAAGGCCCGGCAGGCCAGCGGAAGGCGCCGCAGCACAGGCATGCGGGCATCCGCACTTCGCCCTGCTCGCCCCACTGCCAGAACGGCTCGGACCAGACGTCACGAGCGATCTCCAGGCCTGCGAAATCGGGCATGATGCTGCCCCTCATGGTTCGCTCCTCAGGATCGCCGCGGTCATCGGCGTCGGCGCGGGGCCGCCAGTGACGAGTGCCGTGCGCGCACCCGCGATCTGGTTCACCGCCGTGCCGCGCAACTGCTCCACCGCCTCGCGGATATGCGTCATGCCTACGACGTAAGCTTCCGAAAGATGGCCGCCATGCGGGTTCACCGGGATCGTCCCGTCGAGCCGGATCGCGCCACTTTCGACGAACGGCCCACCCTCGCCTCTGGCGCAGAACCCGAAATCCTCAAGCTGCATGATCACCAGCGGCGAGAAATGGTCGTAGAGGCAGGCCACGTCGATATCCGCAGGCGTCATGCCGGTAAGCTGGTAGAGCCGCTCGGCGACCTTTACCCCGCCCGCCGAGACGAAAGCCTCCGGCGTCTGTCCCAGCCAGAAGAAGGCCCTGCCCCAGTCGCGATTGCCATGCTGCGCGGCCCCGGCGATATAGACCGGAGGCTGCGGCAGGTCGCGCGCCCGCTCGGCGCCGGCAACCACGAAGGCCAGCGCGCCATCGGTCTCGAGGCAGAAGTCGAACTTGCACATCGGATCGGCCAGCATCGGCGCTGCCATGTACTCGTCCATCGAGAGCGGCTTACGGCGGAACGCGGTCTCGCGGGTCGCAGCCGCCGCGCGGGAGGCCATGACGACCTCGGCGAAAGCCTCGCGCCGGGTGCCGAACTCGTGCATGTGCCGCCTTGCCGACAGCGCAAGCGCCTGACCGGGGCCGCTAAGTCCGGCGATGCGATGGAAGATGTTGTCCGGGCTCGCCGCAAAGTTGCCGAGCGCCTGACCGACCCGCCGCCCGACCTGCTGCGTCGCCCCGATGCACACCACGTTGCGCGCGCGCCCCGTCGAGACGGCCATGTCGGCAAGGTCGAGCATCCCCGCCATCCCGCCGCCGAACGCAGAGACGCAGTGCGCGAAGGTCACGTTCTTCAGACCAAGTTGCTCGATGATCATGCCGGTGTCGAAACCGAAGGCGAAGAAGGCGAGACCGTCGACATCGTCGATATGCAGCCCGGCATCGGCAACGGCGGCCAGCACCGCCTTGTCGATCAGTTCAAGCACCGTCTGCGGCGCGCTCTCGCCGCGAAAATAATACGGCGTCGCCCCGCTGCCGACGATCGCGGATTGCGCTTTCCTGCCCATGTCACTGCATCTCCAGAGCAGGCAGGGTGCGGGATGAGGCATCGTTCCCGGCACCACTGCCGGGCGCTGCCCGCCCGCGCGGCAGCATCAGGAACACGAGGCTGCCCAATGCGATCGCGCAGGCCACGACCATCAGGAACGGCGCGAAGCTGTCACTGGTGCGCAGCAGCACGCTCAGCAGCAAGGCCCCGAGCGCCGAGGCGGCGAACACCCCGCAGTAAACGAGGCTTAGCGTCGTGCTGAATATCCGCAGCGGGAAGTAGCGCGCGACGAGGAACGACTGCAGATCGCCTTCGGCGCCGACCGCGAAGCCCACCATGAACATCGCCGCTCCGATCACGACGGTGGTGTCCAGCGAACTGGCCAACAAAGCATATCCCAGCGCAGGCGGCAGCATCGAGATCGCCGCGACAACCGGAGCCGAGAACCGGTCGAGCGCCAGTCCGCAACCGATCCTCCCGATCACGGTGCCAATGCCGTAGATCGAGATCATCCCCGCAACCGCTCCGCTGCCGAGGTGATTGTCGTGCAGCATCAGCGCCATCTGCGAACTGTGCAGCGGCGTCTGCAGGGTGCACAGAAGCATCGCGACGAAGATCATCCAGAACGGCCCACTGCGCAGGATCGCCCCGTAGTCAGCCCGCACCGTGGCGGCCTGGACACGCGGCCCTGCAGCACCCTCGCGGTCGTGAGGCGGCACCAGCGCCAGCGCCGTCAGTCCGCAGACCAGCACGAACACCGCCAGCGCGCGATAGCCGACCCGCCACCCCCAGGCGTCGATCACCGCCGTCAGCAGCGGCGCCGCGATCGCCCCGAGCAGGGCGGGCGCGATCGTCACGAACGTCAGCGCAAGGCCGCGCGCCTTGTCGAAATCGGCCGCGATCAGGCGGGTGTAGACCACCGGGCTGGTGAAGCTGCCCAGCGCCAGGATCATGCAGGATATCGCGAAGTAGACCGGGAAGCTGCCGCTCATGAAGCTGTAGGCGCTCAGGCAGGCAGGGATGCCCAGCACGCCCACCAGCGCGGTGCGGCGCACGCCGAAGCGGTCGGTCAGGCGGCCGATGAACGGCAACGCGATCAGCGTCGAAAACATCGCCAGCCCGATCAGCGCGAACTGCGACCGCGACCAGCCGAACGTGCGGACCAGATACGGCCCGAAGATCGTCGTGGTATAACTCATCAGCATGAGCCCGCCGCCCGACCCCAGGGCGGCGGCCGCCAGCGACCGGGCGTTGCGCCGGATCTCGCCGAAGTAGCTTGCGGGCACCGCCTCCATCAGCGGCTGCCGATGGCGAAGCGGGCGGTCAGACCGATCTCGCGCTGCGGAGTCAGGGAGATGATGCGGTAGCGGCTTGCCGGAGTGACACCTCCTACGACAGAGGCCCCGCTCACCGGAGCCGTGGCCCCTCGCGAAAGCACCTTGTCGGTATCGAACAGGTTCTTGGCGTAGAAGCCTACGTCCCATGCACCATCGTCCGCGCGGACACCGGCATAGAGATTGACGAGCGCATAGGCCGAAATGTCGTCGATCGGGTTCACCGGGTCGTTGCGCGACTTGCCGTAGAAACTGGCAAGGCCACGCAGATAACCGTCGATACCGGAACCGATCGGCGCGGTGTATTCGGACTGCACGGTGGCCGTGAAAGGCGCGTTCGGCCCGGCTCGCAGCCCGTCGACCTGACAGACCGAGACCTGCTCACCGCCCGAGGCATCTAGGATCTGCGCCGCCGTAGGAACGCCCGCATAGGGATTGCAGGGGATCGTCGCGTTGTCGATCGTGCCCTTGGCGTAGCTCATCGTCGCGCCGATGTCCCAGCCGTGAATCGGCGTGCCCGACACTTCCAGTTCGGCGCCGTTGACCTTGGCCGGAACGCCGACTGTCAGCGCGGTGATCTGGCGTACGCCGACGGAACCGCCGACATCGGCGATGTAGAAGATGCTCGGCGCCGCATAGGCGAAGTTGTCGAAGGTCTGGTGGAACACCGTTGCATTGATCCGCAGCCGACCGCCCAGCCACTGCGACTTCACGCCCAGTTCGTAGGACTTGGACTTCTCCGGATCCGGATAATACAGGCTGGCGAGCAGCCCATAAGGTTGCGACTGATCCCGCAATTGCACGGGATTGGACCCGGAGCCCGGCCGCCACGAAGTTCCGAAGCTGGCATAGGCCATCAGGTCGCGCGTGAAGTTGTGCTTGATCGATGCCGAATAGATCGTCGCGTGCAGGGTACGGTCTTCGTCAGCCGCGGGAACCGGCACGCCCCGGGTCACGAGGCTTCCTTCGGAATGATAGCGGATGCGCCGGATGCCCCCTGAAACCTCGGTGGCCTCGCCCAGATGCGCAGTCACGTTGCCGAAGAAGGATCGCTCGAACGAACTGCCGACGCGCTCGACCGGAGTGCGATTGAGCAAGACGGGTCGCGCCGTGCTCCCGGCGAAAACAGGCGTCTGAACCTCGAGGTTCGTCGGATTGTAGAGCTTGTTCCACAAGGCGCCGACGACGTAGTCGAAGATGCCGAGAACGCGCTGGTCCGACGACAGCCGCAGTTCATGGTTGGTCTGCTTCGCATTGGTGCTGGAATTCTGACCGGCGCCGAGAAAATCCTCCGGTGCCGTCGCAGGCAGCGCGGCGCCGAGGTCGTTGGGCTGCAGCGATCGGTACTTCTGCTTGTTGTGCGAGCCAAGATAGTTCAGCGACTGCCCGAAGATCTGCCAGTGGGCAGCCCAGTTCCAGACTGTAAAGCTCTGACGATAAGTGTAGGGCGTATACATGACCGAGGTGCGATCGTCCGGCGTCAGCGCAACCGGCGCCGCAGGTGCGGCCGGGTCGATGTAGTCGAGCGATTCCGCCAGCAGGAAAGAGACGGCCTTGCGGATGGTCTGAGTGTAGCTGCCGTCAAGCGTCAGCCCGTCGATCGGCTCCGCGCGGACGGACAGGCGCCCTCCCTGCGTGCGGCGGCTCGGCTTCGCATCGTCGTTGATGCTGTGAATGCGGTTGTCGTCGGTCTCGTCCATGACGCCCGCGAGGCGGATCGCCAGACGGTCCCTCACCAGCGGGATGTTGAGCGCCGCCTGCCCGTTGACGTCGCCCCATGTGTTCACCGTGGCGGTCATCGTCGCACCGACTTCGGACAATTCGGGCTTGTGCGTGGTCACGGTGATCGATCCCGATGGCGAGGCGCGGCCGCGCAACGTCCCCTGCGGGCCGCGCAGCACCTCTATCTGGCCGACGTCGAACATCGACTGGAACAGGATCGCCGCCGTGATCGGCGCATCGTTCATGTAGAATTCGATGGTGCCGTTGTTGCCGCTGGCGTTCACGTCAAAGGCAACGCCGCGCAGCGTGGCGCGGGTGGCGACGCCATTGGGCTCCTGCCCCAGCGACAGCCCGGGTACGAGGGCCTGGATCTCACGGAATTCACGCAAGTTGAGTTTCTGGATCTCCTGCCCGGTCACCGCCTGCACGGTCAGCGGCACGTCCTGCAGCGACTCTTCGCGGCGGCGGGCCGTGACGATGATGTCCGCGTTTATATCAGCTGCCTGCTGCGGCGCGCCTTCCTGCGCGGCGGCTTCCTCCGCCTGCGACGTCGCACCCAGGGCCAGCAGACTTGCTCCCGCGATGGTCATTGCCCTCAAGTTCTTCATCCAATCCTCCCTCGTCGTTTTTTGATTTTTCGTGTTCAGATCGCGACCGCCGCCGTCGCCCATGCAGCCAGCGCGATCCTGTCGAGCTTGCCGCTGCCCAGCCTCGGCAGGTCATCGACGAAGACGATGTCGCGAGGCAGCTTGAAATGCGCGAGGCGCGGCTTCAGCCAGGCGTGCAAATCCTCGGGGCTGACCGCGCTTGCCGGACGCCGCACGACGTAGACCCGCAGCACTTCGACCTTGCGCGGATCCGCAACACTTACGGCGGCGCAGTGCGTCACGTCCTCGTGGCCGACAAGGCAGCGCTCGACCTCCTCGAGGCTGACGTTCTCGCCGCCGACCTTGGCCATCAGCTTGATGCGGCCGCGATACGTGACGTAGCCGTCCTCATCGATGCTCACGAGGTCTTCGCTGTGCACCCAGCCCTCGGCATCGATCGCCCGCGCCGTCTCCTCGGGTCTGTTCCAGTAGCCGATCATGGTGTTGCCGCGGATCCACGCCTCGCCGGTCTGGCCGGGGCCGAGATCGCGCCCGGTTTCGGGATCGACCACCCTTATCTCGTTGCCCGGCAGCGGCCTTCCGCCGGTCGACAGCATCCTCGCGGGGTCGTCCCCGGGGCCGGTGATCGCGCAAGGGCCGTAAGTCTCCGTCAGGCCATAGGGAGAGAACGCGAAGGTGACGTTGGGCATCACCGCGCGCGCCGCGTCGTTGTGGAGCGGCGCCATGCGCAGACTGGAGAACGTGATCCCGCGCGCCTGCGCTTCCATCACCGCTTCCTTGCCGAGCACGCTGACGAAGATCGTCGCCTGCTCCTCGACGATAAGCCGCACGGCCAGATCGACGCTGAACGCCTCGGTGAAAACCAGCGTGCCGCCCTGCGGCAACATGCTCATCAGCCCGTAGATGCTGCCTCCCGCATGGAACAGCGGCATCATCGAGAAGTAGACGTCGTCCCGCCGCATGCCCGTGCGACCGGCATGGAGGATACCATTCGCCGCGAAACCGCCCTGCTGCAGCATCACGCCCTTGGGAAAGCCGGTGCTGCCCGAGGTATACTTGACCACGAAGACGTCCTGCGGCGTCACCGCCTCGGCCATCCGGTCGGCAACGGCCAGCCAGTCGCCATGGCCTTCGCGGCCGAGAGCTTCGAGCGCCGACCAGTCGAAAGCGGCGCGGTGGGTCGTGCCCTCGCGGGCGCACAGGATTACGTTGCGCAAGTCCGGCATCGCGCGCGAGCACAATGCGCCTGGCACCTTCGCCTCGGCGAACTCGGGACAGATTTCCCCGAGGATCGCAGGCATGTCGAGCTTGCGGAAGCGATCGAGCATGATCAGGTGGCGCGCACCCGACTGCCGGATGCAATAGGCGATCTCCGGGGCCTTCAGGAACGTGTTGATCGGCACCACGGCGGCCCCGATCCGGGCCGCCGCGAAGAACGAGACGATCCATTCCAGCCGGTTGGTCACCCACAGCACGATCCGGTCGCCGCGCGTGACGCCGATGCTGGCGAGGCCCGCCGACATGTTGCGCACTCGCTCCAGCAACTGCGCGTATGTCAGGCGCGTGACCATGCCCGCATCGTCGGCCGCGACGAGCGCGTCATGCCCCGGATCGAGCGCGGCGGCATCGCTCAGCACCTGCCACATCGTGCGCGATCGGGCCGCCTCCAGCGCCTCCGCGTCTTCCCGGGTCACCGGCCGCCACGCTACCTTTGCTTGTGTGTCCGCGATCATCCGGCTGCGAACTCCGGCCGGTCGAGGCGGAACAGCCGCGCCGCATTGCCGCCGACGATGGCCGCCTTGTCCGCCTCGGAGATGTCGATGCCCTCGAACAACTCCGCGATGACCTGGCGGGATCGAGGGAACGTGCCCTCGTGGTGCGGATAGTCCGCGCCCCACAGCAAGGCCGCCGTCCCGGTGACAGAACGCGACATGATGCCGGCACGATCCGTCTGGAACGAGCAGGCGACCTGCCGGGCGATGATCTCGCGCGGGGTCAGCGACAGCTTGGGCCGCACGAAGGACTGGTGCGCCTCGTAGACTTCGTCCATCCGTTCGGCCAGAGCCGCCAGCCAGCTGGCGCCGCCCTCGATCACGCAGACCTTGGCGCCGGGGAAGCGATCGAGCAGCCCGCCCGCGACCATGGCGCCGATGGTGACCATGCCGTCGGTCGCCTGGATCATGTAGTTCATCACCGCGCCGCCCGCGCCGCGAAAACTGCGCACGTCGTTGCGGCCGGTCCCGGTGTGCAGCGCGAAGACGATGCCAAGGCGCTGCGCGGCATCGAAGACCGGATCCCATGCTTCGCTGGTATATTGCGGAATGCCGGAATCGCGCTCGATGAGGCTGGGCAGCATGGCGGACGTGAAGCCTAGCACGGCAAGGCGCTCCATCTCGGCGATGGTGTTGCGAAAGTCGCGCACCGGCAGGATGCCGCAGCGAACGAACGTGCGCGTATGGTCCTTCAGCAGACCGTGCAGCCAGTCGTTGTAGACTTGCGCGGTGGCCAATTCCGCCTCTGCGTTCTCGATCATGTAGGCGGTGAGGCCGAGACTGGGGAACACGATCTCGGCATCGACGCCGTCGAGCGCCATGTCCTGTAGACGAAACTCGACTTCCCGGTTGCCGCGACGGTCCGGGCGGCCGAACGGCTCCCCGTCAGGCCCCAGACGGGGCGGCCCGCGCTCTATGGGCGTTTTCTGCAGAACCTTGTCGCCCGCCATCGACAGGATGAAGTCATCCTGCTTTACCGCATGGAGACCGAAAGTGCGCAGCGAGGGCGGCAGCCCTTCGCTGAACAGGTCCGATGGCTCGACGAAATGTCCGTCGGCGCTGAATACGAAAGTCATCCCGCCCTCTCCCGAAAGCGGCCGCGCCGGTTATCCTTTTTTCCGAAGACTCTTCGGTGACGCAAGGCCAGACCGTGTCCGCCGGGAAACTCCCGACAGATGCGCCTATCCCTGTGCCCCCCGCGAGTTCCGCGCGGCCTGTCGCTTTGTTCGCAATCAGGGGTAAGTCAGGACAGGTCACCGGAATAGCCGCGAAATCCGGAATACCCCCATCGATTTTACCGATGGGTTAGGCGTGCTCGATCAGATAGCGATCGAACGCGGCGACCAGCCTCCCGCGCGAGATGTCGCGGGGCCGGGCGAGGCTCAGCGCCCGGGTATAGGCGAAGCCGGACACGGTCAGCCGGACTAGGCGCCCCTGCTCCAGATCGGTTCGCACCACTTCATGCGACAGGCAACCGATGCCGCCCCCGGCGACGACGGCATCGCGGATGCCCCAGTTGCTGGTCGATTCGAAAGCCACGCGCAACTGTCCGATCTGTTCGTGCATCATGTAGCGCAGGCGCGCCGACTCCGACGAGGCCGCTTCGCGCAGGCACCATCGCTCTCCCGCCAGATCGCGGATCGTCAGGCCCTGCTGCCCCGCCAGCCGGTGATCGGGCGCGACGATGAGTACCATCTCGTCCGTCCGCCAAGGCGTAAGCTCGACACCGGGGACGTCGGGGAAGTTCTCGATCACCGCCGTCTCCAGTTCGAACCGGCTGAGCCGCTCGAAAAGGTCCATGGTCGATTGGGATTCGACGCGGATCTGCACTTCCGGGTGGCTGCGCATGAAGCCGACGCACAGTTGTGGCAGGATCGTTTCGGCCACCATCGGTGTCGCGCCCAGCACGAGTTGCCCGTTCAGCGGCGCATCGTCGCGATCGCCCTCGATGTCGGCAATCTGGCCGAGAACCGAACGAACGGTGGAACGCAGCCGCTTGCCTTCATCGGTGATCTGCAGCGGGCGGCCTTTGGCATGGGCGAAAAGCTGCCGTCCCAGGATGATCTGCAAGTCGGTCAATGCGCTGCTCGCCGCGCTCTGGCTCATATTCAAACGGTTCGCGGCAGCAGTCACGTTGCCGGTGGCTGCAACGGCGTCAAAAACCTGAAGTTGCCGGATCGTCACTTTCATGTTGATGGGGTGACGTTCGATGCTGGAGCGCGCAAGAAAATTCACGCATCGGAAGCAGAACCGAACCCCGTGCGGCTCGATGACCGCTAGGGTACAAGTCGTGCCCCAGCGGCTGCTCTGGATCGTCTTCAGGTTGGCTTGATAGCCCTACGCCGTTTCCGGGTGCGCGGCCAGCATGACAAAGGCGGGCAAATATGGCTGTACGCCGGGTCATGACCGTCGTCGGCGATTGTATCTATCCCCCGACAGAGGGGGCGACGTGCATCATTTCCGCCGAACTGACCGGCACGTTTCCATCGGCTTGCCTGACGGCTTCACCGATCAGGATCAGCGTCGGACGGTTCTCGGCAAACGCCTGGGCCACCAGCGGCAGCAGATCGAGGCGGGTACGCAATTGCTGCTCCTGCGGCAGCGATGCGTCGCAGGCAATCAGGGTGGGTGTCGATCCCGGGAGACCGGCGGCGATCAGCGCCGAGCTCAGTTCCGGAGCAGCTTCACGGCCCATGTAGACCGCCAGTGTGCAGGCGGGGTCCGCCAACGCACGCCAATCCAGATCCAGTGCCTGCCCGTTGCGGCTATGCGCGGTGACGAACTGCACCCGGCGCGCGATCCCCCGCAACGAAAGCGACAGGCCCGCCGATGCTGCTACCGCGCTGGCGGCCGTGATGCCGGGGCAGATGCGCACAGGGACGCCGACATTGCGCAAGGCAGTCATCTCCTCGGTCGCGCGCGCGAACATGGCGGGATCGCCGCCCTTGAGGCGCACGACGCGCTTTCCGGCAAGCGCCGAGGCGACGAGCATCTCGTCGATGGTCTGCTGGTCCTTCGAGTGGCGGCCCGACCGCTTGCCGACGCTGACCGCTTCGGTTCCGGTCGGTATCAGGTCCAACACGCCGGGGCCGACGAGCGCGTCGTAGAACACTATGTCGGCGGCCACGATCAGCTTCTCGGCCTTGCGCGTCAGCAAGTCCGGGTCGCCCGGCCCGGCGCCGACCAGCCAGACTTCACCGGGGGCGATCAGTTCATTCGGCTGCATCGAGTACCTCCTCGTTGGTCTGGGTGAGAATCTTGGCGAGCGCGGGGCGGCACGAGCCGCAATTGGTTCCGGCGCCGAGCGCCTTGCCGATGGCAGGAACATCCACTAGCGCCTGCTCGCGGATGGCGGCGACGATCTGGTTGAGGCCGATGTCAAAGCAGACACATACCGTCGCCCCCTTGTCCGGTTGGCTGCCGGGGCCGCGCGCGGCGAGCACGGTGGCGCCGACGTCCTCGACCGCAAGCTGGCCGATCAGCCAGTCGCGCGAGGGCAGCAGGCCGGAGCGGGTGACGAACAGCACGCCCGCCAGCCTGCCCTCGACCACGATCGCTACGCGACGCGAGCCTCGGGTGTGGTCGATGGCCTCAATGCGCTCGCCTTTCGGCAGGCACGCCTCGATGCGGGCGGCATCGCCATTGCCCGCGATCTCGTAGAGCGCGCCGCCGGGCACCGCCACGCGCGTCGCCCACAGGCAGGGCACGCGGGCAGGTTCGTCGCCGCGCAGGATGAGGAAGCCCTTCCACTGGGTCTCGACTTTGGCGAGCGCGGCGGGAGTGGACTTGAAGCCGGGTTGGCCGGAGTGCGGATCGACCAGCGGGCGCGGGAGCAGGCCGGTGCGGCCGCCGGTGGAAATCTGGTCGGTCCAGTGGATCGGCGTGAAGATCTCGCCCGGACGCTGGCCATCGCTGAGCATCACGCGGAAGGTGCTGTTACCCTGCGGGGTCGAGACGCGGGCCAGATCGCCGTCCTTCAACGCCAGTGCAGCCGCGTCGGCGGGATGGACCTCGACCAGCGGCTCCTCGCGGTGGCGCGCCAGCTTGGGGGCAAGGCCGGTGCGGGTCATCGTGTGCCACTGATCGCGGTAGCGCCCGGTGTTCAGCGTCAGCGGCCAGTCGGCGAGCGGGGCCTGCAGGTCCATCTGCCCGACCTTGACCATCCGCGCGCGTCCGCCCGGCGTCGGGAAGCGGCCATCGGCAAACGGCGTGCCGCCCCAGCGGAACGGCTCCATCGCGTCATAGGCGAGGTTGCCGATCGCGGCGTGGGCGGCGAGGTTCAGAACGCGGGCGCCATCATTCTGATATGCGGTCAGGCGCGCATGTTCGCGCCAGATGTCGGCGGGCGTGTCATAAGCAAAGGCACTGCCCCAGCCCATTCGGCGGGCGACTTCCTTGACGATCCACCAGTCGGGCTTCGCCTCTCCGGGCAATGCCATGAACGGGCGCTGGCGGCTGATCGTGCGTTCCGAATTGGTGACGGTGCCGTCCTTCTCGCCCCATGCCGCTGCGGGGAGGCGCACGTCGGCATAAGCGGTGGTGTCCGTGTTGGCGATGACGTCGGAGACGACGACGAAGGGGCATTTCTCCAGCGCCGCGCGCACGTTTCCGGCATCGGGCAGCGAGACGGCCGGGTTGGTCGCCATGACCCACAGCGCCTTGATGCGCCCCTCACCGATGGCGCGGAACAGGTCCACCGCCTTGAGGCCCGGCTTCGTCGCCATCGTCGGTGCGGCCCAGAAGCGGCCGACGCGCGCGACGTTCTCGGGCGCGAAATCCATGTGCGCCGCCAGCGTCGAAGCGAGCCCGCCGACCTCGCGTCCGCCCATCGCATTAGGCTGGCCGGTGATCGAGAACGGCGCCGCGCCCGGCTGGCCGATGCGCCCTGTAGCGAGGTGGACGTTGATGATCGCGTTGACCTGATCGGTGCCACGGATCGACTGGTTGATCCCCTGACTGAACAGCGTGACGGTGCGCGGGTTGGCGGCGAACAGCTCGTAGAACTTCAGCAGCAGCGCGGGATCAAGGTCGCAGGTCTGCGCCGTGCTCCACACATCATGGCCGCTCGCAAGGTGCTCCCATAAACCCTCGGGCACATCGACGTGGGCAGCCATGAACGCCTTGTCGACCATGCCTTGCTCGGCCAGCCACGCCAGCAGCCCGTTCATCAGCGCCACGTCGCTGCCGGGGCGCAGTGGCAGATGGAGGTCGGCGCCCTCGCAGGTCTCGGTACGACGCGGGTCGATGACGACCAGCTTCGTGCCTCGCCCGGCGCGTGCGGCCTGAATGCGCTGGTAGACAATCGGGTGGCACCATGCCGTGTTCGAGCCGACCAGCACGACAAGGTCGGCCTTGTCGAGATCCTCGTAACCGGCGGGCACCACATCCTCGCCGAAGGCGCGGGTATGGCCGGCGACCGCGCTCGACATGCACAGGCGCGAATTGGTGTCGATGTTGGCCGAGCCGATGAAGCCCTTCATCAGCTTGTTGGCGACGTAGTAGTCCTCGGTCAGCAGTTGTCCCGAGACATAGAACGCCACGCTGTCCGGCCCATGTCGCGCGATGGTGTCGCGAAAGCGCTTCGCCACGAGGTCCAGCGCCTTGTCCCAGCGTACGCGCTTGTCGCCGATCATCGGGTGGAGCAGGCGGCCGGTCAGCCCGACCGTCTCGCCCAGATGCGTACCCTTGGAGCAGAGGCGCCCCGCATTCGCCGGGTGTGCCTCGTCCCCCCGGATCGTCACCTCGCGCGCACCCGTGGGGGTGGCCGAGATGCCGCAGCCGACGCCGCAATAGGCGCAGGTCGTGCGGACCGCCTCGCGCATCAGGCCGCGTCCCTCATCACTTCGGGACACGCCAGCAGGATGCGACCGTTCTCCTCACGCACGGCAATGGTCGGGGTGCAGCCGCTGTCCGCCCCTTGCGCCTCGCCGCTCGCCAGCGCGATGTTCCAGTTGTGCAGCGGACAGGCGACCGAATGGCCATGGACGATGCCCTGGCTGAGCGGCCCCTTCTTGTGCGGGCATTCGTTGACGAGCGCGAAGACCTTGTCGTCGCCGGTGCGGAACACGGCGATCTCCGGCTCCCCGTCGAACCGCACGGTGCGCGCGCCGCGCTGGGGGATGTCGCTCAGGGTTCCGATATCGATCCAGTCGGTCATGGGTGTCACTCCGCCGCTTCGAGGGCTTGGGGTTGGAGGTGCTGGTGCAGGTCGGTGCGATCGCCCGAGGCGCGTTCGGCCCACGGATCATCCTGGCTGAAGCTCTGCGAATAGAGGAACCGCGCGGCGAGCGCCTTGCGGCCCGCCTCGTCCTCGACCACGCGGGACTTCACGTAATCGACGCCGACGCGCTCGATCCACGGCGCGGTGCGTTCCAGATAGCGCGCTTCCTCGCGGTAGACCTGGATGAAGGCGGCGCAATATTCGAGCGCTTCCTCCTCGGTCGCGACCTTGCACAGGAAGTCGGTGGCGCGCACCTTGATGCCCCCGTTGCCGCCCACGCTCAGTTCGTAGCCGGAATCCACGCAGACGATCCCGAAGTCCTTGATCGTCGCCTCGGCGCAGTTGCGCGGACAGCCGGAGACGGCGATCTTGAACTTGTGCGGCATCCAGCTGCCCCAGGTCATCCGCTCGGTCCTGACGCCGAGGCCGGTCGAATCCTGCGTGCCGAAGCGGCACCACTCCGAACCCACGCAGGTCTTCACCGTGCGCAGCGACTTGCCGTAAGCATGGCCCGAGACCATCCCGGCGGCGTTGAGATCGGCCCAGACGGCGGGCAAATCCTCCTTCTTGATCCCGAAGATGTCGAGGCGCTGGCCGCCCGTCACCTTCACCATCGGCGCATCGTACTTCTCGACCACGTCGGCGATCGCGCGCAACTCGCGCGGGTTGGTGAGGCCACCCCACATGCGCGGGACCACCGAATAGGTGCCGTCCTTCTGGATGTTGGCGTGCATACGCTCGTTGACGAAGCGGCTCTGCTGGTCGTCCACGTATTCGCCGGGCAGCGCGCAGAGCAGGTAGTAGTTGAGCGCCGGGCGGCAGGACGAACAGCCATCCGGCGTCGCCCAGTGCAGCTTCTGCATCACTTCAGGGATCGAGCGCATGTCCTGCGCCACGATCTCGCGGCGCACGTCGTCGTGCGTGAAGCTGGTGCACTTGCACAAGGTCTTCGGCCCTGCCTCGACCTCTTCGCCCAGCGTCAGCGCCAGCAGGCTCTCGACAAGGCCGGTGCACTGCCCGCAGCTGGCCGAGGCCTTGCAGGTAGCGCGCACCGCATCGAGGCTGCAGGCACCTGCCTCGATGCAACCGACGACCTGGCCCTTGGAGACGCCGTTGCAGCCGCAGATCTCGGCATCGTCCGAGAGCGCCGCAACGGCCGCCTTAGGGTCCAGCGCGCCTCCTCCCGAGGCGAAGGCCTGGCCGAAGATCAGCAGGTCGCGGACTTCGGAAACGTCCTCGCCCTTCTTCAGCAGGTCGAAGTACCAGCCGCCGTCCGCCGTATCGCCGTAGAGCACCGCGCCGACGATGCGGTCTTCCTTCACCACGACGCGCTTGTAGACGCCGCGCGCGGCATCGCGCAGCACGATGTCCTCGCAGCCCTCGCCGCCGGAGAAATCGCCGGCGGAGAACACGTCGAGCCCGGCGACCTTCAGCTTGGTCGAGGTGACCGAGCCGCGATAGCCGGTGTGCCGGTCGGTCAGCCCGTCGGCGAGGCTGCGGCACATGTCCCACAGCGGCGCGACGAGGCCGTAGACGTTGCCGTCATGCTCCACGCATTCGCCGACCGCGAGCACGCAAGGGTCGCTGGTGACCATGTGGTCGTCGACCTTGATGCCGCGCCCGACGTCCAGCCCCGCCTCGCGCGCCAGCGCGGTGGCGGGACGGATGCCCACGGCCATGACGACGAGGCTGGCCGGAATCTCGCGCCCGTCCTTGAGGCGCACGCCCTCGACCTTGCCCTCGCCGTAGATTTCGGCGGTGTCGGCGCCCGTCAGGATGGTCTGGCCGCGACCTTCCAGCGCGGACTTGAGCAGCCAGCCCGCGGCCTCGTCCAGCTGGCGCTCCATCAGCGTGGACATGAGGTGGATGACGGTGACCTTCATGCCGCGCAAGGTCAGACCATGCGCCGCTTCGAGGCCCAGCAGGCCGCCGCCGATGACTACGGCGGAGCCGCCACCTTGCGCTTTTCCGGCCTCGGCAGCCGCCAGCATCGTGTCCACATCGTTCATGTCGCGGAACGAGATCACGCCGGGCAAATCCTTGCCGGGCACCGGAATGATGAACGGATCGGAGCCGGTCGCGATCAGCAGGCGGTCGTAATGCACCGTGCGGCCCGAGCGGGAGGTCACGGTTTTCGCCGCGCGGTCGATCGCGGTGACGGGGTCGGCGGTGATGAGGTCGATGCCGTTCTCGTCGTACCACTCGCGGGTGTTGATGACGATCTGGTCGAAGGTCTTCTCACCCGCCAGTACCGGCGAAAGCATGATGCGGTTGTAGTTCACATGCGGCTCTGCGCCGAAGATCGTCACGCGGTAGCGGTCCGCATCGCGCGCCAGCAGTTCCTCGACCGCGCGGCAGCCCGCCATGCCGTTGCCGACGACGACCAGATGCTCGCGCACATCGTCGGAGGGCACGATCAGCGCGTCGTCATAGTCGGAATTGGGTTCGATCCCGTCCTGAAAGTCCATGTTCGAAACTCCGGCAATGTCATGGGAAAGGGAGTTGAAAACGAGAAAAGGCCGCCATCCAGACCCCCGGTGCGAAACCGGAAGTCAGGATGGCGGCCTTGCCATCATTCGGTGCCTACGCGCCCCGTCAGTGGGACATTTCGGCGATGTAGGAAGGACAACGCTGCCCTTTGCACTGCAACATAAATGGAATCGCCCGAAGGCTCAAGCGATTCCGTAACGAACCTGTCAAATCGCCCAGTCGAACTGGACCCAGACCTTGTCGGTGTCGGTCGCGAAGGCCTTCGCGTCATAGTGGGCATAGCGCAGCGCGATCGTCGTCTTGCGCAGCTTTGCCGAGGCCAGGATATTGATTTCGTTGCCGTAGTGCTGGTCCAGCCGGTTGCTGTCGAAGCGGTGCCAGGTCGCCTGCAGGGAGACGGCGGACAATGCGCCGATCTGCTTCGTGCCATACCCGCCGCCGACATAGAGATCGCGCACGCCGTTCGCGGGCGTCGTCAGGAACTTGTCCGCCCAGCCCTGGAATTTGAAGTTGGTGCCCAGCGGCGTCTGGAAGCTGGTCAGCGCCGCGCCCTTGTCGGCGCCCAGCACCTCGTAGCCGGCATTGATCTTCCAACCCTTCACGTCGAGCGTCGCGTCGGCCAGCCAGTATTCGGCGCTGTAGTCATTGGGATTGCGGTGCCAGTCCGACTGGCGCGCGTAACTCGCCTGATAAGCCAGTTTCACCGCCTTGCCGAACACATGAGCCCCTGCGAACCGCGCGCCGTAAGTCTGGCTCGAGAGGCGCAAAGCCTGCACTGCGGCCTCGTTCTGATCGATGAGGTAGGCGAAACCGGTCAGCGTGCCGATCGGCGTTTCCCACGAGAGGTTGGCGAGTACATTATCCCCGCTCACCGCTTGCTGGCGCGCGCCGTTACCGTCGATGCCCCAGATCGTGCGCACGCTCCAGACGTAGGATACGTCGAGTTTCAGGCCCCTGGCGGGAGCGAGTTCGGCCCGCACCGCGTCGAAGGTCTGGGCATTGTCGCGGAAGGCGACGTTGCCGACGAAGCGTTCGTCGTCCAGCGCGATCTTCTGCCGACCAGCGGTGAGTGTCACGCCCTTCGCCTTGTACTGCAGTTGCGCGATATAAAGCGCGATGTTTTGCGGATCGGCTACCAGCGGCCGCGTGGCCGCACTGTTCAAGCCGTTGTAGTAGTCATCGACCATGGCGAGGTTGCCCTGCGCGACCACGGTGGCGCTCAGCGCCCCGCTGGTGGCCTGCGCGCCGCCGCGCACCCGCACGGTCAGCGCATCGGCCTTGGCGACGATGCCGTCCTGATCGACATGCTCGTAGCGCACCCGCGCCTCGGCGACCGGCTTGACGGTGATGTCCTGGGCCTGCGCCGATCCCGCGCAGGCGACCCCGCCGACGACCAGCACGGCCGCCGCTGTTCTTATGTTTTTCATTTTGAAAGCGTCCCCCTCAGGACGTGAAGAAGTGGGGCGGCGGCGCTGGGGTGCCGCCGCCCGGTTACCGGCTCAGATGCGCGCGCCGGTTTTCCAGGTCGCGCGCCAGCGAGCCTTGACCATCGCCACCGAAGCGAGGGCCACGACCGCGAGGCCGGCAAAGATCAAGAAGCCCGGCGCGAAGCTGCCGGTGAACTGCTTGGCAAGGCCGAGCGAGCTGGCGAGGTAGAACCCGCCGACGCCGCCCGCCATGCCGACAAGGCCTGTCATCACGCCGATCTCGGCCTGAAAACGCTGCGGAACCAGCTGGAACACCGAACCGTTGCCAGTGCCGAGCGCCAGCATTGCCACCACGAACAGCCCGAGCGCGGCGATCAGGCTAGGCGCCTGCGACACGCCGACAAGCGCGATGGCGGCAACCGCGTAGACCATCATCAGCGCCTTCACGCCGCCGATCCTGTCGGCCAGCGCTCCGCCCATCGGGCGGACCAGCGATCCGGCGAAGACGCAGCCCGCCGTGCAATATCCGGCGACGACAGTGCTGAGGCCGAACTGGTCGGTGAAGTAGATCGGCAGCGACGCGGCAAGCCCCACGAAACCACCGAAAGTCACCGCGTAGAACGCCATCAGCCACCATGCGTCCGCCTGCTTGAGCAGCGCCGCATAGTCCACAAGCTTGCGCGGCGCAGGCTGGTTCGGTGCGTCCTTGGCCATGACGAGATAGACCGCCAGAACCACGGTCAGCGGGATGCAGGCAAGGCCCAGCACCGCGTTCCAGCCGAACATCTTCGCCAGCGTCGGCGCGAAAAGCGCGGCGAAGACGGTGCCCGAATTGCCCATGCCCGCAAGGCCCATCGCCTTGCCCTGATGCTCGGCCGGATACCAGCGGCTGGCGAGCGGCAGCGCGATCGCGAAGCTCGCCCCCGCAAAGCCCAGAATCACGCCCAGCGCCAGCGTCCCGCCGAAGCTGGTGACGCCCATCGACCAGGCGAAGAACAGCCCGGTGATGACGATGACCTGATTGATCGCGCCCGAGCGTTTCGGCCCGATGCGATCGACCAGCAAACCGTTGACGACGCGCAGGAGAGCGCCCGCCAGCGTCGGTAGCGCCACCATCAGGCCCTTCTGCGCGGGCGTCAGGCCAAGGGTCTTGGAAATCTCCGGTGCCAGCGGCCCCAGCAGCACCCAGACCATGAAGGCGAGGTCGAAATAGAGGAAAGCTGCGATTAACGTCGGCGTGTGGCCGGCCTTCCAGAAGCCGACGGCGGGCTTCTGCGCGGGCGCAAGCACGTCATTGTCTTCGTCAGGTCGGAAGAATGCGGTTGCCATGGTACGTCCCCCATAAATCATGAAAGCGGACACGAAAAAAGCCGCAGGCCGGACGTCACCCTTGCGGTGAGCCCGGTCAGCGGCTTTGCTGCGAATTTCGGTGAGGATGGCGTCCCGCCTTTGGGACAGCCTATCCGGTGTGGTCGCGCTTCATCGCGAGACGCCTATATAGTCACGCGATTCCGCAAATCTGGCAAGACGTAAAATTATGCGCGTTTTCAGCGCACTGGTATTTTCAATGCTGCGGTGCAAAACCCGCCAGATAGTCCTCGATCCGCTCCGGATCGAACACGCGGCCGTCGAAGAACCGGTCAGGCCCCAGCAGCAGGTCGCCCTTGCGCGAACCTACGCCCAGCGGCGCACCCACCGCCCCTTCCAGCTTCATGCTCGCCCCCGGCATCGGCAGGTCGCTGCCCGCAAGCGCGCGGCGGTAGACGTCAGGCCGGAACACCGCCGCCGCTCGCGCCTCTGTTTCGGCGGAAGGCTCCACCATGTTCCAGCGCACCAGCTGCGAATAGATCCACAGCGCCTGGCTGCGCCACGGAAACGGCGTCGCCTCGCGGGAGAACAGCACGAAGTCGGGGCAGGACACCGCCGCATCGCCAGCCCTGGGGACGATCGTGCCGCCTAGGGTACGCAGGATCAGGTCGGAGGGCTGCCCGACATAGCGTGCATCCGCGAGAATGTCGGCCAGTATCTCGCGGTTGTCCGGCTCGTCGCACCAGACGGCGGCACGGGCGAGCGCGCGCAGCAGGCGGTCGGTGATCTCGGGGTTCTCCTCGAGCCATGGCTCGCGGAACGCCAGCACTTTTTCCACCCCGCGCTGCCAGATGCGCTGGCCGATCGCCACCGCCTCCGCGCGTCCGGACTCGATCGCGGCGCTGCCCCAGGGCTCGCCCGCGATGAAGCCGTCGATTTCGCCGGCATGGATCGCCTCGACCGTCAGCGAGGGCGGCAGCACGCGCAGCACCACGTCGCGGTCGGGATCGATGCCCGCGCTGGCCAGCCAGTACCGCAGCATCAGCGCATGACTGGAAAAGCGGTGGACGACGCCGATGATCGGCTTGCGGCGCCACAGCCCGATGGCGGCGGCGAAGTCATGCGCGGTGCCCAGCGGATCGGCCAGCCGCGCGGCGGGATCGGGTGCGAGCGCGGCGGCGAAGTCCTTCGCCATGACCAGCATGTTGCCGTTGACGCCCAGCTTGAACGGCGCCGCCAATGCGGCGGGCTGTTGGCTCAGGCCCAGCGTCACCGCCACCGCCAGCGGCGCCAGCATGTGCGCGGCCTGCACTTGTCCATAGACCAGACGGTCGCGCAAGGTCGCCCAACTCGTCGTGCGCACGAGGTCGAGCGCAAGGCCCTCCTCCTCGGCAAAGCCGCGTTCGCGGGCGGCGGCGAGCACCGCGACGTCGTTGAGCGGCAGGAAGGCTATGCGAAGATTGGTCGTCATTATACCCCTCCCAGCAGGTCGCTGGCGGTAATCAGCGCCTGCGCGACCTCGGCGATCTTCTTGCCCTGGTTCATCGCGGTGGAGCGCAGGAGCGCATAGGCGTCCTGTTCGGACAAGGCGCGCTGGTTCATCAGGATCGACTTGGCGCGGTCGATCACCTTGCGGTCGGCAAGCGCGGTGCGCGCCTCCTCAAGCTCGGTCTGCATGCGTGAGAAGGCATTGAAACGGCGCACCGCCAGTTCCAGCACCGGCTTCACCCGCTCCTTGCGCAGCCCGTCGACCACATAGGCGGAGACGCCCGCGTCGATGGCGGCGCCGATCATCGCCTCGTCCGACTGATCGACGAACATCGCGATCGGCCGGGCCAGCGCCCGGCTGACGGTAAGCATTTCCTCCAGCGTATCGCGGCTGGGGCTGCCGAGGTCCATGAGCACGACGTCGGGCGCCATGCGCTCCAGCCGCGCCACGAAAGCGCCGCGGGGGGGGACGATGTGAATATCGTCGTAGCCGGCGTCGCGCAGCCCTTCCTCGAGCACGGTCGCGCGCAAACCGCTGTCGTCGATAATGACAATGCGCATGAAAGCCCCTTCGGCTTCCCCTTGCCGCAGGTCCGTATGGCTCGTCAACGCCGAGGGGCGCTGCCCGAGCGGAACTTACTCCAAACTTTCATGGAGGCGCATAAACAAAGCCTTCACTGCGCGAATGAACTGCTGGCCGCCGATTGGCCCGGAGTGCCCAGGCGACGACGGATCGAAGGCCACGGGATTCAGGGTCAGCTGCAAACGATAACACTTTCGCGACGGGCATGGTCCTTCGGCAGATAGCGCACTCATATCCGACGACTGCAACAACGGTGTCATGGAGTGAACTTAACCAAATAGCTATCCTGCTGGGAGATTGTTTCGTGAACGCAACTGCCGCGGCTGGCGACTTCGTCCGGCCCGATTTGGAAAAAGGGCTGGGGATCGCCGGCCAGCTGGGCTTCGGCGCTGCGATTATCGCGGCGATCACCTATGTCGCCTATAGCGTATATGCCGACGCCAGCGCCTCCGGCATGGGCGCCATCGCGCTGCTGCCCTTTCTGCTGCTCTTCGTGGCGTTGCTCATCGCGCTCGGGTTCGAATTCGTCAACGGGTTCCACGACACCGCGAACGCCGTCGCCACAGTGATCTACACCAATGCCATGCCGGCCAATGTCGCGGTGGTGTGGTCCGGGTTCTTCAACTTCCTCGGCGTTCTGCTGTCCACCGGTGCGGTGGCTTTCGGGATCGTCTCGCTACTGCCGGTCGAACTGATCCTGCAGGTCGGCTCCAGCGCCGGCTTCGCGATGGTCTTCGCCTTGCTGATCGCCGCTATCGTGTGGAACCTCGCTACGTGGTGGCTGGGTATCCCGTCGTCCAGTTCGCATACGCTGATCGGCTCGATCATCGGCGTCGGCGTGGCCAACGCGATGATGCACGGCAAGAGCGGCACCGCAGGCGTGGACTGGAGCAAGGCGACCGAAATCGGCCAGGCCCTGCTGGTTTCGCCGCTGGTCGGGTTCGGCCTCGCAGCGCTGCTGTTCGTCGCCATGAAGGTGCTCGTTCGCACCGAGGCGCTCTATCAGGAGCCCAAAGGCGATACGCCGCCGCCACTGTGGATCCGCGCCCTGCTTATATTTACCTGCACCGGCGTGAGCTTCGCCCATGGTTCGAACGACGGTCAGAAGGGCATGGGCCTGATCATGCTCATCCTGATCGGCACCGTGCCCACAGCCTATGCGCTGAACCGCGCAGTGCCGGAAAGCTATACTCAGGAATTCCACGTCGGTGCCGACAAGGCCTATGCCGCGCTCACCAACGGCAACGCACCGACCATGCGCCCTGCGGACGCGCGCCGCGCCGTCACCGCCTATATCGCCGACAAGGCCTATAGACCCGACACCGCGCCCGCCCTTGCAGTGCTGGTCAAGGACATCGATCGTCAGGTCGGCGAGTATGGTTCGCTCGCTAAAGTACCCGCAGCAGCGACCGAGAACGTGCGCAACGGCATGTATCTCGCCTCGGAAGGCATCAAGCGCCTGACCAAGGACGAAGCCGCAGATCTCGACGACACGCGGGTCGAGGCGGTTAACGGCTTCAAGAAATCGCTCGATGCCGGAACGCGCTTCATCCCTACATGGGTCAAGGTGGCGGTGGCCTTCGCACTCGGCCTGGGCACGATGGTTGGGTGGAAGCGGATCGTCGTGACGGTGGGCGAGAAAATCGGCAAGTCGCACCTCACTTACGCGCAGGGCGCCTCGGCGGAACTGGTGGCGATGGGCACGATCTTCGCCGCCGACCACCTCGGCCTGCCGGTATCGACCACACATGTGCTGTCCTCCGGGGTGGCGGGCACGATGGCCGCCAACAGGTCTGGCTTGCAGATGAGCACCGTGCGCAATCTGATGATGGCGTGGGTGCTGACGCTGCCTTGCTCGATCCTGCTGGCAGGCTGCCTCTACGCGGTATTCACGATGCTGCTCTGAGGAACGCTGATCTGCTGCGCGCCTGACTTCAAAATACTTGCGGCAGGATCATCACGGGCGGCACCGAATGACAGGCGCAAGGGACCCGATCCAGGAGGTGTGTCACGCTGCTTTCCCCGGCTCGCCGCCTTCCCGCCTCACCAACCGCCTTCAACGGAACTTTGTCCCGACCTCGACACCATAAGTCATCGGCGAATTCCAGACCGGCCCGGTGCCAAGCGTATTGAAAAGGACCTGCGTGCGATACCGCCGGTAGGTGACATTGTCCCCAAAAGCGGCGACCGTCAGCATATCGCTCGGATCGGTCTACTGCGCGCAGGCTCAGCAGCTTATACTCTTTTTACCGGAATTGCCGTTCCTGTCGAAGAAGCCCGCGCCTCCGCTCTTGTCGACATAGGCGTTGGCCAATTGCGTGGTGGGATCGTCCGTCTCCGCATGGACCCGGCGCAGCAGGACGGCGACATCGTCGGTCAGTTCAGCCTTAAGGCCCATGCCCAGCGATCAGTTCTCTTGTCGGCGGATCTTGTCGTCGCCGTTGCCGATGTCCGTGAAGCAGCCATCGCCACGGCAGTATAGCCCCTCGATGTCGAGGGCGACCCGGTCGCTGATGTCGTAGCTAGCGTTAGCCTGCGCGTTGAGCGAGTGAAGCGGCCGTAGCTGACCATGGCCTATGCGCTCGTATCGGTGCTCGGCTCGGCGGTTGTGACAATGATCCCGCTGGCGCCATCTCCCACATCGGTTTCCTACGCCAGCACCGGCGCTCCCGAAACGGCAATCACGATTGCGAGCGAATAGGCCACAGCCTTGTTGACGGATGCGATCATCCCATTTTGCTCCCGATGGCCCTAAGCGATCATCGTGCGCTCATGGCGCAAAATTCCCCTCACGACTTGACCAATGTGGCCACACGATCCACCTTTCGTGCCATCCGGGACAGCAAGGCGCGCACACAGCCCCGATCTCCGTGCTTCCCGCTCGATGCGAAAGGCTCTTTCGATGTCATTGATCGCCGACACGGAGTTTTTGAAGCTCAACATCCCGTTGCTGCGCCACTTTCCCGAACTGGTGAATGCCCTAGGCGGCAACGCGGTCGAGCTGATCTCGCTTGCCGGCATTTGTGCCAGCACATTTCGCGACGATGCGGTGGACCTCACGTACCCCGATGCGATGCGCATGCTTTCGCTGGCCGCGCGGCATCTTGATTGTCCCGATTTCGGAATGCGGCTGGCAACGCGCCAACGCGGAGGAGCGATCTTCGGGCCACTTGGCCGCACGATGCGCAATTCCCGCACTTTCGGCGACGCCCTGCGCTTTGCAAGCAATCACATCGCGGCGCACAGCCGCGCGGCGCGCGTGTGGCTGCAGTCCGACTTCGACGAAGGTAATATTTTCGCCGGGCATGAACTTCTGCTCGAGACGAGTGGCGAACAGGTCCAAGCCATCGAGCAGATCCTGCTGATCGGACACATTGAGGCACAGGAAATGACCGGCGGCTATGCCCGGGCTCGCCGCATCCATTTCCGGCACGAGCCCGTCTCGTCTCCCGCTGACTATCGCCGCTATTTCGGCTGCGAAGTGCTCTTCGGGCAACCCGCCGACGGGATCACGTTCTCTGACCGCGACCTCGCCAGTCCGATCCTGCGCCAGGATGAACACATCTATCGTGACCTCGCCGCGTATGTCGAGAAGCACTTTCCCAGGCGACGCCTGCCGTTCGACGCCGAAGTGCGCGGCCTCATCATGCGTCGGCTCACACAGGGGGATTGCGCCAGTGCCGAAGTGGCACGGGCGCTCAACATTCACCACCGCACCCTGCGCCGCCGGCTGAAGGAAGAAGGCACCAGCTTCCAGGAGGTCAAGGACGATGTACGTCGCGACCTTACGCTCTACTATCTGAAGCAGACCCAGATTGATTTTCGCGGAATCTCGGAGAAGCTCGGGTTCGCCGAGCAGGCCGTGTTTTCGCGCAGTTGCCGCCGCTGGTTCAGACAGTCTCCTACGCAGTTGCGCGGTTCGCGCTCTCCTCGAAAACGTGCCTGAAGTTTGCCCTCATGCCTGCGCTAATCCGCCGATTTGCGCCACGCCGCAAACCGAAACCCTGAGTACCGGCACCGCCGGGCAGGCAAGCCGGCAGACATAGTCCTGTCCGTTATCCTCGTCTTCGCTGCTGTCGTCTGGCAGGCTAATTGCGCCCCTGATCCGCAATTCCCGATCGCAGAAAGCGCTGCGAAAGCCCGTGATAAAGCTTTTCCTTGGAGACGAGCTGCGCCGCGAAGTCTGCGACCAGGGCCGACGCTACCAGGGGCATCATCAACCCACGGCTTGCCGTCGTTTCAGATATGATGATGACTGCCGTCAATGGCGCTCTGACTACTCCAGTAAAGTATGCCACCATACCAAGCAGCACGATCGCCCCGGATGGATATGTGGGAAAGATCGAGCGCAAGAGGTCGCCGATTCCTGCACCGATCGATAATGATGGTGCGAAAATGCCGCCCGGCAAACCTGACACGGCCGTCGCGAGCGTCGTCGCAAACTTTGCAACCCCGAACCATGCAGGCACAGCAGCACCTTCGATGATACCGTGGGCAGTTTCATAGCCGGTGCCCCAGGTCAGTCCGGTGGATACACCAAGCACCGCTACCACGGTGCCACAACCAAGGGCGAACAGCACCGGCCGTGCACGCAACCAGACGATCGGCGCAAAGGATGTCGAACCGGCGCCCAGCATGAGCCGTGAGAACAGTCCGCCAGCGATGCCACCGGCAAGACCGGCGATCGGGGCGGCAACGATCGCCTGCATCACGCCCAGCGTCTGATGCATCGCTCCGAAGTAGATGTAGTCGCCCGCAAGGCCGAGGCTGACCATCCCCGCGATCAGCACGGCGGCCATGACCAGCAAGGTCATGCGCTGTTCATACGCGGCAGCCAGTTCCTCTATCGCGAATGCCACCCCAGCAAGAGGCGTGTTGAAGGCCGCAGCAACGCCGGCAGCACCGCCCGCAATGTATACCGACGAGCGGATGGGAATGCGCATCAGCCGGTGCATTCGTCCCATGATGGCGGCCGCGATCTGTACGGTCGGCCCTTCTCGACCGACTGAGGCACCGCATAGCAAGGCAGCCGCTGTCAGGATGAATTTGGCAACGGCTGCTCGCGCCGACACGAAAGTCGAAAGAGCCGCTTCGGGATTTTTGGTCGCCGCCATGACCTGTGGGATGCCCGAGCCCCTCGCCAACGGGACGAAGCGATTGGTCACCCAAACGATGCCGGCAAAACCAAGCGGCGTGACCACGAGCGGCAACCACCAAAATCGATCATATGCCGAACGGAAGAGCATCGTCGCCCGGTCCGCCACGTCGGCGAACACAAGCGCGACCAAGCCGACCAGAACGGCGCCGCCCAGAATGGCCACTCGCCGCCGCCAGATCAGAGCTTCCGGGCCATGCCGACGCAGGAGCACGCGAAAGCGTCGAGGCAACAGGCGGGTCAGCGGCTTCACGAAACACGATCTCGAATGCGGGCTGGGAGGGGCTGCGAAACCCATGGGCGGTTCACGGCCCGATGTCCACCTGTGACGGAAACATAGTGAGCCTTCGGGGCCATCGGACATCTATCGGGGTAAAATTCGCGTCATGCTGTTACCTTTGCCAGCTTCAGGGGTTAGCCCTCGCCTATGGAACAGCAAGCCCTTGTCTTCGCGCTGATCGGCATTCTCGGAATTGGCGCCCAGTGGATCGCCTGGCGGACTGGATGGCCTGCGATCGCGCTCATGCTGGCAGCCGGCGTGCTTGCCGGACCGGTGACCGGACTGATCATTCCCGAACATACTTTCGGAGAGCTTCTCGAACCGATGATCTCCGTTGCCGTCGCATTGATTTTGTTCGAAGGCGGGCTCAGCCTGAACTTTCGCGAACTGCGCAAGACCGAGGGCGCCGTCACCCGCCTGATGGTGATCGGCATCCCGTTGGGCTGGGTACTGGGTGCGATCGCCTGCTATTACGTGGCGGGCCTGGTCTGGCCGGTTGCCATCCTTTTCGCCGGAATCCTGGTGGTGACGGGGCCGACGGTCGTCATTCCCCTTCTGCGGCAGAGCAACATCGCACCGCGCCCTCGTGCGATCCTGAAGTGGGAAGCCATCGTCAACGACCCGTTCGGCGCACTTTGCGCCGTCATCACATATGAATATCTCAGGCGCGTCGATGAAGGCGGCACGCTCTTCTCGGTGGTCACCGCACTACTGGGCGCTGCGGTAGTAGCCGGCCTCATCGGCTACGCCACCGCGCGTGCGATCGCCTGGGCGTTCCCGAGAGGCCATGTCCCGGAATACCTCAAGGCACCGGTACTGCTGGTCGCGGTCATCGGCACCTTCGTGTTGTCCAACCTGATCCAGCAGGAAACCGGACTTCTTGCGGTAACGGTCATGGGTGTCGCTGTTGCCAACATGCGTCTCGACTCCCTCCGCGACATTCACCCGTTCAAGGAGAACGTGACGGTTCTGCTCATTTCCGGGGTTTTCGTCCTGCTCTCGGCCTCACTGGATTTCGAAGTGCTGCGCCTCTTCGAATGGCGCTTCCTGGCTTTCCTGCTGGCGCTGCTATTCCTGGTGCGTCCGGCCACGGTTCTGATCTCTTTGGCTTTCAGCAAGATTCCGTGGAACGAACGCCTGCTCGTCGCCTGGATCGCCCCTCGCGGTGTGGTTGCCGTTGCGGTTTCCGGCCTGTTTGCCTTGAGACTGGACCAGCTTGGATATGGTGACGGCAGCATTCTCGTGACGCTATCCTTCTCGGTCGTGGTCGCCACGATCATCGCCCACGGCTTCAGTATTCGCTACGTAGCGCGCTGGCTGAAGGTCACCGGTGCACCTCAGAAAGGACTGCTGATCGTCGGCAGTACACCGTGGAGCATTTCACTGGCACGCCAGATCCAGTCTCTCGACCTGCCGGTGATGATTTCCGATGCCAGCTGGCAGCGCCTCTCTGCGCCGCGGCAGGCTGGGATCGCCACCTATCACGGGGAGATTCTTGCGGAAACGACCGAGGAACGCCTTGACCTTGCACAATTCCAGGTGCTCGTCGCGACGACCGAGAATGAGGCTTACAACGCGCTGGTGTGTAGCGAATTCGCACCCGACATCGGCCGGGATTCAGTCTACCAGCTCGGAGGCAGCGGTGACGACGAGGATCACCGCAGCCTGCCCGAAGCGCTGCGCGGCCGCGCCATGTTCACGGCTGGCCATGGTGTCGAGGAGATCATGGAACGAGAGGCCGCCGGATGGACCTTCCGCAAGACCCGCATCAGCGAGCAATTCGATTTCGAGGATGCACGCCTGTCGCTTCCCGATGAGGCCGACATGTTGTTCGTCGTGCGCAGGGACGGCCGGATACGGTTCTTTACTCATGCATCTCGCCCGAGCCCGCAGCCTGGCGACTTGGTGATTTCCTATGGGCCTTCGCGTCATGCCGATCCGGAAAATGCCCGCCCGCCCCAGAAGAAGGAGGGGATAGAATGATTTCGATGATGATCCGAACAGCGCGATATACAACAATGGCCTCGCTGGTTCTCGGCATTGCCGCATGTGGGCAGAGCGATCGGAACGACCCTCAGGAAGCCGCTTCACAGGCCGAAGAGGCGCGAAATTCCACCGTGGATGACACACGGGCCGAACCTAAGGATCGACCCGAAAGGAAATCCATCATTCGCGCCGACATCGAGCAAACCCCTGCCGAAAAGCCGCTGGCCGAGCCGGTAATCCTCGTCGTGCCGTTTCCCGAAAAGGGCGGTAAGCCTGACCAAGCCGGTCTTGCGTTGATCGATGGCCTGATTTCATCTCCGGCGTTTCAAGCGGGAGGTCCGATCACCATATGGGGCCATAGCGATTCAGGTGGGTCCGATGCCGCGAATCTGGCGGCCTCCCGCCGCCGCGCCGAAACCGTAAGTGACTACCTGAAGACCAAGGGTGCGGCGCCGGGCAGGATCACCGTGATACCGTTGGGCGAAGACCGTCCCATCGCGCCGAACCGAAAACTCGATGGCTCCGATGATCCTGAAGGACGCAGCCGGAACCGGCGTGTCGAAATCAAGATCGACCTGCCCCCTGCTGCAGTTCTGCCGGACACCCCCGAAGCAAACAGGCCGGGTAATGATCCGGGATAGTTGCTCTGCCCCCCGCTTTGCACAGTCCCGCGTCCGGCCTGCTCTCGGTCATCGTGGCAGTCCGGCGCGCAATGGCCGCAGCAACCGCGCAGCCAGCAGGACAGCCACGATCCCGCCGTACAGGAGCGGGCTGCGAGTATCGGCTTTGACCAGCAGGAAGTAGTGCACCACGCCCATCACGGCGATGAGATAGACAAGTCGGTGCAACCGCCGCCACGAAAGCGGCTTCATCCTGCGCCGCACCGCATTGGCTGAGGTGATGGCCAAGGGGATCAGCAATGCAAAAGCGGCCATTCCGATGGTGATATACGGCCTCTTGACGATGTCGGCGCCGATTTCCCTCCAGTCGAACTCATGAGCGGCACCGAGATAGACCATCAAATGCAGCGCGATGTAACTAAAGGACCACAGGCCGACCCGCCGTCGATAGCGCATCAATCGGGGCATCTTCGCATACTTCGCCAGAAGCGTCACCGCCAGCGTCAGGCACAAGAAGCGCAAGCCCCACAAGCCGAGGTCGCGAAGCACGAATTCGACCGGGTTCGCAGTCAGCCGGCTGGTGAAGCCCCAATAGAGGATCAGGAGCAGAGGGGCCGCGCATACCAGCCAGACCAGCACCGATTCCACCCGCAATGCGCGCACTCGCGTCATCAGTAGAGCTTTTGCGGATCGAGACCGCGATAGAGGTGAGCCACCTGCTCTCCATAGCCATTGAAGGGCAGCGTCTTGCGGCGGAAGAATTCGCCGATGCGCCTCTCCTTGGCCTGCGACCAGCGTGGATGATCGACCGCCGGGTTCACATTGCCGTAAAAGCCGTATTCACTCGGCGCCAGCATCTGCCAGCTGGTTTGCGGTCGCCGGTCAGTCAAGCGGATGCGCACGATCGACTTGATGCCCTTGAATCCATATTTCCACGGGACCACGAGCCGAATCGGCGCCCCGTTCTGGTTGGGCAGAGTCTGACCGTAGAGACCCACAGCCAGCAGCGTGAGCGGATTCATCGCCTCGTCGAGCCGCAACCCTTCGCGATAGGGCCATTGGATCACTGAACTGCGCTGCCCCGGCATCTGGCGCGGATCGCGCAGCGTCTCAAACGAAACGTACTTCGCGCTGCTTCTCGGGCCAACCGACTTGAGCAAGTTCTCCAGCGGGAAACCGACCCAAGGGATCACCATCGACCATGCCTCGACGCAGCGCATCCGATAGATGCGCTCCTCCAGCGGAAAGCGCCGGATGAGTTCGTCGATGTCGACGCTGCCCGGTCGGTCGCACAGCCCATCCACAGTGACGGTCCACGGACGCGAACGCATCATCTTGGCATGAGCTGCGGGGTCTTCCTTGCCGGTTCCGAATTCGTAGAAGTTGTTATAGCCGGTGACGTCCGCCAGCGACGTCTTGTTCTCATCGATCTCCATGCGATTGGGACTGTACCTGAGCGGTGCCGCGAGCGCCGGCCCCGCTCCGCCACAGGCGGCCAGGCCAAGGCCGGCGGCACCGGCGATGAACTGACGGCGTTTCAGGTAAAGACCCTGATCGGTGACATCAAAGTCCCTGAGTTCGGGCGCATTGCGGATCAGCATCACGGTTCCTTCGCTCGAGGAGAAGAACCTTACCCAACCCAGCATGAATATCAGCTGATTATCTCTCCACCCAAATCACGCCGTGCTCGTGCAAACACCAAGTCAGCCGACCCGCGATAGCCTGCGGACAGCGGTGCTCTGTTGAATTCCATCAGCCAGGCTTCGATCAGCGCAACCCACATGTCCCAGACGATCAGTCGCATATCCGGAAGAATCGTGAAGGTCGACCCTCGAAAATACGGCCAACATGAGTATCAATCAAAACTAAGAGACATCGACAAGCAACGTACCCTGATTACTTCCGCGAAAAAGATCAACTAACGCCACCGGCAATTGACAAAATCCCTCCCGACGATCAACTCGGACACTGAGCTTTCCAGCTTGAGACCAAGTCCTCAATTGCTCCCACATTGCACTATAGCGCTCCGCATAGTCGCCCACGAGAAAGCCTGAAATCTGCAGCCGTCCGTAAACCAGCTTCATCATGTCGGGTCCACGTGCGATAGCCGTGCCATCATAGCTTGAAACCTGCCCTGAGATGACGATGCGACCAAATGGGGCCATGAAATCCACCGCCACATCAAGCGCCTCGCCGCCCACATTATCGAAGAAAAGATTCACCTTGTTTACGCCGAGGGAAGAAATCTGTTCCCTCAGGTTCCCCGCCTTGTAATCAACCGCCTCCACCTGGCAGTGATCGCGCAGCCATCGACATTTCTCTTCGCCGCCTGCGATTCCGATAACGCGGCAATTGAGGTTGCGTGCAATCTGGCACGCCATCGCGCCGACCGATCCCGCGGCGCCGGAAATCATCACGGTTTCCCCGGCACGGACGCGGCCGACTTCCACCAAGCCTGCAAAGGCAGTCAGACTGTTGGAAGAATACAGTGTCATCGCATCAAGGAGGCCCATGCCCTCTTCCATGCGCGTCACCGGAACGGGCGCGCGGTGCGGGCTCAGGACTGCGAAATCCTGCCACGGAGATATAGCCGTCACCAGATCGCCGACAGCATATTCGGGATGACGCGACTGCAAGACTTCAGCCCCCGACAGCCCTTGGATCGGATCGCCTATCGCGATCGAGCCGCGGTAGCTCTTTCCCGGCTCGTTTAACCAGTTACGAATAGTCGGGGCACAGGAGAACAGCCGGTTGCGAACGAGGATCTGGTTATCTTCAATATCGGCAGGCAACCCGATATCATCGCGATATTCGAAATCATCGACCGCGACATGCTCCTGCGGCCGGCTCCGTAATACCCATGCCCGGTTGGCTATGGCGCTCAAAGCCTGGCTCCTTTCGCGGCCAGTCGTTCAAGCAGCGCCGCTGGACGGAAAGCACTGCCGTGGCATGCCTCCAACCTGCGGAGCCCCGCAACAATACGCTCCAGACCTATGGTATTGGCCCAGAACATCGGTCCGCCAGTGTGGACCGGCCAGTTATAGCCCAGCATCGCAGCGACATCGATGTCCGCCGAACGCAGCGCCACCTGTTCTTCGAGTATCCTGGCCCCCTCGTTGACGACCGGGAACAGCAGGGTTTCGAGCAAGATTTCAGCATCCGTAGTCGGTGAACGGGTTACGCCGCGACTTTCTGCCACCCCTGCGATGACGTCCGCCGCGATCGGCGAAGTCTGTGCGATGCGTTGATCGTCGTAGTCATAAAACCCGCCATTGCGCTTCTGGCCGAGCCGACCCATCGCGACGAGATCGCCCATGACCGTCCGTTCCGTGCTGTCACGGCCCACCACGTCCAACCCGACCAGATCCATCATCTGGAAATGCCCCATCGCGAAGCCGTAATCACGCAGCACCGCGTCGATCAAAGCGATCGGTGTGCCTTCCATGGCCAACAACGGACGCAAGTGGTGGTCCTCGGGTGCGGGGCATCCACGCTGCGATTTCTTCATCGTGATGGGCAAGACCGACCCCGACGCGCCGGCCTATCGCCAGCAGTCGATGATCCTGGTGCCACGCGATACCCCCGGCGTCACGCTGGTACGCCATCTGCCGGTATTCGGATACGACCACGCGCCGCATGGCCATTTCGAGGTGCTGCTGGAAGATGTGCGCGTTCCGGCGCAGAACATGCTGCTCGGAGAAGGCTGCGGCTTCGAAATTGCCCAGGGGCGACTCGGCCCCGGCCGCATCCATCATACCATGCGCAACATCGCGACGATGGAAGTGGCGCTGGAAAAAATGTGCCGCCGCCTGCGCTCGCGCCGGACTTTCGGCAAAACCATCGCCGAGCATTCGGTCTGGGAAGAGCGCATCGCCCGTGCCCGCTGCGACATCGAAATGTCCCGGCTGCTCTGCCTTAAAGCCGCGCACATGATGGATACCGTGGGCAACAAGGCCGCTCGCGCCGAGATCGCCATGATAAAGATCGCGGCGCCCCGTCTTGCGCAGCGAATCGTCGATGAGGCGATCCAGGCGCATGGCGGCGGCGGTGTGAGCGACGATTTCGGGCTGGCCGAGCTTTGGGCGAACACCCGCATCGTGCGGTTGACCGACGGGCCGGATGAAGTCCACGAACGCCAGCTCGCACGGCTCGAACTAGCCAAGTACGACGATGCCCCGGAGGCAGGATCGTGAGCGGCGCGCAACCTGCGGCCATGATCGGCCAGACCGTCGATGTCCCCCGTAACAGTGCCTTCGACGAGGCGCGCCTTTCAGCCTACCTTGTCGGCCGCGTTCCCGGGATGTCCGGCGAAATCGGCGTGCAGCAATTCGAAGGCGGTCAGTCGAACCCGACGTTCCTGCTGTCCACCGCCGACGCGCGCTACGTCCTGCGGCGCAAGCCTGCCGGCGTGCTGCTCAAATCGGCGCATGCGGTGGACAGGGAGTATCGCGTCACCCGCGCCCTGTATGAAGCCGGCCTGCCCGTGCCGGAACCACTGGTGCTGTGCGAGGACGACGACGTCATCGGCACCGCGTTCTACGTCATGCGCCACGTCCCGGGCCGCAGCTTCTGGGATCCGCGCATGCCCGGCGTATCGCCGCAGGACCGCGCGGCCATCTACGATTCAGCCAACGAGACCCTGGCTCGGCTGCATCAGGTAGACCCCGAAGCCATCGGACTCGGCGATTTCGGGCGCGGCGGCAATTACTTCCTGCGGCAGATATCGCGGTGGTCTCGGCAGTATGAGGCTTCGCGCACGCAGGACATCCCCGAGATGGATCGGCTGATCGATTGGCTGCCGGATGCGGTGCCCGCTTCGACCGACCGCACCGCGATCATTCACGGCGACTATTCATTCCACAACCTGCTCATCCACCCGACAGAGCCCAGGGTCGCGGCGGTGATCGACTGGGAACTGTCCACGCTGGGCGATCCGCTCGGGGATTTGACCTACCACATGATGGAATGGTTCCGTCCGGAAGGTGTGGACGTGCGCGGCACGCTGAAGGATGCGGATCTGGGGGCGCTGGGCATTCCGACCGCGTCTCAGTACGCCGCGAGCTATCGCGAACGGACCGGGTTCGACTGCGATCCGACTCATCCCTTCTACACCGCGTTCAACTTGTTCCGGGTGGCGGCGATCCTGCAGGGCATCGCGGGCCGCGCGCGCGACGGCGTGCAGACCGCCGCCAATGCGCAGGACATCGTCACGCGAATCCGGCCTCTGGCGGAAGCCGGGTGGGCCGCAGCACTCGAAGCGGGCGCCGCATGAAGACTTCACGACGAAAATAGAAGCACGGCACGCAGGCCATGCAACGATAATCTGCCTGCGGCCCATTGGGAGAGTGAAATGATGGGCAAGAAGTTCTTTGCACTGAAGAAAGCCGTATCGCTGACCGGGACTGCCGTCCTTGCCTGGTCGGTGCCCGCTCTCGGCCAGGAGACCCCGCCTCCTACCGAGGAAGCGAAGCCCGCAGCCACAAAGACCGAAATTGGCGATATCATCGTTACTGCAACGCGCCGCGCCGAGCGCATGCAGGATGTTCCGATTGCAGTCAGCGCACTGGGCGAACAGCAAATCCAGTCCCGCAAGATCGACAATTTCGCGGAGATCGTGAAGATCGCGCCTGGCCCGACGTTTGTCCCGGTAAAGGGAACGTCGGTCATCACCGTCCAGATCCGCGGCCAGGGCACAATCAATGATTCGCCCGGGCTCGAGAATCCGGTCGGCGTCTATATCGACGACATCTACTACGGCACGCTTGCGTCGTTCGACGCAAACCTGTTCGATGTTTCGCAGGTATCGGTCCTGCGTGGTCCGCAAGGAACCACTTTCGGCCGCAACGCTGTCGGCGGGGCGTTGCAGATCACGAACAATACGCCCGAGATCGGCAGCTGGAACGGCCGCGGCACCTTGACGGCGCTAACCTATAAAGGTGGAAAGGGCGGATTTGAAACTGATGGATTTGTGAATGTTCCGATTGCTGAAACGCTCGCGGGTCGCCTCGCCTACAGCGTCAAGTCAGTCGGCGGCTACCAGCACAACCTGGTGACGGGCAATTACCTTGCTAACAACAAGGTCGCCTCGGTGCGCGGTTCGCTACGCTGGCAGCCGGGGGATAACTGGGATGTCGTACTCAGTGGATCCTATCTGCACCGCCGGGGCTACGGTGATGGCCCGACGATCATTGGCGATGGCGCGCTGGCGGCCCAGGTTGCCGAGCGCACTGGCGGTGACTTGCATAAGGTCATGCTGGACGACGATGGTTTCACCCGCCGCACCATGTGGACCGGGATACTCAATGTCAGCTACGATGCCGGTATCGGTCGAATCAGTTCCATCACCGGCTATCGTTCGCTGAAGGCGCGTCTGGCGGAAGATGCCGACGGCGGCCCGAACCCGGTCAACGCCCCTTCATTCAATACGAACGATGAATGGCAGCTGAGCCAGGAATTTCGTTTCACATCGGAATTCGGCGGCAAGTTCAGTCTCGTTGCAGGGGCCTATTTCGGCTAAGAGGACCTTAATCACACGACGGTCTTCGGCTTCAACGGAACCGACCCCACTCTCTACTTTTCTGTGTTGAACGGCGGACTGTACACGCCGAACCAGACATTCGAAGGTCAAATCGAGAATAGAAGTTTTGGCCCCTACGCGGAAGGCAAGTATGCCTTCACGGACAAATTGGCCCTGACCGCCGGCCTCCGGTATTCTTACGAAAGGAAGACCGGTTACACCCGTCACATCGGATCGTCCCCATTCCAAGGCGGCCCATACTACGTCGACCTTCCCGCAAGCGACGATGCGACAGACAGCTGGTCAGGCTTCACACCGCGCGTCATCCTCGAATACAAGCCGATGGCGAACAGCCTTGTCTATGCATCGGCATCGAAAGGCTTCCAGGGCGGCGGCTGGAGTTTCAACGTGCGAACGCCGACCGCAGCCGCTACGCCACTCAAGGCGCAGACGACCTGGAGCTACGAGATCGGTACGAAAACCGATTTCTTCGATCGTCTTCTGACTCTGAACCTGACTGGCTTTCTCGCGGATACCAGCAACCTTCAGGTACGCTCGCAGGTCAATGGTGTTTTCCAGGACTCGAACGCCGGCTCCTTGCGCGCCAAGGGCGTCGAAGTCGAGGCGACGCTGCGTCCGGCAGCCGGCCTCTCCTTCGGCGTGAATTATGCATACACCGATGCCTTCTACCGTAGCTTCACCGGATGCACGGCCTCGGGCTTGGATTGTACCGGAAACCAGGCTCCATTCACCCCGAAGCACGATTTCACCGCCTTGGCTGACTACGACGTCGATCTCGCAAGCGGAGCGCGCCTGACTTTCCACGCCGACACGAAATATGCCAGCAGCTATCAGGTGACCTCAACCGGTGGCGGGCAGCCTACGGTTCCGCTGACAAAGCGCAGCAACGTCGCCAACGCATCCATCACCTACACAGCCCCGAACGGCATGTGGGATGTCCGAATTTGGTCCAAGAACCTTTTCGACAAGCAATATGTCACCAACGGCCTGCAGTACGCCTTCTATCATGTGACCCGCGCTGAAGTCGCTGCGGCCGGAGGGATCGGCAACCTCGACGTTGAACGTGTAGCAGTCGCGCCGCCGCGTTCGATCGGAATTACCTTCACTGGGAGGTTCGGCAAGTAAGATGCGAAACGAAACGATCATCGGGGGGTCTGCACGCGAAGGCAGGATGGCATTGCTCATCCTCATTCTGGTTTCGGTATTCAATTATCTCGATCGCACGATCATCTCGATACTGCAGGTGCCGATCAAGCGGGACCTCCTTCTCAGCGACGGGCAACTCGGTCTTTTGACCGGGCTCGCCTTTGCGCTCTTCTACTCCACATTGGGCGTGCCTGTCGCACGTCTTGCGGATCGCTACAGCCGCAAGCACGTCATCGCCGCTTCCCTGCTCTTGTGGAGCGCGATGACCGCACTCAGCGGCTTCAGTACCGGTTTCGCGACATTGGTATTCTTCCGCATCGGGGTCGCACTTGGCGAAGCCGGCAGCATCCCGGCCAGTCATTCGGTAATCGCCGATTACTATCCGCCCAACCAGCGGGCAACGGCGTTGTCCGTCTGGGGCCTCGCCTTGCCGATCGGCGTCATGCTGGGCTACTTGTCAGGTGGATGGCTTGCCCAGGCGATCGACTGGCGAGCAGCCCTGTGGATCATCGGCGGCATCGGTGTCCTGCTTGCACCGATCGTGTTGCAACTGTTGAAAGAGCCGCCGCGTGGACGGTTCGAAACAGCCAAAGTCCAGGAGGCACCGCCGTGGAGGGACGGTCTCAGGCTCATGGCCCGGCAGAAGAGTCTGCTGCTGCTGTTTGCCGGCGGCGCGCTGAACAACTTTGTCCTGAGCATGGCGCTCAACTGGAACGCCCCGTTCTACGCACGCGCCCATGGCATGACCCTGGGAGATATCGCCACCGCACTGGCATTCATGAGCGGGATAGGCGGCGGGATCGGCATTTTCCTGGGAGGGTGGCTTACGGACCGGATCAGCGCGACAGATGTGCAAATGCGCCCGATGCTTTCGGGGGCGGCGATGGTCGCCGTGGTGCCTGCTGCGGTGATACAATTCACGGCCTCTTCCCTTGCGATATCGCTTGTCGCCGGAGGCATCGCCGTCATGCTGATGTTCTTCTACTACTCGCCGATCATCGCCATGACGCAGTCCCTTGTGCCAACGTCGATACGCGCTTTCACGTCCTCGATCCTGCTCCTGTCCGTGAACATCGTCGGGTTGGGACTTGGTCCATGGCTGACCGGCATTCTTAGTGACTTGCTGGGGGGCGGCGCCGAAGGATTACGATACGCAATGGCATCGCTTTCCCTGCTGGGGCTGGTCGCAGGCGGATGCTTCCTGCTTGCCGCGAAATGGTATGGTGAGGAAATATTGCGGTAAGGTCAGGCCCCTGAAGTGCGACCTCATCAGATCGACCCATTGCGAGCGAAGCAACCCAAAGCAGCACTACGCCGTTTTGGGTTGCTTTCCTCGCAATGACAAGCCGATCGATCGCCGCCCGCGGACCTGTCGTTCAGGCTTGCGCAGGCGGCGGTAGCGTCTCCTCAGGCTTCCAAACGGGCGGCTGTTTCCGACAGACGCGACAGCAGCAGCACCCTCCTCAGGCCTCGACCAACAGCCAGTTCCTCGGTCACTCCCATGCCGCCGTGCAGTTGCACCGCGTCTTCCGCGAGGCGCAGCGCCGCATCGGCGACATAGACCTGCGCGGCACGCAGCGCCTCGCCACGTTCGGCCGGCTCAGCCAGCGCCGCCCGCAGCATCATGGACCGGGACTGCTCCAGAAGCACGAAGAGGCGCGCGCATCGGTGCTGGATGGCCTGGAAGCTGCCGATCGCGGCGCCGAACTGCCTGCGCTGCCCGATATACTCCACCGTCAGGTCCAGCAGCGTGCCCATGGCGCCGACCATCTCGGCGACGATCGACAGTTCAGCCAGATAACCTGCCCCAGCAGTCTGCCGCACGTCGATCCCGATCATGTCGCATTCGACGTCATCGAAGCGAACAGCCGCCGCCATGCTGCCGTCGATCAGACGGACCGGGCTACGAGCGATGCCCGGTCCATCAGAGGATACCAGCACCACTGCGCCATTCTCGACAGCAACCACAAAAGCCGCGGCCTCCACGCCATCGCGGACGAGGCCCACATCCCCGGTCAACCGCCCACTGCGGATGCTGCCTCCCGCAGCGAAGGCCAGGACCTGCTCGCCGCGCGCCACCGGTTCGACCCATCGCTCGATCTGCGCCTCAGTTCCATTGCCCGCGATAATGGCAGCGCAATGCAGCACGCTTTGTGTCAACGGAGTGATCGCCAGGCTGCGACCCATGTCTTCGGATACCAGCATGATTTCCACCGGCCCCGCTCCCATTCCCCCTGCCCGTTCGAGCAGGAGGAAGGTGAACAAGCCCAGTTCGCCAAGCGCGAGCCAGTCCGCGCGCGACATAGGTGCCTTGGCCATCGTCGCGGCATCGAACCGGTCGCCCAGAAACCGCCGCACCGTTTCGCGCATCATGGCCTGTTCTTCAGTCAGCGTAAGGTTCACCTCACAGGACCTCGAAGATCGAAGCATTGGCGATGCCGCCGCCCTCGCACATCGTCTGGAGACCATAGCGTCCGCCCCTGGCCTTCAAGGCATGGATCAGCGTGGCGGTCAGCTTGGTTCCGGTCGCACCCAGCGGATGACCCAGCGCGATCGCACCGCCGTTGACGTTGAGCCGCGCCGGATCGGCATCAAGCGCCTGCGCCCAGGCCATCGGGATCGACGCAAAGGCTTCGTTCACCTCGAACAGGTCGATATTCGCCATGGTCAGCCCTGCCCGCTGCAATACCCGGCGCGTCGCGGGGATCGGCTCTTCCAGCATGATCACCGGGTCGCCTGCGGTTACCGCAAGGTTCACCACTCGCGCGATGGGGGTCAGGCCATGGGCCTTCACCGCTGCTTCCGACGCAATGAGGACGCCGCTGGCACCGTCGCAGATCTGGCTCGCCGTCGCAGCGCTGAGCGTTCCCGTCTCGCTCAACAGCTTGACCGAACCGATAGATTCCAGCGTCGAATCCGCGCGGATACCCTCGTCGCGATCGTGGGCGATCTGCCGTCCTTCGGCATCGCTGACTGGCACGGGCACGATCTCGGCGGCAAAGGCACCGCCCGCAGCAGCGGCGGCTGCCCTGCGATGGCTTTCAAGTGCAAACCGGTCGTGCTGCTCTCGGCTGAAGCCGTACTTGTCTGCGATCATCTGCGCGCCGGCGAACTGGTTGAACCAATCCACGCCAAAGCGCTCCTTGATCGAGGGCGGGAAGGGATCGGCGCCGATGCCGCCCCCCTGCGCCAGCGTGATCGCGGACCCCATCGGCACGCGCGTCATGCTTTCGACGCCGCCTGCAATGACGAGATCCTGCATGCCCGACATAACCGCCTGCGCGGCGAAATGCAGTGCCTGCTGGGAGGAACCGCATTGCCGGTCTATGGTCACCGCCGGGACGCTGTCAGGCAGGCCGGATGCCAGAACCACGTTGCGACCAAAAGCAAAGGTCTGCTCTCCCACCTGGCTGACACAGCCGATTATGACGTCATCGATCGCCGCCGGATCGACCCCGCTTTCCGCCACCAGCGCGTCGAGCACGAGCGCACCCAGATCGGCAGGATGCCAACCGGCCAGACGACCGTTGCGGCGACCGCCTGCAGTGCGCCGGGCGGAAACGATGTAAGCTTCAGGCATGACCGATACTCCGTGTGATCACAGGCCGAGTGCGGCCTTGGCGGTGATGGAAAGCTGGATTTCGCTGGTGCCCCCGAAGATCGACCAGCTGCGACTGTTGAGATAGCGGGCTGCCGCAACTTGTGCTTCGGCGCCCGAGAACGACGGCGGTGCAGCATCGCCATAGAACGGGCGCTGCACGGGCAGTTGCAACCCCGCCATTCCGAAACCGTCGACGGCAAGCCGATCTATCCCCTGCCTGATCTCTGATGCGATCAGCTTGGTGGTCAGGCTGCGCAGCGATGGCCCCTCCCCCGCCTCCAGTTCCATGAGCGTGCGCAGTTCGGTCATTTCCAGCGCCTCGGCTTCAAACCTGAGCCGCTCCGCCCGCGCGGCCAGGTCGCCGCGCCAGGTCCCGACGGCTTTGGTCAACCTTGCCAGGTCCGCGAGCAACTGCGGTGCGAAGGACGATCCGCCACGCTCGTTCTCAAGCAGGAACTTGGCGATCGTCCAGCCCTGCCCCTCGTCGCCGATGCGGTTGGCAACCGGCACGCGCACTTCGTCGAGGAATACTTCGTTGAGCTCATGATCACCCGAGGCGCTGAGGATCGGGCGAACCGAAAGGCCCGGTGTCGCCATGTCGATCAGCAGAAAGCTGATCCCTTTCTGCGGTTTTACCGAAGGATCGGTGCGAACGAGCGCGAAGAGGTGGTTCGCGAACTGCGCCTGCGTGGTCCAGATCTTGTGACCGGAGACGACATAGTACTCGCCGTCTCGGATCGCCCGCGTGCGCAGGCTGGCGAGATCGGAGCCGGAGCCGGGTTCGGAAAAGCCCTGCGCCCAGACATGCTCGGCGCTGCGTAGCCTTGGCAGGTAATGTTCCTGCTGCGACTCACTCCCGAAAGTGTAAATAACCGGGCCGACCAGCTTGAGCCCCATTCCCGGCAGAACCGGCGCTCCGGCGAGCGCGCATTCCTTCTCGAATATCCAGCGCTGAAGGGGAGACCATCCCGGCCCACCGGCCTCTTTGGGCCAGTGGTACACCAGCCACCCCTGCGCCTCGAGGATCGCCTGCCATTCGCGCGCGACATCGGGTTCGGCGAATACTCCGGACGTCAGCGCCGCGCCGCTGCGCAGCCGCTCGGGCAAGGACCGGTCCAGAAAGGCGCGAACCTCGGCACGAAAGGTGCGCTGTGCATCGGTGAAACGAAGGTCCATGTCAGCGGGCCGTCGATGCGCAAGCAAACGGAAAAATTGGACCGACTTCATTCCGGACCGCGTGACGATCAGAAGGCGTGTGCACTGCAGGCATGGATCTTCTCCTCGCCTGCAAGTCTAGTGCGTATCTTGCTCCATTGGCTTCTGACCAATGCGTCAGCGCATCAGCGCACCATCCCCAGATACCCCAGTTGTGCCGCCTTGAAGAGCGTCTGGTCGCGGTTGACCGCATCCAGCCTTCGGGATGCGGCGCGAATATGGAAGCGCACCGTGCTGCGCTGGAGGCCGAGGATCAGACCGATCTCATCGTTCGTCTTGCCCACTGCCGCCCATCGCAGGCATTCGACTTCTCGCTTGGTCAGGGACGTGCCCGTCATGTCGCGGCGCGGCCGGGCGGTGACGGCGAAATAGCAATGCACGAACGCACGCGCAACGATGGCCAACGTGTCCGAATGCAGATCGAAGGCTTGGGAAAGGTCATGGGCATCCTGGTCCGGAGACAGGAAACTGGCGGCGCCGATCTGTCCGAACGGCAGATGGACAGGCACCACCAACGCAGCGGCGGTAAGGGCACGCCGCCGGAAATCCGACATGTCGAGCGCGTCGAGAAGCGGATTTCGGACGCGCGTGCGATACCCGTCTGCGTTGCACCAGAAAGGCTCGGCCTCGATCCGGCATGCGCTGGTCAGGGGTGACGAAAGCGCCAGTTGCGGAGACTGCCACCAGCAGGCGTCCTCGTGCGCGCGGAAGCCGAAGACCTCGCTCGCCAGGATTTCGCCATCGCCGTCGCGCATCGGCTCCCGGCTTGCGATGTTATCCGTAACTGCCGTCCGCAACCCGCTGAGATGTTGGACGAAATCACGCAGTGCTTCTGCCGCCCCGCGTATTCCCGAAGAATCTTCAAAACGCACCGCAGCAAGCATCGACGAGATATCGGCGGTCATCTGCGATCAGCCCGCGTGCTTGCTGAGGCCTTCGAAGAACGGCCGACACAAGGCATCGGCCACCTGTTCGGGCGACTGCTTCTTGGCGAGCCGCGGATACCATTTATAGGCCCAGTTGCACATGCCGAGGAATGCGTAAGTGGTGAGGGTGGGATCGCAATCACGGAACTGGCCGCCTTCAATCCCCTTGATGATGATCCCCTGGAGCCGGGCGAAATAGGCATTCCTTCGCTCTTTGATCTGGTTGCCCAGGCTCCCCTCCAGATCGCCGTAATGATCCATGAAGGCCCTTACATAACCCGGATGGTCGGCGATCTGCCGCAGGATGTCGATGCACGCGCTGCGCAGCAGAGCCAGCGGGTCTGCCTGGGCATCGTCGCTGTCCAGGCCCTCCAGCAACGCGCTCATGTGCGCATCGTGGATGGCGTAGAGGATGTCATGCTTGCTGCGGAAGTAGTGATAGAGCGTCGGCTTGCCGAGACCGACCTCATCCGCAAGCATCTGCATGGATGCCTTGTGATAACCGACCCGGTCGAACAGGATGGCGCAATGCTTGAGGATTTCATTGCGCTTCTCGCCATGCGCCTCGGTCGTAGGTCGCTTCTTGGTCGCTTGTCGTGCCATGCTCGGCTGTTACCTTTGTCTTTATCAGGCCCGCAGGCCAACCCTGATGCTATTGTACCAATGCGCCGCCGTCCACGGCCAGCCCTGTGCCCGTGATATAGGACGATCGATCACTCGCCAAATAGACGACCGCGTCCACCACTTCCTCCATGTTCGCCATGCGCCCTGCAGGAACGCGAGCCACCCGGCGGGCAAAGGCCCGCTCATCGGGATAAGCGGCCCGCGCGAGATCGCTATTGATCGGGCCGGGGTGGACAGAGTTGCAACGCACACCATCGGCCGCATGCTGCGCGGCGGTTATCCGGGTCAGCATCGTCAGCGCCGCCTTGCTGCAGGCATAGGCCGGATCCATGATCTGCGACTGTCCCAACCCCGCCACGGACGAGACGTTGACGATCGCACCGCCGCGATTGGCCCTGAATACCGGCAGCAGCGCGCGCGTTCCCAGAAACGGCCCGCGTGCATTGATCGCCATGTTGCGGTCCCAATCTTCCGGCAGGCGATCCTCGATCCGCACCAGAGCCGACGCGATCGCCGCATTGTTGACGAGTATGTCCACGCCGGACCATCGCGCTACAAGATCCTGCACGATGGCGGCCCATTCGTCTTCCCGCGTCACGTCAAGACGGCACGCAAGGGCATCGCCGCCGGTCGCAGCGATCGCCCCAGCGATCCTGTCACATCCTGCCACATCGATGTCCGCGACCGCGACCCGCGCGCCCTCGCGGGCGAAGGCAGTCGCTATCGCAGCCCCCAGCCCCTTCGCCGCCCCGGTCACGATCGCACGTTTGCCGGATAATTGCATCCACTGTCCCTTTTGAGCATCGACCGTCCGGTCGGCCGCCTATAGCCTTGAAGGCGAAGCGACGAATGCGCAAGGCGAAACCGGGCGAGAGGACAAGTTTGATGGACCTGAATGGACAATCCGTACTGGTGACCGGCGCGAGTTCCGGACTCGGCCGGCATTTCGCCCGGCTGCTGGCAAGGCATGGCGCCACCGTTTTCGCGGCCGGACGGCGCGAAGACGCCCTGGCTTCGTTGGCGGAGGAGACGCAGGGACGCTGCCGACCGGTGATCATGGACGTCATCGATCCGGCATCCGTCGCCGCCGGGTTCGAGCGGATCGCCCGGGACACTGCCCCACCCCTCTCGATCGTGGTCAATAATGCTGGAGTCGCGCAAACCCGTGCCGCGATCGATGTTTCGCCGGAAGACTGGCTTTCGGTACTGCAACCCAACCTGACCGGGGCATTCCTTGTCGCACGGCAGGCCGCGCTCGCGATGACGGGAGGAGGCGCCATCGTCAACGTCGCATCGATTCTGGGCGAGCGGGTATCCAAGGGCCTGGCCGCCTATGCCGCCAGCAAGGCCGGGCTGATCCAGTTGACGAAAGCCCTGGCGCTCGAATGGGCGCCACGCGGGATCCGGGTCAATGCACTGGCGCCCGGATATATTGAAACCGACCTCAACCGGAACTTCTTCCAATCGGACGCGGGCAAGCGACTGATCGCGCGTATCCCGCAAAAGCGCCTTGGCACCATGCACGATCTGGACGGCCCCTTGCTGCTGCTGGTCGGCGACCAGTCAGCTTACATGACCGGCGGAGTAATCGCCGTGGATGGCGGTCACCTCGTCAGCGGCCTGTAAGCAGCGGACTTGGGGTACGGTCATGCATCCATGGATGTCGCGCCGACCACCCAGGCCGACAGGCCGCTGGTGGGCACGGCGCAGATCACCGCCTCCGCAACCGCCTGCTCGCTGGCTCCTGCCTTGCGCGCGCCGTTCATGTGGACCGATGCCCAACTGCTGTAGTCGGCGGCGAGTACGGTCACGAGCAACAGTTCCGCATTCATCGGCCCAAGCGCGGTGCCGGACAACGTGCCCTCGCGCATAAGGTAATATGCATCGCCCGCAACCGGCACCAGATCCAGCAGTTTGCCAAGCGAAGGCGGCATCGTACCGAAGTAATGCAGGAAATTGGCTTCGGCGTCGCCGGGCGCCACCTCAACCGGCTGTTCCTCGGCCTGCGCATCGGCGGCGTCGCCGAACACCGATGCATGGATGCCATGAAACCGCAAGGCTGCCCCTTCGCCGCGCACACTCGACAGGATGGCCACCGCTGCCCCTGCCTGCTCTGCCGTCAACCCTGCATCTCTGGCAGCGGACAATTCCCGGCGGGCCATCTCCTCGTAACCCTTGGTCGTGGCCGCGCAGGCCGTGAAGAGCAATTTGACGCAAGCCGGAAGCGCGCCGTCAGTCTCGATGACGGATCTGAACCGGCGAAATCCCGCCACCGTCTTGGGCGCATCGCGCCGGAGCAGACCCAGCGCCGGCAAAGGACTGATAGAAACGGTCATGCTCTCTCCCATTAATCCAGACCGTCCGGTCGGTTTGGTAAACGCTATGCCGAGGCGCCGCATCGGTCAATGGGGATAAGGTAATTGACGCCCGACCGGTCGGTTGATTAAATTCAGCCGCGTGTCGAGTCCCGCTCAAAGGGATCCGGGCGAAGAGAGAGAGGAAGCAAAATGAAGGACTTCTCTGGCAAGACGGCCGTTATCACCGGCGCAGGCAGCGGCATCGGCGCGGCATTGGCGCAACTGGCCGCAGCGCAGGGAATGAACCTCTTGCTGGCCGACATAAACTTGGCGGACCTTGAAACCGTCGCCGCCGGACTTGGCGCGACGCCGATCGTTCTAGCCCGGACCGACGTGGCCGATCCCGCGTCCGTGCAGGCGCTCGCCGATCTGGCATGGCATAGTTTCGGAAGCGTGGACCTGCTGTGCAACAATGCCGGCGTGGTTCCGGGTGGGCGGCATCGACTCGTCTGGGATTACCCGCTGGAGGATTGGCGCTGGGCCTTCGGCGTCAATGTCGAAGGGGTAGTGAACGGCATTCGCAGCTTCGTTCCCCGCATGATCGCCGACGGCCGCCCCGGTCATGTCCTCAACACCGCATCGGTTGCCGGGTTCGTCAGCGGCGCCGGTTCAGCGGTCTACGGTTCGTCCAAACATGCCGTCGTGCGTATCACCGAAGCGCTCTATGCGGGCCTTCGCGATGAGGGCGCCCCCATCGGGGTCACCATGCTGTGTCCGGGCCTTGTCGCCACGCGGATCTACGATGCGGAACGTTCGCGGCCCGACAGTCTGCGGCCGGAGCATGGCAGAGCGCAGGAGTCGCAGGAATTGCAGGAAATTGCCGATAACCTCTACCGCAACGCGATCTCGCCCGAGACCGTAGCCGAACAGGCGTTCGCGGGAATTCGCGACGAAAAGCTCTATGTCTTCACATCCGACGGTTTCGACACGTCGATCGCGGAGAGGACGCAGGCGATCCTGTCCCGCACCAATCCGCAGTTCGCCAGCCTGCTGTCGCTGAGCAAGAGCGACGCCGACATGCAAGGGGCGGCATCGTGAGCATACTGCACGGTCGCATCACACTGGTAACCGGCGCCGCATCGGGCATCGGCCTGGCCACGGCCAGACGCTTTGCCGAGGAAGGAGCACAAGTGCTGATGGCCGACCTCGATACGGCAGGCCTGACGCGCGCTCTGGATGCCATGCCCGGTTCTGGCCACGAAGCAATCACGCTCGACGTCACTGACGAGCCGGGCTGGATCGCTCTCGCCACCCGCATCGAAAACCAGTTCGGGCGCCTGGACGTGCTGTTCAATAACGCCGGGTTCGGCAAGTTCGGCTCGATCGCGGAAACCTCGCTCGACATGTGGCGATCAGTGATCGGTGTCAATCTCGACAGCATCTTCCTTGCCACCAGGTACATGATGCCGTTGCTGGCGGCATCCGGACGCGGGTCGATCATCAACATGTCTTCGATCCGGGGGATCGTCGCCGCGCCCGATTGTGCGTCCTACTGCGCCGCGAAAGGTGGCGTCAGGATGTTCACCAAGGCGACCGCGCTGGAATGCGCCGCTGCCGGAAACGGGGTACGCGCGAACTCGATCCATCCGGGCCATGTGGCCACTCCGCTCACGGCGTCCGCGCACGCGGATCCGAAGGTCGCCCGCCGCCTGATGGACGATGTTCCCATCGGCCGGATTGGCGTCCCCGAAGAGATCGCCGATGCCGTGGCGTTTCTTGCCGGTGACGCGGCGCGATACATGACCGGCGCCGAACTGGTGGTCGATGGCGGATCAACTGCGCAGTGATCGCTTCCGAACCTGTGAGCCTGACCATCGACAAGGGAGTGGCCCGCCTTACCCTTTCCCGTCCGGAAATGCGCAACGCGATTTCCCCGGAGATCGCAGAGGGGCTGTGCGAGACAGTCGATATCTGCGCCGCGTCCGAAGACGTGCGCTGTGTCCTTCTGACCGGCAGCGGCCGCTTCTTCTCGGTCGGAGGGGATATCGACTTGTTCGCTCGGGCCGGAAGCGATGCACGGACGCATGTGTTCGGGCTGGCGCAGTGTTTCCATCACGCAGTTCACGGTCTTGCCACCATGCCCAAGCCACTGGTCTGCGCGATCAACGGCCCGGCGGCGGGTGCGGGGATGAGCCTCGGCATTCTCGGCGATATTGTTCTTGCCGCCGCATCCTCCCATTTCACTGCCGCATATGCCGGTGTCGGACTGACACCCGATGGCGGCCTGTCGTGGATTTTGCCGAAGCTGGTCGGTCTGCGGCAGGCGCAGAGCCTGATCCTGACCAACCGGCGCGTGGATGCGCAGGAGGCCGCTGCGATCGGCCTGGTCACGCGCGTGGTGCCAGACGACGTCCTTGCCGAAGAGGCATGGCTGCTGGCGGCACAACTTGCCGCCGGGCCGGTCGGCGCGCTGGGGACATGTCGGCAACTGCTGGCGGCTTCGCATACCGTGACCCTGCGCGAGCATCTGGAAGCGGAAGCGCTTGCGATCGCCGCCGCCTGCGCGGGCCGGGAGGGGCGCGAAGGTGTTGCGGCATTTCTGGAGAAAAGACCGCCGGATTTTGTGGGGGAACACAATTTCGAACCCATCTCCAACGATAACGGGCCGTCTTCATGATATTTCCTTTGCATACGTCGCAGATTCCCCTCCTGACCGCCGCGCTGCTTGCAACGACCATATTCCATCCATCTCCCGCCCCCGCTCAGGAACAGAGCAGTGGGACGCCCGCACAAGCAGTGCCCGCCGAATCATCAGCCTCACAGGTGCCTCCGCGCGACAGCGAAGACGCCCCCTCTCCCTCGCCACAGGATCGTTACAAGCGGTTCGACGATCTCAGTCTCAAAGGCTGGGCCATCAATTATCCCAGGGTGGCCGACACGATACTGTCCGACCACGGGGGCATCCGCGACGCGCTGGCGGACATCGGCATCGGCATTTCGCCGATCAATACCGCCAATTTCCAGTACGACTTCCTGCAGAACGATCGCGGCTACAAGGGTCCGCAACTGTACAACGGGCAGGATATCACCCGCACCAACACCACCGTAAGCCTTACCGCCACGTATGACTTGGACATGATCGGCATCGCAGGCGGCCAGATCGCCACGACGTTCAGCCTCGTCGATAACAGCTTCCCAGAGGTCAACGGGCCGAAAAAACTGCGCATCGGTCGGCTGCATTACTATCAGTCGCTGTTCCATGACCGCGTCGATTTCAAATTGGGCTATATCGACAACACGCAGGAATTTCTGGGAATCAATGTCGGGGGCAACCTGGCCACCGGTAACCTCGGGCCGCAAGCGACTATCCCGTTCCAGTTGGGCCTGAGCTATGGCGGGTTCGCTGCTCCCGGCTTCAATGCGCGCATCAAGGCCGGCAAGCACCTCTATAACAAAGTCGGTGTACAGCGCAGCCTGCCGGCCGGCGGTGCGACCGCCGAGAATGCGGTGAATCCGGGGGGCTTCCGCTTCCACCCGCCCGGCACCGGCGTGTTGGTCATCGACGAAGTCGGCTTCAATCGATCCGCCGCCCGCGGAGCAAAGTTGATATGGATACGCGGCGGCGGCATCTACAATACGACGAAATTCGATACTTTCGACGGAGCCCGCTCTACCAACTGGGCGGCGTTCATCGCGGGAGACAAGCAGATCACGCAGCCCGATCCGCAAAAGCCCGCGCGCGGTTTCTATGTGGGTGCCACCTTCAACTACGCGCCGCCACGGCAGAACTTCTATACCCAATATTACGAAGGGCGGATCTACGCCGTGGGTATGCTAAAGAGCCGCCCCTTCGACCTCGCATCGCTGGTGGCCACGCTCAACAAGTACAGCCCGGCGGGACTGCGCGCACGGACCGTACAAGGCGAGCGTAATTATCATGCCACTTGGGCGCTTATCGCAAGTTACGCCTACCGGGTAAGTCCGGGCTTATATCTTCAGCCTGGGCTAGGGGTCACGGTACATCCCATCTACAGCCCCCGCTTTGGTACAGCTTTCAATGGCTATCTGAGCTTGGTGACGATGTTCTGAAATGAGCCTAAGGCCTGTTCTTGCGTAATGGACGTCATTCAAAACATGCACCAACGTCAACGGCTTTATGCACGCGATCGGGATTACGGATCGGGTCTTTGTCGTCGTCACATGGACCGGTGGCGAAGTTGCGACGGGCTTGGCACAGCGCCCTGCACCATGTTGCATGGAGCGAGTTTTTCGAAGGCACGGTCAAGGCCGCGACGTCAAATTTCTGGAAGCTGTTGGTCGGCAAAACCCCAGCCATGCAACGTTTCTGATCGTTCGATCAGTTCAGGAGCATCACCGATCGAGAACGGGTGCGCAGTTTTCATGTCGCCCAGTTCATCCCAGCTTACCGGCACCGCTACCGGGGCGCCTTCCCGTGACCGCGCGGAATACGGCAGCACGGCGGTCGCCCCGCGCTGATTACGCAACCAGTCGATGAAGATGCGGCCCTTTCGCCTGGCCTTGCTCATCGTCGCGACATAGCGGTCCGGCTCGGAAAGGCTCATCGCTTCGGCGAAGCGGCGGGCGAAGTCCTTGTGGGTATCCCAGTCGTGCCCGCGCTTGAGCGGCACGACGACATGGACGCCCTTGCCGCCGGACAGCATGGCAAAGGTCACCAGCCCGAGGTCGGCGAGCCGGGCGCGGATGTCCTTGGCGGCTTGGATGCATGCCTTGAAATCCAGCCCCTCGTCGGGGTCGAGATCGAAGATCATGCGGTCGGGGCGTTCCACGTCGTCGGTCCTTGCGGCCCAGCCGTGGAACTCGATCGTGCCCATCTGCACGCAGGAAAGGAGGCCCTCGGCATCGCTCAGGTAGAGGTAGTCCTCCGCGCCCCCGCCCTTTTCGCGGATCGGCACGTGATGGACGTGATCGCCGAAAGTGCCGCTGTCATGCTTCTGGAAGAAGCATTTCTTCGCCCGACCCTGCGGGCAGCGCACTAGGCTGATCGGACGGTTCGCCACGAACGGCAGCATCAGCGGCGCGATGGCCGCATAGTAATCCGCAAGGTCGCCCTTGGTGTCGCCGCTTTCGGGGAAGATCACGCGCTCACGGTTGCTGATCTTGACTGCGATCTCTGCCTGCGGCGTGGCCTGGGCTTTCTCCGGAGTCACCGCCCGGGCCTTCTTGTCGGTTCTCAGGCCAAGGAAGCTGCCATGGCGCACGCGGCCCTCCCCGGTCAATTCGGCGAAGGCGACTTCCGCCACCAGTTTCGGAGTGACCCAGCTTGCGCCGCGTGCCTCGGTCTTGTCGACATCGAGCGGCGGGGTCTTGCGCGCCAGCTTCTCAAGCCGCCCCGCCATGTCGGCAAGACCCTCGGCATCGAAGCCGGTGCCCACCTTGCCGCGATAGACAAGGGTCTTGCCCTCGTACTGCCCCAGCAGCAGGGAGGAGAACGGGCGCCCCCTGGCGTTCGACTTCGCCCACCCGACGATGACGAATTCCTGCCGCCGGGTGCACTTGACCTTGACCCAGTCCTTCGTGCGGCGGCCCCGGTACGGTGCATCGATGCGCTTGGCGATGATCCCTTCCTGCCCGGCGCCGCACATCGCATCGTAGAGCTTTTCGCCCGCGCCGATCATGTGGTCGGCGATGAAGATCGGCGGCGCGGCATCCGCAAGCAGCGCCTCAAGCCGCTCCTTGCGCTCGATATTGGGCATCGCCGCCAGATCCTCGCCATCCAGTTCGAGGAGATCGAAGGCATGGAATTCAAGGGGCTGGTCTGAGCCCTGGCTGCCTTTGCCGCGCTTGAGCACGGCCTGGAGGCTGGAGAAGTCGGGGTTGCCCTCCGGCCCGCGCGCGATGATCTCGCCGTCGATCAGGCAGGGCGGCAGGTCCAGCGCGGCGATATGCGCGGCGAGCGGGGCGAACTTGTCGGTCCAGTCGAGGCCACTGCGGGTATGGACGACGACCTTGCCCCCGGCCGCCGCGATGAGCGCGCGGTAACCGTCGAATTTGATCTCGTGCATCCACAGGTTGCCGGTTGGCACCGTGTCTACCAGCGTGGCGAGCTGGACGGGGCGGAACTTCGGTGGTTTGCCCGAAGCTTTGCGGGAGGGGCGCTTGTGCCGCGCGTTGCGAGAGGCGGCCTTCTCCATCACCTGCGCGAAGGCATCGCCCTTCTTGCCTTTCAGCGAATGGGTGCCGCCCTTGTCGGCTTCGATCTCGGCCATGGTGCGGCCGGTGAGCACGCTGGTCAGGCCCTGCTCGACGAGCATGTCACCCGTCTGTGCATGGGCATCCTTCACCTTGCGCAGCAGCCAGTTCTCGCGCTTCTCGCCGGGTCTGGGCTTCATGCGCACGAGCAGCCATTCGCCTTTCATCCGCTCGCCATCGAGGGTGAAGTGGAGGTGGCCGTCCGCGATGTCCTTCGCGCTCTTGCCCGCGACCGGCGCCCACGTGCCCCGGTCCCAGAGCATCACCGTGCCGCCGCCGTATTCGCCCTTGGGTATGCCGCCTTCGAACGCGCCGTAGGACAACGGATGATCCTCGGTGCGCACAGCAAGGCGCTTGTCGTCGGGATCGGCGCTTGGCCCCCGGGTCACCGCCCAGGACT